>CBDVDA010000215.1:0-1877 GCA_965372635.1 uncultured bacterium | reverse complement strand
GGTCCTTTCCCCCATCCTCGTCCGCCTTATCGAAATACTCGGGTATGAGCTTGCCGCAAGGCTGCTCTCCTTCTCCGCCTATTGCTGGATGGGGCTGCTCCTCCTTTTCGTCTCCGTCTCCCTCGTCATCGACATAGGCCGCCTCGCACTCTACGCACTTTCCCTCATTTCCAAAACAGACCTGAGTGCCCTTCTCCCCTCTGCTGTAGTCCGTTTTTTTATCCCCCTCCTCATCGCCACCGTTGCCGCCACCTACGGTTTCTTCGAGGCGAATAACATCCGGACGGAGCGAGTCGTTATCACCTCCCCCAAAATCCCCCGCGAGGCAGGGAGGATAAAGATCGCCCAGATCTCCGACGTCCATCTCGGCCTCATCGTGCGGGAAAGGAGGCTGAAAAAAATACTCGACATCGTCAAGAGAGAGAAGCCGGACATCCTCGTCTCCACGGGCGACCTCTTCGACGGGCAGGCCTTCGAGGTGGACGGAATTTCTTCCCTCTTCGAGGCGATCCAGCCCCCGCTCGGCAAATACGCCATCACGGGAAACCATGAATATTACGCGGGCCTCGAAAACGCCCTCGCTTTTGCGAAGCAGGCGGGCTTCGTCGTCCTTCGAGAGAGCGGGGCCACTATCAGCGGCCTCATCAACATCGCGGGCGTGGACGACCCGGCGGGAAAGACGAGGAGTGAGTACCGGGCGGTGGACGAAGAGGAACTCCTCTCCAATCTGCCACAGGAAAAATTCACCCTCCTTTTAAAACACAGGCCGGTGATCGGCGAAAAATCGGAGGGGCTCTTCGACCTTCAACTCTCCGGCCACACCCACAAGGGGCAGATATTCCCCTTTTGGCTTGCAGTCAAGTTCTCTTACCCTTACATTGCCGGGCTTTACACGCTCGCCAAGGGGTCAAAACTCTACACAAGCAGAGGGAGCGGCACCTGGGGGCCGCCCTTCCGGGTTCTCTCGCCCCCGGAGGTAACCATCATTGAACTAATCCACGGAGAAAAAAAATGACAACCGATGAACTTGCGGGACATATCGACCAGACCCTTCTCAAACCCGAGGTTAACGAAGAGGAGATGAGCCAATTCCTCGAAGAAGCCGGACACTACCCCTTCGCCTCCGTCTGCATCCCCCCCTGTTATGTTCAACTCGCCGTCTCTCTATTGAAAGGAACGCCAGTAAAGACAGGAACTGTCATCGGCTTTCCCCTCGGCTTCCAGACAGCGACCACAAAGATAGGGGAGGCGAATGAGGCGCTTAAAAAGGGAGCTGATGAGATCGATATGGTGATGAATATCACCACCTTCAAATCGGGAAACCACGATGCGGTGCGTGAGGAAATCCACGCCATCAAGAAAGTGGCCGGAGAAAAAACAGTGAAGGTAATCATCGAGACCTGCTACCTGACCGATGACGAAAAGAGGGCCGCCTGCGACCTCGTCATCGCCGGAGGAGGCGATTACGTTAAAACATCGACAGGCTTCGGTCCCGGCGTAGCAACCGTGGAAGACGTGGAACTCCTTGCCTCGCAATCAGCGGGCCAAATAAAAGTGAAGGCATCGGGCGGGTTAAAAACACTCTTTCAGGCCCTCGCAATGCTGGAGGCCGGTGCCGACAGGATCGGCGCCAGTTCGAGTATATCGATCCTGCGGGAATTCACTGATAAAGAATAAACATTTTGTAAGGGATGAGAATCTGGTCTATAATAAACAAATCCTCTAATTAATAAATATTTTACGTTCAGAGGATGTGGCCTTGCTTTACCCTGAAAAGGGTTTGGCAATCTTTTCTAACCCTTTTCAACGAAGCCGAGTGAAGCAGGTGAGTGCGGGAAAAGGGGACAAACTGTTTGAGCGAAGCGAGTTTTTGTCCC
>CBDVDA010000214.1:0-2018 GCA_965372635.1 uncultured bacterium | reverse complement strand
GCCTGCTGTTGATATCGCCGATAATGTCGCCCATTTTTTCCTGATGGACGACGACATCCATCTTTACGATTGGCTCCAGGATTACAGGATTGCACTGCAGGAAACCAAGTTTGAAAGCCTCCCTCCCCGCTATCTGGAAGGCGATGTCTTTTGAATCGACCGGATGCATCTTCCCGTCCACCAGCGTAACGCAGACATCCACAACCGGGTACCCGGCAATGACGCCTTCCTTCATCTTGGTTTGTATGCCCTTGTCCACTGAAGGTTTTAACGGTCCGTCTATAACGCCGCCCACTATCTTGTCTATGAACTCGTACCCTTCGCCGCGCTTTTTCGGTTCGATGTTTAAGAAGACCTTCGCGTACTGTCCGGCACCGCCAGACTGTTTTTTGTGCTGGTACTCAGCCCTCTCCACCTTGCCTGTGATGGTTTCCCTGTATGGAATCTTCGGGGTAGATGTATCCACTTCCACTTTTCTTCTGCGCTTTAACCGTTTCAGCATAAGGGAAAGGTGATGGTCGGACATCCCGCTTATCACCAGCTCGGCGGTCTGTTCATCGTGCACAACTTTGAATGTCTTGTCGTCCTCTTCCATCTCCTTAAGCGCCGATCCTATTTTCTGCTCATCGCCCCGGCTTTTCGGTTTGACCGCGAGTGACACCATCGGAACGGGATAAGTGATTCCTTCTACCGTCACATCCGTCTTATCATCCGTTATCGTATCGCCTGCCATAATATCTTCCACCTTGGTAACGGCAACGATATCGCCCGCCCCAGCCTCCGGGACGCTCTTTAACTCTTTGCCGCACACTTTGTAAACCCCGCTTATCTTCTCCGTTTTGCCACTACGCCGGTTAACGAACCCTGATTGCGCTTGAAGTTTGCCAGATAAAATCCGCATATAGGATATGCGTGTAACGAATTCGTCCGAGACCGTTCTGTAAACGAAGCCGACCAGTCCGCCGCTTCCGTCAAGAACTATCTCCTCCCCCCCCTTTACCGCCTTTCTTTGAATGAGGCCAGGCGGCGGTGATATCTCCGCGAGGATGTCGAGAGCTTCCTTTGTGCCTATCCCTTTTTCGGCGGCGACTGTCAATACAGGGTGGATTGTCCCGTCTATCATCGATTTTTGAAAAGCGTCTTTAACCTCCTCGTCTGCAAGTTCCGACCCCTCGAGATATTTGCCCATCAGTTTTTCGTCCGCTTCCACTATGTCTTCAATAAGTTCGGTATGAACGCTTGCCACCTCACCCGACGCGTCGCTCCCTGTGTGATATGAATTCGTCAAACTTTTAAACGATTCGCCCGAACCGTCCGGCAAAACCAGCGGGATGCACCTCTCGCCGAAGTGATTGCGAATTTCTTTAAGAGTTTTTGCGAAATCGACGTTCTCAGCGTCAAGGCGGGTTATTACAATTATCCGAGTGAGGCCCAACCGCTCCGCTTCCTGCCATACCTTTAAAGTATTTATCTTGACGCCGTGCAGCGCGTCCACGCAGATAAGCGCGCATCCCACCACACGCAGCGCGGCAAGCACGTCACCGATGGAGTCGGCGCTGCCGGGAAGATCGAGAAGGTTGAAGTTCACCCCATTGTACGAAAACGAGATGGTCGAACAGTTAAATGAATGCCCAGCCTCTTTTTCATCAGGGTCGTAGTCGCTGGTTGTATTCTTCTGCTTAACATGCCCCATCTTTTGTATGACGCCGGCTTCTTTAAGAAAGCTCTCTACCAGGGTTGTTTTTCCGGATCCTTCATGACCTACCAGGGCGATGTTACGTATAGCAGAAATTCCCGCATCGGTCGCAGCCATGAATTACTCCTTCTCATCAACTCATGCAATCAAAACCGAGAGATTGTCCCCTATCCAGACAGCCATATTCTACACCACCTTGCAGGCGGTCGGCTATGCCGACTAACAATATGCTGGCGCTAATGCAGACTTCCTTAGTTGTCATAGCGAGGAGCACAGCGACGTGGCTATCTCAAGATGAAATAGATTGCCACACTCCCTTCGG
>CBDVDA010000213.1:0-2155 GCA_965372635.1 uncultured bacterium | reverse complement strand
ACTGTGACATACAAGATGTTGTGTCTTGCGGAGTAAAGTGATGAATCATATAAAACAATTAGGACGCAGATTAACGCAGACAGGTCAAACCAATAATCTGTTAAATCTGTGGATGACGGTATTGCGAGTTTTCCATTAGTTTGCCTGTGACTCTCTTCTGTTGTCAAGGGGATGATAGCAGTTGCACACAGTTTCTCCTTAAAAGTCGTTAATTTGAAGGGAACAGTATGGTATAATCCGGGAAATTGGCAATACGATTTTCTTTCAATAGTGACGGAGAATGTGAGGGGATGAAGAGAGATAAACGAGAAGTCACCTATGTGATCGGGCATAAAAACCCCGATACCGATTCCATCTGTTCGGCAATTGCGCTGGCTGAACTTAAACGTGCCGAGGGAGTAGAGAATGTGACCGCTGCAAGGGCGGGGGACATCAATCCCCAGACTGCCTTTGTTCTCGAATATTTTGGCGTCGATCCGCCGAGGTTTCTCTCTAACGTCTATCCACGGGCGCAGGATGTGATGACGGAGGAGATGAGTACCGTGAGGGAGAACACCCCTCTTTTCAGGGTGATGGAGGTTATCCGGGATAAAAATATCCGTTTCGTGCCGGTACTGGACGAAGAAGACCGCCCGAAGGGCGTCCTCTCTTCTCTTGATATAGCAAAATTCCATATTGGCCAAGTGGATACTGAGGCGTCGAGAAAAGTTTTTACCTCCTTTGTAAATATCGTGGATACTCTCACTGCCGGGGTGGCCACTGATTATCTTGGGAACGAAGAGAGAGAATTTCATGTTTACGTGGCTGCCATGGAGGAGGCTTCCTTCCTGAAGGTGCTTGAAGGAGGAGTAACTGAGAACTGCATCGTCATCGTAGGGGACAGGGAGGGCATCCAACGAACCTCGGTGGAAAAAGGGGTGGGACTGCTGATTGTGACGGGCGGCCTCGAAGTGAACCGCTCTATCATAGATCAGGCGAAATCGGAGGGGGTGAGCGTCATCACCTCTCCCTATGATTCGGCCACAACGGCGTTGATGGTTCGCTTAAGCCGCCCGGCGAGTCGGGTTTGCAATCGCTCTTTTGAGACGGCCTTTCCTGATGAACCTGTTGAGGATCTCAGGCGCAGGCTGGCCGGGAGCGGTGAAAGGGGGTTTGTGGTGACCGATAAGGAGGGGCGGATCAGGGGGATTGTTACGAAGAGCAATCTGCTAAAGGAATCGGCGACGAGCCTCATACTGGTCGATCATAACGAACTTTCCCAAGCGGTGGACGGCGCCGATAGAGTGAGAATCAAAGAGGTGATCGATCACCACAGGCTCGGGAATTTTCATACCTCTTATCCGATTACCTTTTTATGCGAACCGGTGGGAAGCACCTCTACATTAGTGGCCGAACTCTACCGGCAGAAAGGTGTCGAACCGGCACGGGAGACGGCGGGCCTGCTTCTTTCGGGCGTTCTTTCCGATACGGTGCTTCTCAAATCACCGACAGTGACGGTGCGGGACCGGGCGATCATCCCCTGGCTGGAAGAGAAGGCGGCTTTAAGTTATGAAGCCTTCGGCAAAGAACTCTTCTCAGCATCATCGAGCCTGAAGAAGAGGACGGCTGAGGAGGTGATTAAGAGCGACTTCAAAATATTTTCTGCAAAGGGGCATGATTTCGGAATCGGTCAGGTTGAAACGATCGGCTTCGAAGAGTTTTCAGAAGAGAAGGGGAGGCTGTTTAAAGAACTCGAAGGTGTGAGGAAAGAAAAAGGGCTGAAACTCTCCTCCTTGCTGGTGACCGACATTGTTGCCGGGACCTCCCTTTTGCTTGTTTCCGCAGAAAAGGAAGTAATCTTCGGTATGGATTATCCACGGTTGCAAGAAAATGTTTACGAACTGAAAGAGGTGTTGTCGCGGAAAAAACAGGTCGTGCCCCATCTGCTCGGCCTTTTTAATGAAATTTATTGAGCCTGTTCGATTGTTCTTTAATTGAAGCCTTTTTAAACCTTTCAACAATTGTTTAGTGTAATGTGAACTCATCCTCAATTTCTTTTGCCTTTGGAGTATGGGAAGGTCTTGAAAAGGACGGAAGAAAAGTTGAGCATGTGGAATGTGTAGTACACGGTAGGAATGCCGGTTACCCGGCACCCCCCGCACAGATCCCAAGCATG
>CBDVDA010000212.1:0-2436 GCA_965372635.1 uncultured bacterium | reverse complement strand
AAATTGGAAGATAAAGCGCTGGCTTTGAAATTTGGAGAGGAGTGGGGAAAATACGCCGGAAAAACCGGGTTTATGTTGCCGTTTTTGGGGAGGAGGTAACCAAAAGCAGCCTTCTCGGTCTTTTCCTGATTGTGATAGTGAAGTTATAAATGCGTCCATGACTATCCGAAGAAGAAGGGTAATTAGCCCCAATTGTCATGTTTGAAATTCGGGCGATGGCAATTGCTTGAGCTTGCGTTGTGCCAATGCCTCTTCGGTCGGTAGCCCTTTTAGAATTCCTGAACTGATAAGTTCGATGCCGCTCACGTTATCGTGTATTTTATCATAGTGTGAAAACCTCTCCCCCCATACTCTTTTGTGAGTTTTCATTTCTTTTACCAACATCTCATTCAAAGACCTCGTCCGATGAATACTATCCCTTACAATGCTTTTGAAATCATCGCTCTTAATGAATTTCATCAGCTCGTTTGCCCGATTTTGCACCTCTTTCTCACTGATTTTTAGAGAATGAATTTCTATAATCCAATTGCGGAGAACTTTGGCTATATACAAAGCTCCATAAGGATGCACAATAATAATCTCTTTTTCTACCCAAAAGCCAGCTGTCTCTTTCTTGGACGCAGTGGTCACCAGTACTCCATAAGTAGCTCTCCTCGCAACCATAGCTCTTCTTGTTTGTTCGATAAAAGACTTATTAAACTTGGCCGTCTTTTTGCATTCATATAATATTATTCCGATCTGCTTGTTCCTGAAATTAACGCGCTGTAAAACATCTCCCGTTTTCCCATGGCGTTCAATCTTATCCTGAGCGAACTCCTTCCTAAGGCTCCGGGCGAGCTCTTCTTCGAGATTCAGCCCTTCCACCTGAGGAGTTGTGCCCTTCTTAAGTTGATCCCGCAATTCTCTGATCTGCTTTCTTTGTTCTTGATCTCTCTCTATAAGTCCCTGTAACGACTTAGCTAGTCTGTCAGCCCGAGCCTTTTCTTTCTTTTTCCCTTTTTCTTCAGCCTCTTTTACAGCTTTTTTCTTCTCCTTTTTCATCTGAGCCTTGATGGATTTTTTCTCCTCAATAAATTTCTTCCTTTCTTCTCGAAGATCCTTCAATTTGTCTTTCAGACTCTTTTCCAATCGTGCTCTCTCTTCCCAAAGACCGATAATTTCGTAATAGCGTGTCTGCGTAAGCGGTGAGCGGCATAGAGGGCAACGGAGCTTCTTTGTTGATGTATTCATATAACCTCCATTCCAAATTGTATCACAGCCCCAGCTCCTCTTTAGAGAAAATCGCCTCGTATGGTATATTCAGCTTTTGAAAATGCTCTCTGGCGCCCTGGTCTCTGTCGACGATTACCATAACCTTGACGATCTCGCATCCGTGCGCCCTTGCCGCCTCGATGGCCTTGGTGGCCGAGCCGCCGGTGGTGGCCACATCCTCGATGATGACAGCCTTCATCCCTTTCGCAACCGGCCCCTCTATGAGGCTTTTGGTGCCGTGATCTTTTGATTCCTTGCGAACGATAAAGCCGGTCAGCCTGCGGCCGCGATTGTGTGCCAGCGCGATGACGGCGCCGATTATGGGATCGGCTCCGAGGGTCGGGCCGCCGATGGCATCGATGTCGGTATCCTCAAGCATATCAAGCATGATCTCCGCCGTCAGGTTGAGGCCCTCCGAATCGAGCGTGGCCAACTTGCCGTTGATGTAATAGGTAGACTTCTGACCCGAAGCCAGCGTGAAATCGCCGAACTTAACCGCCTTTTCAAGCAGGATCTCTTTTAAGCGGCTTTTCTTATCGCTCACCAATATCCCCCTTCCGATATACGAAGGCGACGCCACCCTCCTTGAAACGGCGCCGCCGTCATGATTTTAAGACATGACATTATATTGAGGCAAGTCCTTTCACCACTATATCTCCCCGATCGTCAGTCGGCCAGACCGATTAAAACCGTATCCGAATAAACCATTCCGTTTAGCTCAGCGAACGCACAAACCAGATAACGCCCGCCGGCAGGCCAGCTTCCATCCGGCTTACGGCCGTCCCAGATACATTCGTAGTGACAGACATCGTCGCACTCTCCCCGGAGAGCCCGGGCGAGATATGTATAACCGGTTTTTTTCTCGAGTACGTGGACTGACAGGGAGTCGGGGAAATCGTCGTTGCCGGATAGAGAAAATTTCAGTGAAATCCTCTCTCCCAGGGCATAGCCTCCCGGCCGGGTGTTATTTGTTATCTCGTATTTCTCCCTGCAGGAGGCCGATAAGCTAAGCAACAAAATAGCCGGGAGAAGCCACCTCATATTATGCCTCTGCTCTTTTCGGTGGCGAGGTTTTTCCCAGAAGAGATTCGATTATCAAAAGCATAAGAGCCGCCAGCAAAAATTCCTTCCATAGCTCGCGTCCAAACCTGGCCTCTTTAATCGAGGTCTTCATATCGGAGCCTG
>CBDVDA010000211.1:0-2517 GCA_965372635.1 uncultured bacterium | reverse complement strand
AACCAGGAAAAGCAGGTCGAATTCAAATCGAAAAAAATTAAATACGAAATTATCGTTTTAAATACACAATGTTAGATGGTTTCAATTAAAAGTTAACCGGACAGTAGTGATCTAATAATTTAAATTATAAAAAGATTCCATGATCTTTGTTCCTACCATACTCCCCTGCCGACATCGATCTCTTCTGCCTCATTCAACGCTTTTATGATTGCGCCTCCCTTCAGATCAAGCACGTAGGTGGAATCCTCCACCAGCATTTTCTTTTCCGTCTCACTGTCGATAAACCGCACGGGAGTCGTAGTCTTTTCAAATCCAACCTTTTCAAGAATATGGGCGGCAATATGACAGATAACGAAGGCCATAACCATATCGAAACCGGTAGTACGAACATAGTAGAGCATATGTTCCGTCAGTCTCGTGGCAATACCGCGCCCCCGGAAATCAGGGTTGACGGCGAGGGAGACGCCCGCAATCCTCACATAGAAACCGCCTATCCGGCACGTCCTCTCCACGAGATTCCTGAAACCGGCTATCCGGCCATCGACCCTTGCGATGAACACGACAGAGGGCGTAGATTCGAAGTAGAAACGGTTATTGTATATTTCCCGGTATTGGGGAAAGCAAACCCTCGCCTCCCGGCGGAGTTCTTCCTTCAATTCCCGCGACAGATCGGAGAAGGAGAGTGTCTCTATCTCAACATTGGTCAACGTCTCTTCCTCCTCTCAATCAATCACTCTCCGCCGCAAAATCTCTCCTCACCAGCGTAAGAAAGAAAGCCGAAGATATCCCGGCGGCGCCGAATATCATACACATAACCATGATCTGGTAGCGCGCCGCCACGATGGGAGACACGCCGGAGAGTATCTGGCCCGTCATCATTCCCGGCAGCGAGACAATCCCAACGGCGAAGAGGGAGTTGGTAATGGGAATGAGGGAGGCCCTGAATGCGCTGTTTCGCGCTTCATTGTAGTTCCCGCTTTTTTCCAATTCTGCCGAAAGCCGGTCTGCCGCGAGGCTGACACTGTTCATGGCGTTGGCAAAGATCATCCCCGCGAGAGGGATAAAGTAGCTAGGTCGGTACCATGGGTTGAGATCGAGGACTGCTTGCGTAATAAGCAGCAGTGTTATCCCACCGCCGAGGGTGATCGACATGAGGGCCTTCGAATATAAGGACTTCTGTTTTTCTTTAACCGTACCGAGCGCAATCCAGCTGGAGGAAAAGACCATCACCGCGAGTACGGCCAGGACCACCCATACGCTATCCGATTCGAAGATATAAGTAAGGAAATAGCCGACCAGCAGGAGTTGGGCGAGCATACGCGAGATCGCATAGAGAGCATTGCCGTAGCCGAGGGACCATTTATAGAGAATCCCGACGACAATAAGGACGGGGACAAAGGCAAGTACCAGGTTTATGGGAGAGATTATTTCGATTGAATTATTCATTCGATAAAATGGCCTTCCAATTCATTAGAGACGAAACTCTCTTCTACAAGACTGTCCATCTGGGCAGTAGACAATTATCAAATTTTATGTAAAAATCTTCTTAATTACAATGCAAAAAAGGGAAAGGACTCAAATGGAAGAAAAAAGAGAGAGTGAGAGGCTTTATTTGAAAAGAACCGTTATTTACGAGATGAGCGATCCACCCGGGTACATTGTTTTTGGAAAAGATATCTCCAAAAAAGGAATGCTCATAACTTCAAGACATATGCTGGGGGAGGGGACCCGCCTGCACTTTACCATAAGAGATGAAGAAAACAGGTTTTTCAAGACCGAAGGGGTCGTCGTCAGGGTCGATGAAAGAAGTCACATCATCGATATGGGCGGCAGGTATAATATAGGCATAGAATTCATCGATATGGATGAAGGGGTAGAACAAATTTACGATATGCTTCCACGCGCCTGACCCCTATCTTATTGCATACACCCCATAAAAGAATATGCCGGGAGCAAGAAATAGCTCTTGCACTCGGCATATTCATCGAAATTTTAATTCGCTGACTTCTTTACCCAGAAATCCCCTTTTTGCATCCAGTTGTAACGCGGCGTCCCGTCCTCTTTGTGGACCATTGTTTCAGTCACCTTCAGACTTCCACCCCCATCCTTCAGGAAAAAATCAATGTCATAACGTTTGCCGCCTTTCTCCGTAAAATCGACGCAGGCAAAATAGAGGTTCTTTTTGACAGCTGAGAGCCTCTCCTTATGGATCTTTTCGAGCGTCAGGGAGAGCTTTTTTCCTTTGTCTTCAACCGTGAAATAGCCGCTTCGCTTGCTCTCCTTCTTCACATGAGCATAAATCGCGGCGGCAATGTTATCCGTCGTAACGGCGCTCTGCTCCCCTGCGGGATGATCCGAGGGGTGCTCCCCCGCGAAAGCGACTGAAACTGAGATAGTTGCTAAAAAAAGTATTGCCATGAGTACCGATCTAACTTTCAACATATTTCCTTCCTCCTCCAAACTTTGAGTTATTGTCAAGTCTGGTGTTTAGCAAGATAATTCAAGCGGCGACCTGAT
>CBDVDA010000210.1:0-2544 GCA_965372635.1 uncultured bacterium | reverse complement strand
GGATGTTGTTTGAAACGTGAACAGAAAACTGACCACCCGCATTTTGCAAAACATATATACCATGGCCACTACCAGTTATGGTGTTGTTCTCGATCACAGGGTTTGCAATCCCTCCACCCCAAGCTTCAATATATATCTGACTGGATATAATATTATTTCTTATGGTGGGGGAGATGGTCTCTCCTGTCCCTGGATTAATATAAATTGCAGTACCGGTAGTGTCCAAGGTAAATCCTTCGATAACGGTATTGGCCGGATTTGCAAGGCCCCATTGATACCAAAACAGAGTCGCAGCGCCACCGGAAATGATCGTTGTATCCGCTCCGGCCCCTTTAAGCGTCACACCGTCGTCCGGCTCCAGACCCCACACGCCAGCACCACTGTAAGTCCCTGTCGCCACGTTGACAACATCACCGTCGGTGGCCAGAGTGAGCGAATATTTTATCGTCAGGCATGGAGAGCCTTCCGTCAGACAATCATTAGAGCCAGAATTATCACCGTCCGTTGCCACATAAAGGTTTGCCGCCCATGCTGTTGAACTGAGCAGCAAAACTGCGAACATTAAAATTAAAATGATTTGGAATCTTTTTTTCATGACTTGCCCCCTTTTAATAAATTTACAATTTTTGGATAAATTGATGGCCAACGAATCATATCCTATTTGTATTTGTTGTCAAGAATTGTTATAACTTTCAAGTCCGTCGTCATACTGAAAAATTGGTGTCCCTGCACAGGGAATAAACTTGCATAGTTAAAAGAGGCACATAAAAAAAGGCCCGCCTCCGGTCTTGCCGGTAGCGGGCCCTTGTCATTCGAACTTAAGAAATCCTTTACGTCATACCCCACCCTTCAGCACTGCAGCAACCCCCTTGGAAAAGTCAGTAGGAACGGTAACGGCACGTGCGCCGAGTTCCTTGTCGATGGTGAGAAGCGCGTTGGCGTCCTTGCCGATCAACTTCAACTTGGCGAGTATTTCGTTCACCGTCTCCTCTTCCTCCACCTGCTCCGTCACAAACCACTGGAGGAATATCTGCGAGGCGTGGTCCTTGTCTTTGATGGCCAGGTCCATGAGGCCGTTAATGTTCTTCGTCATATACTGCTCGTGGGCGAGTGTCTTTTCAAACATATCGACAGCCGACTTGAACCCCCTCGGCGGCTCCTCCACAGCATAGAGGACAATCTCTCCCCCCTGGCTCTGCACATACTCGTACATCTTCATGGCATGCATCATCTCTTCATGGTATTGCGCCATAAACCAGGTGGCGAAGCCTTTCAGCCCCATCTCCCCGCTGCGGGCCGACATGGACATATAGATATAGGCGGAATGAATCTCCTTGTTAATATGTTTTACAAAAGCCTCTTCCATCTTTTTGCTCAGCATTTTTTAAATACCTCCGAAATAGTGATGTCAATATCTGGCTAAACTATAGCCAGAAAAACGAACCATGTCAAATGAAACCGGGGCGAAATTATTCGCCATCATTGCCTTTGAATATTCCCTAACCCGCGTTATAATGTAGAAGTAAAAAGAGAGCATTGAAAGGCATAAAATGAACAACGGAAACCACAGGCAGAAGATAGACCTGACAGACGAAGAACTGAGAGAAGCCCAGTTCCTCATCGATGAGTTCAAGGTAGGCGACACGTGGCGGATATTCAAGATCATCTCCGAATTCGTGGAGGGTTTCGAGAAGCTGTCGCAGATCGGCCCTGCTGTCTCCATCTTCGGCTCGTCGCGCTCTAAAGAGGGCGAACCTTACTACCGGGAGGCGGAGGAGCTTGGCCGCATCATGGCGAAAAACGAGATCGCCGTCATCACCGGCGGCGGACCGGGCATCATGGAGGCAGCCAACCGGGGGGCCTTCGAAAACAACGGCGCCTCCATCGGGATCAACATCGAACTCCCCTTCGAGCAGAGACCGAACAGGTACACGACAGAACTGATTACCATGAAGTACTTCTTCATACGGAAGGTGATGCTCGTCAAATACGCCCAGGCCTTCATCATCTTCCCCGGCGGTTTCGGCACCATGGACGAGTGCTTCGAGGCGCTCACCCTCATCCAGACGATGAAGATAAAGCCTTTCCCCATCATTCTCGTGGGAACAGAATTCTGGGGCGGACTGCTTGATTGGATTAAAGATAAAATGGGGAATGCGGGGCTCATCCGGGAGGATGACTTTGAACTGATACAGGTCATCGACGACATGGATGAAATCAGGAAGGTGATCGTCGATTTCATCGACAGGGATTCAGGCAACAACTCGCTCATCACCTGACCTGCCGATGATGAGGATGTAAGCGTCCTACGTGCTGGGTAAGAGTTAAAAGGCGATGGCTAATTCTACTTTGTCACATTAGGTTGTTTTTGGCTTTTTCCCTCATTTATGGTTCGACAAGCTCACCACGAACGAGGAAAGTTTGCAATCTACCGTTCATCCTGAGCTTGTCGAAGGACATCTTCGTAATCTGACAAAGTAGGACTAAGGATTCTTCTTTTCTTTGACGGCCAAAGAATAAGAAGCAAAAGAAAGGCCGCCCAAA
>CBDVDA010000209.1:0-2738 GCA_965372635.1 uncultured bacterium | reverse complement strand
AATACCATGGCACTTCAAAATCCCGGCATGTCTAAAATTATTCGCTTTCATGAAACGGGAGGAGCCGATGTGCTCAAGATCGAAGACTTGCCTCTTACTGAACCCGGCGAGGGTGAGGTCCGCCTGAAGGTTGAGGCCATCGGCCTCAACCGTGCCGAGGTCATGTTCCGGGAGGGACAATACCTGGAAGACCCCGAATTCCCCTCCCGGCTCGGCTACGAAGCCGCCGGGATCGTGGACGCCGTGGGGCCCGGCACTAAGGGCATTCAAATTGGCGACCGCGTAAGCACCATACCCTCCTTCTCGATGGGAAAGTATGGAGTGTACGGCGAAAGTGCGATCGTCCCCGACTACGCCGTGGCGCGTTACCCCGACAATCTAACGGCAATTGAAGGAGCCGCGATCTGGATGCAGTACCTCACCGCTTTCGGCGCCCTTATTGAATTCGGTCAATTGAAAAAAGAGGACTCTGTCCTGATCACTGCCGCAAGCAGTAGCGTCGGGCTGGCCGCCATTCAGATCACTAAGGCTGCCGGGGCATTGGCCATCGCCACGACCCGCGGCGCCGACAAGAAACCGTTCCTCCTAGACGCCGGCGCCGATCATGTCATCGTGACCGACAAAGAAGACCTGGCAGAGAGGGTATTGGCCGTCACGTCCGATAAAGGAGCCAGCATGATCTTTGATCCTGTCGCCGGGCCGTTACTGGAGAAGCTTGCCGATGCCGCCGCCTCCGGTGCGACTATCTTCGAGTACGGCGCGTTGTCTCCAGAGCCCACACCCTTTCCTCTATTCCCAGCACTAGGGAAGGGCTTAACCGTACGAGGTTACACGTTGTTCGAAATCGTTCAGGATTCCGAGAAACGGGCACGCGGCATATCGTATATTCGCGACGGTCTTCAATCCGGAGCCCTGAAACCGATCATCGACCGCACCTTTCCGCTGGACGCCATCGTCGACGCCCACCGGTACATGGAATCCAATCGGCAGAAAGGCAAGATCGTGGTGACTGTCTGAAAACTATCGGCCGTCCGGATGGGGCCCGGAGTAAGATCGCGCATTAGCCTGTCAGCATCGGCACTTTGCCGGAGGAGAGCTCCACCAGTCGTCCCAATCCCAGCTCTTAACCCTAAATTTTCTTCAATAAGAGCCTTTTTATCCTAAAGAAGGCGTTTGATCCCACCAGGAAGATCATTGACGCGGGTCAGATGCCTTAGAACTTCATCCGGCAATTTCCCTTTTTCAGAAAGCAGGATTTGAGCAATCCCACCCTCCGCCAACTCCAATATCAACTTGTTCAAGCAGGACGCACCTTTTAATTCCTGCTGAGGTATTTTTGCCTGAGATTTGTTTTCAGAATCCGCTTTCATGCCTTCCATATATTCAAATTTTCGTATTTCGCCCCACTAGATTTCGCTAATTACGATATTTCGCCAGTCACCAGAATCCTTCCTGAATCTCATAAACTATTAAAAAGTAATGAGTTAATGGCGCGCGTAATTTTGGCATGGAACCTGCTTTATACAGGATTAAGGAACAAGGAGAATCAAAATGAATCAAGCGCAACTAAATAAGAAGGTGCAGAAAACGCCAGAATCCAAGATTAGCATGGACACTGTTTATAAAATCATCGGCAGTTTTCCGAGCAAATCGCGGCATCATTTGATTCCCGTGTTGTCCAAGATTCGGCATGAGTTCCGCTGGTTACCGGATGAAGTGATCGAGGTGGTCATGGCGGAAATGAGAGTCACACGTGCAGAAATATACGGGGTGATTTCTTTCTACCCTCAATTCCGGATGACCGAGCCCGGGAAATACATTTACAGGCTCTGCTACGGAACCGCTTGTTTCGTCAAAGGCGCTCCCATCATCGCCCAAAAACTCAAGGAAAAGTATCATATGAGTCAGGGAGAAACCGACCCGAGCAAGCTGTTCACGCTGGAGTTCGCCTCCTGTCTTGGGAACTGCAGTGCAGCACCCATGGCCATCATCGGCGACGATACTTATGGATCCATTAACCCCGAAAAAACCTTGAAAATTACGGAAAATTATTCCTTATGAGAAACCTAATCTTTGTCATGAAACAATTTAGCCTTTACAGCATCATCACAATCGCTCTAATGTTTGCCGGCTCCCCGGTCATGGGTAATCCGTATGCCCTTCAAGCCGAACCTCCCTTGAGCACCCAGATCCAATGGGAATTGGCACCCAACGGATTGCTGACCCTCAGTTACGACTTGGATCACAACGGTAAAACGGATTTTTATACCGTGCGAACTATCAAGAGATCCTATATTTCCGAACAGACTCCAAGGGCCACTGCTGAATTTTATGCCGGTTACCCGGTATTTTTCGTCAATCACGGCAACGCCCACTACTTTTACATCACCTCCAAAATGCCCCTGTTTTACGGCATCGATTTCAATGAAGACGGGCTTTGGGATGCGATGTACCAGGACAATTCGGAGGACGGGGTGAACGGTAATGAACGGTTTTTCGACAGCCCCTCGGGCCTGTCCTCCAAACATCCCGCCGCCATAAGGCAGGAAGCGTATCTGGGCATCTCGCCGGGGAGCGGACCGAACTCGTAGAAGGTTTGTGAGGAAATATTCTGAGATATATAAACATTACATTTTAATTCTTAATAAGAGGAGAAAAAAAATGAAAGAATTTAAAAACAAAGTCGTTTTGATTACAGGAGGGGGAACGGGGATTGGTAAGGATTACGCCCGCGCCTT
>CBDVDA010000208.1:0-2997 GCA_965372635.1 uncultured bacterium | reverse complement strand
GACGACGAGAAAGCAGCGAACGGCCCTCGCAGGGAAGGGCATGGAGATCAATTCCTGGAAGGAACTCCTCCCCGAGATGGTGCAGATGATCACCCTCGACAACATCGGCGGCCTCGTCATGCTCTGGTTTTTCTTCATCATCGTCGTGGCGGTCATACTGAACACCCTCCTCATCTCCATCCTGGAACGGGTGAAGGAGTTCGGCATCATGATGTCGCTCGGCCTTCGCCCCACCCGGATATTCGTCATGATTCTTTCCGAGGCGGCCCTTCTCATCCTCATCGGCACCATCATCGGCCTTGCCCTCGCCTGGTGGTCAGGCGGATACCTGGAGCAGCACCCCTTCAGCATTAGCGAGACTTTTTCCGAACAGATGGAGGCGCAGGGTTTTTCTCCCCTCATCTATACGAAGATGACGCCGAACATTCTCTTTTCCTGGGGCGCGGGGATATTTTTGGCCTCCTTGGTTGCAGCCCTCTACCCCGCCCTCAAGGTGGCGAGACTTTCACCGCTCAAGGCGCTTCATCCGGGGAGAGGGGAGTTGTGAGAGTGCTATTCACCAACTAAATCCCCCTAAATCCCCCTTTGCAAAGGGGGAAGTTATATTTCCCCTCTTTAGTAAAGAGGGGTTAGGGGAGATTTGTTGATTGGTTAATTTAGTACGGTAGAGCGTGCTTTTGGTAGTGGACATAGAACGTAGGGGCAGACCCACGTGTCTGCCCGGTTTTAACTAAGGAAAAATAAAAACATTGCAAAAAATATGAACCTTCTCATCCGCATAGCTTGGCGCAATCTCTGGCGCAATCCCAGGCGATCGGCCATCCTCATCTCGGCCATCGTTGTCTGCATCTTTGCGCTGCTCATTACGCTCTCCTACATCAACGGCATACTGAACCAGATGGTGAAGAACTCCGTCAACTTCCACTTGGGCGAAATGGAGGTCTATAAAAAAGGGTTTGACGACGACCGTGATCCCGTGAAGCATCTCACCCACCCCGAAGAGATAACCGCCTTCCTCGATAGTGCCGAAGAGGTGAAAAACTACGCCCCGAGGATCGAGGGGCGGGGGCTCATATCGAGCAGCTACTCCTCGTCGGGGGTGCGGATCGTCGGGATAAAACCGGGGATGGAGTCGGCCATCACCCTCGTCAAGCGGTCCGTCATAGAGGGGGATTATCTCAAATCAGGTGGCGATCACGCCATCCTCATCGGACAGAAGATGGCGGATAAGCTGAAGGTGAAGCTGGGGGAGAAGATCGTCCTCACCGTGCAGACGGTGAACAATGAACTCGCCTCCGACGCCTACCGGGTGGCAGGGATATACAAAACCATCTCCAGCGACTTTGATAAATATATGGTCTACGTTCCCATCGGAAGCGCAAGGCTGCTGCTGGAGATCGAACGGGGCGTTACCGGCATCGTCATCCGAACGAGAGACAATACCGACATGGCGGCACTGAAGACTGAAATCAACGGCCAATTCGGGGAGATGGGCGCCGAGGCGTTCACTTGGGAGGAGCTTGAGCCGCTCATCGCCGAGATGGTGAAGATCAGCAAGAAGTGGAACATGATCTTCTTCGTGGCCATCTTCATTATTCTCTCTATCGGCATCATCAACACGCAAAACATCGCCGTCTACGAACGGATGCACGAGATCGGCGTGGTGCGGGCCATGGGGACGAAACCGCTCTTCATCTTCTCCATGATTATGCTGGAAACGCTCTTCCTCGGTGCCGTCGGTATCGTCGTCGGTTGCCTCCTCTCCTACCCGCTCATCCTCTGGTTTTCCATCAAAGGCTTAAGCCTTGCCATGTTCTCCGAGGGGCTGGAGATGTTCGGCCTCGGCGCCACCATTTTTTTCAAGATAGAGTTTATGGACGTCGTTTATTCCGCCCTTTCCATTATGATCACCGCCTTTTTCGGGGCCTTCATCCCCGCCGTTCGGGCGAGCAGACTGGAACCGGCAAAGGCGATACGGTTTACCTGATGAAGACGATGCGATTTCCAGTACACTTATTCCTCCTTTTTTTTATGGTGCTGACAGCACCCTCCGCCGAGGCGCGGAAGAACTACAAATATAAAGACGCAGACGGCGTCTGGCATTTCTCCGACCGACCGCCGGGGACGGCGCAGCCAGTCGAGGTGGAACAGGTGAGGGTGGGCAAGACGCCGCCCAAGGTGACCCTTTCGAAAAAGGAATACGTGGGGGAGCATGAGTTCTCCGCCGTCAACGAATACGGCGGCCCCGTCCAGTTGAAGGTGTCGCTGGCGGAGGAAGAGAACCTCCTGACGGAACCGCCCCTTCCTTTCGACATCGTCCTGCCGGGGAGAAAGACGGTGAAAGTTTTTTCAATCAAACCGGCCGACAAGAGAAAACGATGGCGCTACCGCACCCGGTACAGCTATATACCGGGAGACCCTTCCGCCGAACACAGGCCCGAAAAACCGTACCGACCGCCTGTCCCGGTGGGGGAGGATTTCAGAATCTCCCAGGCCTTTGAGGGGAAGTTCAGCCATAACGATCCCCACAGCCGGTTTGCCGTCGATATCCCCCTGCCGGTGGGAACGCCCATATATGCCGCGCGGGGCGGGGTGGTGATGGAGATCGCCAACGATTTTTTCTCCGGCGGTGCGGAAAAGGAGGCTTTTGGTACGCGGGCTAACCTCGTTCGCATCCTCCATGATGACGGTACCATGGCGATCTACGGCCACCTGAAGCTGGAGTCGGTCCGCTTCGGCGTGGGTCGGCGGATTTCCGTAGGGGAGTTTATTGCCGGGTCGGGCAACACCGGTTTTTCTACGGGGCCGCATCTCCACTTTGCCGTGCAGAAAAATTCTGGACTGGCGCTCGAATCGGTTCCTTTCGAATTCGAAGGGGAAGGGGGGAAACCGATGAAACCGGAAAGCGGGATGATAATTCGGGTCCCAGTATATTGATTTTTTTAATATGATTCATCACTTTACTCCGCAAGACACAACATCTTGTATGTCACAGTA
>CBDVDA010000207.1:0-3125 GCA_965372635.1 uncultured bacterium | reverse complement strand
GACCGCTAGAATTACCACGATTTCAATCAGGGTGAAACCACCCTCTTTTTTAATTGTATTCAATATTTTTGCAGATAGTTCATCAACCTTTTTAGGGCCCGGTCTCTGAAGGGACAAATCTATCTTTCCGTCCTCCCTCACTTTCTTGATGAATCCCCTTGTCCGCTGCCCCGTTTTTATTTTCTGGAACAGTTCATTTCTGTAGAGCACCCCCCCGTGAGCGCCATTTATAATCGCCTTATAGCCGAGATCGGTCTCGTCGCAGATGAGCAGCTCCACCTCCTCGCCTTCCTTAAAAGCGGGGGGCTCTTTACTCAAAAATCGGTCCAGTCTCGATGAGGCGGCTATGCGGTCGCTGCTGTCGAGGTAGACAAAAACAACATACTCTCTCCCCTTGGCCATTTTTTCCTTCTGCTCACGAAAGGGGGCGAGGAGGTCTTTCGACAGGCCCCAGTCGAGGAAGGCGCCCACAGGAGCATTGTCAACGACCTTAAGACAGGCGAAGTGGCCCACCTCGGCATAAGGCTTCTCGGTAGTAGCAACGAGTCGGTCCTCCGAATCGAGGTAGATAAAGACCTCGATCATGTCGCCAACCTTGCAGCCTTCGGGCAGATATTTCGTGGGGAGCAATATTTCGCCTAGCTCCTCGCCGTCGAGGTAGACGCCGAAATCAACTTCCCTCTCAACCCTCAGGCTGTGTGTTCTTCCTATCTCCGTCATATGCCGATCACCTCTTCCCTCTGTTCCGGATGACAAGACCGTCCAGGAAGCGCCTAAGCAGCTGATCGCCGCACTCCTTGTAATTCCGATGGTCCTCTTTCCTGAAAAGTGCAGAGAGTTCGGACTTTGAAATCTCGAAATCGGCAAGTTTAAGGATCTCGATCATATCGGTGTCCTTAAGCTCCAGTGCAATTCTCAGTTTTTTCAGTATCGTATTATTCGTCATTATTTACCTCTTCTCCGCTCAGATAGTCGCCGAGCAGTCCCCGGCTGTGTTCGTCCTCATGACAGTACAAGCAGAGGTTCTCCCAGTTGGAACCGTCGGGGGGATTGTTGTAGTGGTCGCCATCCTTATGATGGACCGTGAGGAGATGTTTGTTTTTGTAGTTAAACTCTCGCGTGCATTTGGCGCAGATCAGGCCGTGCATCTTAAACGACTGTTCCCGGTAGCTGCTCTCATTCCTGTTTTTCATCTTGAGTGTGGTTTCATGGGCTGTGGTCCCGATATTTTATGGAGCTTACTCGCTCAAGTCTATCACAGTGTTTTGCACAATTTCCCTCGCCTTCTCTCTAAGCTCAACGGCAAAAGGATCGCCTTTTTTAAGTGCACCTTCAACCCGGTCAAGGATGTCATAGTAGAGGCCCCAGGCCTTTTTTTCTCTTTCGAAGATTTCTTTCAAACCACCTTTTTCTGATACTTCCTTAACTGTGAGGCTAAGTTTTTTGCTTCCACTATTGATAAGCTCCAGCCCTTTGTACCCCTCTTCTTCATTTTGACTATCAAAGAAAGTTGCCGCCTTGAGTGCGAGGCGGAGATAAACGACATTCAGGGGGAGGTGGCTCACAAAGCTCCCCGTGAAGGGATCGATGCAGTCCTTGGTTTTTTCGGTATCCCAGGTCAGAGCTTTGGCGTAGTGTGAGAAGACAAGGAGCCTTTCATAGTCACCTACCATCTTTCCGATAGCAGCAGCCTTGATTGCCTCTCCGGCAAAGGCCTCTTTATCATGTCTCATAATTAAACCGTCTTTATGCACGTATCGAAGTGAAGGCGTTCCATCTGAAGAAAAGAGAACGGAAAGAAGATAGGCCTGATCTTCGGCCCGCCCGACAAAGGTGGGCGTAAAGGGACGCTGTTTTCTTAAGGCCTCAATCAGGATTCCGTTCGTCCCCCCCGTCACATGAATCCTCTGAATGCAATGCTTCCTGCCATCGAGGTCTTCACTGTCATAGCGTGTCATCATTTCGGCAGTGGTGGAAAGCGCCTGCGGTATTCTGCTGCAAAACAGTGTGTCCTCACCTTTTAATGGAGCCGACGGATAGGTGACATCGGGTGTAAAAATGGAGGATGAAATATCTCTCTCGTTGACCAGCGCCCCGGCGATCAAACCGAGGGAAACAGGGTTGCCGTCATCATCTGTCCCTTCGGCTCCCCAGAGTGGGGACATGAGATGTTGAAATGCTGTTTTCCCCGTTTCTTCCTCCAACTTTTCCTGGGGAAAGACCTGGTCGAGATCAATCTTGAAGGTTGCCCTCATTTCGGGGTTGATGAGTACCTGCCAGAAGGCGGCAATCGCTTTCAGAAAACTGTAGTGCCTGCCGTACATCCCATCGACGCCAACAATCTCTTTCAGTAAAACTGTGGCATCTTCAATGGCCGGAAGATATTTGCCCGCTGCGGGGATGAGTACTTCATGGATCAGCTTCCAGGAGTCAGCCTCTGTAAAGAGGTGAACATTCAGTCCCGGCAGGTCATGGACTTTCTTGATCTCAGCCTCGATGTAGTCCTTGGCAATTCCCTGCAACCCTTCGTGGGTGACGGAAGCGGACAGTATGCACGTGAGCGCTTCATCTCCGCTAACGGTGCCGGTTTTTTTCTCGTACTTCAGCGCTTCCGAAAGGTGTTTCAGACCATAGATGATCTCATTTTTTTCCGGTTCCACGCCGATCTGAACGGGATGGTCATACCAAAACATCTGGTCTTCCTGGCAGATCAGATCAAGGGCCTCTTTCAACTCACCATCAACATCCAGATCATCGATACTGATATGCGGTGATGGGATGGTAATAAGCGCGTTCGATGTAAAGAGGACCTCCCTTGCCACATTTCTGATCGGTTTTGGATTGAGGGCGTCAATTTTGACAGTCCTTTTCTTTCTTAGCGACTCAGTTCTCGCTTCTTTGTTCTGAACAATCCCCGCCGCCTCAGGGTGAAAGAGTGACCATATCAACTCCTGTATTTCATCTCCATCTCCCTTTTGAATATGGTTTCTCAGTACCCTCAGCGTCGTTTCAATTTTGTCACTATTCGACGCATGGAATTCGGCGGGTAAAATAGACAAACCTTTTATGTAAAAGGAGACGACCTCCGCCCAGAGGGGGTCTACCACCATTTCCCTGAGGTACTC
>CBDVDA010000206.1:0-3215 GCA_965372635.1 uncultured bacterium | reverse complement strand
GGCGGCGGGGGCGGCGGGGGCGGCGGGGGCGGCGCCAGCACGGTCACTACCGGTGATGTCGGTGTTTCATGGTAGGTAATACTTTTTTCGTGACGAAAAGTGCCAACGGCCTCTTTCCTTCTTTTAGGCATACCTCCTTTAAGGGGATGGCCTTTCTCTTCAGGAGACGTTGCCTCCCCCTGTTATTTATTCTTTTTTTTCTAGCATCCTGTGGTGGCGACAGTGGCGGTGTAACATCCGGTCAAAACACCGATGACTCTCCCGGATCGCTCTCTTTCAACCTTCAATGGGAAGCCTCATCTCATTACAAAAAGTCTCTTCCGTCTGATGGGCAGCTTCAAAAGAGAACTCTCGAAAAGGCGTTGCCTGCGCCGCTGGTCTGTACCGATTTCGGAGTAGATACTATCAGCGCCATCGTATACGATTCCTCAGATAGTGTCGTGGCGAGTGACTTCTGGCCCTGTTCCAACCAAGGGGGGACGATTGTCGAAGTTCCCATTGGGACGGGATACCGCGTGGAAGCGAGAGCCGAGAAGAGTGGGGTGATCGCCTGGCAGGGAGAGAACTCCGGGATAACCGTTTCGGCCGGGCAGGTGAACTCGGCGGGCACCATAACGATGAATTACGTCGGCGGTGATGTGACAAGGCCGACTGCCAGCGTAATGACCCCTTTGTTCAACGTTCCGGTCACGTCCTCCGTTAAGGTTGATTTCCAGGAAGCGATGGCGACTTCATTTATTAACGTCTCTACATTCCTGCTGAAGAGTGCTGGTAACAGCGTGAAGGGGACTGTCTCTTACGATCAGACAACCTTCGAAGCAACATTTACGCCTGTCAGTTCACTCGCCTACTTTTCTTCCTATTCTGCCATTCTGACAACCGAGATCAGAGATGAAGCGATGAACACGATGCTCTCGCCGTTCTCCTGGGATTTTACTACGGAAGCGGATCCGGGCGTCGCAACTCCTTCATCTCCGGCAAATGTCAGCGCCTCCCCGGCGGACGGTTACATCCGGGTCGAGTGGGATCCAACGTTAGGCGCGAAATCGTATGATATTTATTACGGTGCCGGGCCCACACTTTATGCCGGGGGTATTATTCATCCCTATGTTGATTTTATGAATATTTCACAAAGCTTTTCTTCCACCTCTTTTGTTGTGATTGCCGTCAATGGTGCGGCTGAAAGCCCCTATTCTTCAACTGTGGGTACGACACTCGTGGATGTAACGTCGGTGATGCTTCCGGATACGGGGCAGACGGGATGCTATGACAGCTCGGCTTCGATGACCTGTCCCGCACCGGGTGAGTTCTTTTTTGGGCAGGATGCTCAGTTCTCCACGAGGCCGCTTTCCTATGCTGATCCTTCCGACGGGACAGTGAGTGACTCCGCAACAGCGCTAATGTGGCAACAGACAGACGACAACATCGATTATACTCACAGTGAGGCGGTTACCTATTGCAACAATCTAGTTTTTGCCGGATATGATGACTGGAGCCTGCCGTCGAGGCGCGAGTTGGTGAGCATTCTCAACCTGGGCAATCATCACCCCTCCATCGACGGCGCTGTCTTTCCCGGCACGAACTCTTCAGCCTACTGGACCTCTACTGCTCAGGCAGGCATCGTGGAGAATTACTGGGGCGTTAGTTTTGCAGGCGGCGGCGTCTACGGATATGCCGGTGCGGAGGTGATGTCGGTTCGGTGCGTGCGTGGAACGAATAACGATAATGGAAACTATACGGATAGCGGTTTAACCGTAACCGATGCCCGGACCAACCTTGTCTGGGAGAAGGGAGGGGGAGGGGCAATGGACTGGGAATCTGCTCTTGCATACTGCGAGGACTCGACGCTGGATAGCTCAAACGACTGGCGTTTGCCAGACGTGAAAGAGCTTGAATCGATCATTTCCGATAGCCGGGCAAACCCATCCATCGAACCGGAATTTGCAGGAACGTTCTCTTCTTCCTATTGGTCGTCGTCAACCGTGGCCTATGGTCCCTCGGCTGCGTGGTGTGTGAACTTCGCCTCCGGCATGGTGGGAAGCTGTGATAAGGGACTGGCAAAATATGTGCGGTGCGTCAGGTAAATGTGCTTTAGGCTTTTTAAGCAAAAGAGAATTTTACATCTAAATAGAATTAAACGGAGAAATTAATGCGGGAAAAGAAGATCAGTCAAATGCCGTTTCTGGCTGCCATCAATATCGCTTTGCTATTGCTTCTTATTGGTTGTGCAGGCAATACAGGCGGGAGTCGGGGCGTGGCAGGCAAACAAGACCGAGTTGAGATGAAGCGAGTAACAAAAAGAGCCGCCGCCAATTCGAGGCAGGAGGTATCGAAGTTAACGAGGGATATCAATCGGAATCCGAATAAAGTGGACGCCTACTATTCTCGCGCCCAGCTTCTATTAGAGAAAGGTAAATATGAGAAGGCGGCCAAAGATTTATCAGTTGTGCTTAAAGCCAAACCCGACGATATCGATCTCTTGATGCAACGGGCTGAAGCCTATGCCGGTGCAGGCTCGTTATACAGGGCGATTATCGATCTGACGAGAGTGGTGGAACTTGCTCCCGATCATTTGGCGGCCTATATGAAGAGAGGGGAGATTTATGCTGAAGAGAAGAGGTTTGAAAGGGCCGTTGAGGATTTCTCCAGTGTGATTAACCTGAATCCTAAGGCGTCGCGTGCTTATAGCGGGAGGGGGAATGCCCTTTACGAAAAGGGGTGGCTTCAGGAAGCGAAGAGTAATTACGACAGGGCGATCCAACTCGGCCATAATCTTTCTGCCGATATTTACTATTTCAAGGCAACAAAATTCGAAGCCATCCAGGAACCGAAAGAAACATTGAGTGCCTACCAGAGTTTCGTACGGTATGCCGCACCCGGTGACAGCCGTTTAAAAGAGGCGAGAGAGAAGATCAGCGCCTACGAGAAAGTTCTGAGATAAAAAATAATCCAACCTTCGTGAGACACACTGGTCTCAAAAGCCTTGAGCGCTTCTCCTGCCTCCTTCTAATCGAAATATAACAATAAGACAATTGCTTAATGAGAAGACAAAACAGCAAGAATAAAGACTTGACCCTCTTCTTCGTTCTGTCCCCGGTTCTTTGCGTAGAATCGGCGCTGTCCCCGGCTTTCAACAAAAAAAACTCCCCGTCCTGCATCGCAGGGCGGGGAGGGGGGTAAGACTGAATAAAATCCCGGTATTAATCGTTGTAGTA
>CBDVDA010000205.1:0-3224 GCA_965372635.1 uncultured bacterium | reverse complement strand
GTCTAATAGGTCGATGGTGTGGCTGGCATGAAAGCGCTTTGGGCAACAGCCCGTATACTATTAAACAGGCCCTTAAATAGGGAGGGAACCGTCGCTCTAAGTTTGACCCAGCCCCCAAGTTTATCAAGGGCTGGACCCCGCTTCTGCGGGGATGGCTACCTCTCTAAATTGGTGCCGGGTTAATAATTCCCGAAGAAAGTTCAAGAAAAAAACTTTCGCCCATGCAAAAAACGCCGTCAGAAAATACCACTATTTATAGAGCAACACGCCAAGGCTAAAGCTTTTTTCCCGCTATAAGCGGGCCGTAGACATCTTCGCGGCGGAGTTTCAGGTAAGGGTAATCCTTCCTCACGCGGTGAACGACGGAAAGATCAACTTCAACCTCGTATATTCCGTCGCCGGTTCCGCTCGGCTCCCCCATCACCTCCCCCATGGGATCGACGCAAAAGCTCTGGCCGTAGAACTGGTGTTTTTCTTCCTTTCCCACCCGGTTGACCCTCAAGACGTAGAGGCCGTTTGTGATGGCATTGGCTGCAATGACCGTCTTCCAACGCTCCTGTGAGGCGAAGGCGGCCGCCGTGGGCGAAAGAATCAACTCGGCCCCTTTGAGCGCGAGGAGTCTTGCCCCTTCGGGATAAAAATTGTCCCAGCAAATCTGGATGCCGATAGTGCCGAGGCTCGTCTTAAACACGGGGAATTCGTCACCGGCGGCAAAATAGTGCCCTTCCTCATAAAGCGGAATCTGCGGAACATGGACCTTCCGGTAGACGCCGATCAACTCTCCGTCGTTCTCAATGACGGCAGCGCTGTTATAATATTTCCCGCCCTCTTCTTCGAAAAAGGGGGCCACTATAAGGGTGCCAGTTCTTTTGGCCAGTTCCCGGAGGGTGGAGACCGCTTCGCCATCGACAGGCTCGGCGAGCCTGAAACTGGTGGAGTTGACCTCTTTCGGGAACCAGTCGGTATTGAAAAGCTCCTGGAGGCAGACCAGCTTTGCGCCCCGTTCGGCGGCCAGTTCGATCAGCCCAATTGCCTTTTCAAGGTTTTTTTTCTTCTCTTCACCGCAGGCCATCTGTATGCCGGCGATCTTTATGGCAGCCATAGCAACCTCCCTTACCCCAATTTTCCATAGGGATAGCATATTCCCTTATGGCGGTACAAGTACTTTATTTACTCAACCGGTCCTTTTGGCGTCCTGAATAGTCTTAAAAAATGCATCCTCTCTATGTTATGATACGTTCCATTCTATGAAGATACTGGCGCTCGATACGGCAACAAAATCAGGGAGCGTGGCCATAACGGAAGATGAAACGGTGCTGGCCGAATCTTTCCTGAACCTGGACGTGACTCACTCGGAAACGCTTCTCCCGGCGTTGCGAGACCTGCTCGATAAAACAGGACTCGCCATGAGGTCGATCAACCTCTTCGCTGTAACGCTCGGCCCCGGTTCCTTTACGGGGGTACGGATCGGCGTGAGTACGGTGAAAGGCTTCGCCTTTGCCATGGAAAAACCGGTAGTAGGGGTCTCCACGCTGGAGGCTGTGGCAATGAACTTCTCTCACACCCCGCATGTGATCAACCCGATTCTCGACGCACGGCGGGGAGAGGTTTACACCGCCGCCTTCCAGTGGGAAGGAGATCGCCTGAAGAGATGTTCCGAAGACCGGGCGATTTCACCGGAAGAACTTATTGAAAAAATTGGGTCGAAGACCCTCTTCGCCGGTGACGGGCTCATCAAATATGGCGATCTTATCAAGGAATGGCTCGGCAACCTCGCCGAATTCGCCGCACCGGAAGAGGGGCTCATCCGGGCCTCTGTAATTGCGAAGCTCGGACTCAAGGCCTTCGAAAGGGGGGAGACGCTCCCCCTCGAATCCTTCACGCCCGAATACCTGAGAAAATCGGAAGCCGAAGTGCAACGGGAAAAGAGGCTTTTATAGTCATTGACAATCACCGCACGATAGTTTAATTTTTGAGGCGATCACAAAAGAGGAGATTTTTTATGAGAAGCGACAAAATAAAGAAGGGCCTGGAAAGGGTGCCTCACCGGGCGCTTTTGCATGCAACGGGCCTGACGAAAGAGCAGATGCAAAAACCGTTCATCGGGGTGGCCACCTCCTTTAACGACCTCGTCCCCGGCCACACGGGGATGCGGACGCTGGAGCGTTTCATCGAAAAGGGGGTCCATACGGGCGGAGGGCACTCCTTCATGTTCGGCGTTCCGGCCATCTGTGACGGCATCGCCATGGGGCACAGGGGAATGCACTACTCCTTCCCCATCAGGGAGTTAATCGCCGACATGATCGAATCGGTAGCGATGGCCCATTCGCTGGACGGACTCGTGCTTCTCACCAACTGCGATAAAATCACGCCGGGGATGCTCATGGCGGCGGCGAGGATCAATATCCCCGCCATCGTCGTAACGGCAGGCCCCATGCATACGGGCATGTACAAGATGAAACGGCGCTCCTTCGTTAGGGATACCTACGAGGCGATCGGCAAATTCAAGAATAATGAGATCACCGAACAGGAGTTGACGGATCTCGAAATCTGCGCCTGCCCCGGCGGCGGTTCCTGCCAGGGAATGTATACGGCCAACACCATGGCCTGCCTGACAGAAATAATCGGCATGTCGCTCACCGGCTCCGCCACGGCGCTTGAAGGGAGCGCTGAAAAGCGCAGGGTCGCCTTCGACAGCGGGGTGCGGGTGGTAGAAATGATCGAAGAGGGGTTGACGCCGGAAAAGATCATGACGAAAGGGGCCTTCGAAAACGCCATCCGCCTCGACATGGCAATTGGCGGCTCCACCAATACGGCTCTTCACCTTCCCGCTATCGCTCACGAGGCGGGGGTAGAACTCACACTGGATGATTTCGACCGGATCAGTCGGGAAACGCCGAACATCGTCAAACTGGAACCCGCAGGGGATTACTTCATGGAAGACCTCGATTATTCAGGCGGCGTCCCCGCCGTCATGAATCGCCTCAAGGGGCAACTGAGTGAAAGTCTTCCCGTATCAAAGTCGAAGACTTCGAAACTCGCAGCAAACGGGCGGGTGATCGATGACGACGTTATCCGCCCACTAAGCAACCCCTATTTTAAAGAGGGGGGGATCGCCGTCCTCAAGGGAAATATTGCACCTGATGGTTCGGTGTACAAGCAGTGCGGCGTGTGGGAAAAGAGGATGACCTTCAAGGTGAAGGCGAAATGTTTCGATTCCGAGG
>CBDVDA010000204.1:0-3225 GCA_965372635.1 uncultured bacterium | reverse complement strand
TAATCATTCCTTTTTTTAGTCCCTTCAAAATTACTTTCTGCGTTTTTCTGGCAGAAAATAATTTTCTGAAGGAACTTACCCGGTTCATCTGGGTTAGGAGCAGTGATGGCAAAAGAGAGTTTTGAGAAAGGCCTGAAAAGACTGGAGACGATCGTGGCGAAAATGGAAGGGGACGAGGTCTCCCTCGACGACTCGATGAAGCTCTTCGAAGAAGGGGTCAAACTCTCCCGACTCTGCACGGAGAAACTAAACGAGGCGGAAACAAAGGTCTCTATCCTGACGAGGAATGAAAAGGGGGAGATTAGCTCCGAGCCCTTTGATCCCGACGAATAATGACGCTCTCCATGGACATCAACAACTATCTAAAGGAAAAGAAAGAACTGACGGAATCGGCCCTGACAGATTTCCTTCCCGGCAGCAAAAAGCTTACCGACTCACTCCACCGGGCTATGCGCTACAGCCTGGAGGCAGGAGGAAAGAGAATCCGGCCCGTGCTGGCGCTGGCGGCCTGTGAGGCCGTAGGGGGAGAGGTCAAGAGAGTTCTGCCGGCGGCATGCGCCCTCGAATTCATCCATACCTATTCTCTCATCCACGACGACCTCCCCGCCATGGACGACGATGACTTCCGGCGGGGGAAACCGACCTGCCACAAGGCCTTCGACGAGGCGACGGCCATCCTCGCAGGCGACGGCCTGTTGACGGCCGCCTTCGAAGTGATGAGCCGGCGTGAACTTTTCCCTAGCGTCGATGCGGAGACTCTCCTCGAAGTCACTAACGATATTTCTCACGGCGCAGGCGCCTGCGGCATGGTGGGAGGGCAGCAGGCCGACATCGATGCAGAAGGGAAGGAGATCGACCTTCCGAGCCTCGAATTCATCCATACCCACAAAACGGGCGCCCTCATCCTCGCCTCCGTCAAGGCGGGAGCAAAACTCGGCGGCGGCAGCGAAGAGCAGGTAAAGGCGCTCACCGCCTACGGTGAGATTATCGGCCTCGCCTTCCAGGTGGCAGACGATATCCTCGATGTGGAGGGGACGACGGAAAGTCTCGGCAAGGATGCCGGGAGTGATGAGGCGAGAGGAAAGGCGACCTACCCCGCCCTCCTCGGCCTGAAAGAAGCGAAGGAACGGGCATCCGACCTTCTGGACAAGGCGATCGAGAGTTTGCAGGATTTCGACGCCTCAGCCGACCCTTTAAGAGAAATCGCACGGTTTATCGTGAGCCGTTCTTCCTGATGGAGAAAGAGATGACTGAAAAATTTCTAAGTAGCATCGACTCACCCAAAGACTTACGGAAACTCGACCGTTCCGACCTGCCTGCCCTCGCCGCAGAACTCCGTGAGGAGATTATAGACATCGTCTCGAAAAACGGCGGGCACCTCGCGTCGAGCCTCGGCGTGATCGAACTCACCATCGCCCTCCACTACAAATTCAACACACCCGACGATAAAATCATCTGGGACGTGGGGCACCAGGCCTATGCCCACAAGATCCTCACAGGACGCAGGAAAGAATTTGCCACTCTGAGGCAGCATAAAGGTCTAAACGGTTTTCCGAAAAGAGCGGAAAGCGAATACGACGCCTTCGGCACGGGACACAGTTCCACCTCCATCTCGGCGGCGCTCGGCATGGTGGCGGCCCGCGACGTAAAAGAAGGGGACAACAGGGTTTTCGCCGTCATCGGCGACGGCTCCATGACGGCGGGACTCGCCTTCGAGGGGCTGAACCACGCAGGCCATCTCGATAAAAACCTGGTCGTCATCCTGAACGACAACGAAATGTCCATCTCGCCGAATGTGGGAGCGCTCTCCGCCTATCTCAGCCGAACCATGACGGGCGCGCTCTATACGCGGGTGAGGAAGGAAACGGAAAACCTCCTCAAACATTTCCCCGGCGGGGACTCCATGCTGAAATTCGCCAAACGGGCCGAAGAGTCCTTTAAGGGGCTCATCGTACCGGGAATGCTCTTCGAAGAACTCGGCTTCAAATATGTGGGACCCATCGATGGCCATAACCTGGAAGCTCTCTTCGAGAGTTTGAAAAACATCAAAAACGTAGACGGCCCCATCCTCTTCCACGTACTGACGAAAAAAGGGAAGGGATTCGCCCCGGCAGAGGCAAAACCCTCCCTCTTCCACGGCGTGGGTCCCTTCGACAAGATAACGGGAGAAGTAAAGAAGTCAGCCGGGCCTCCCTCCTATACAAAGGTTTTCGGCGAGACGATCATCAAACTGGCGGAAGAAAATGAAAAGGTGGTTGGCATTACAGCAGCCATGGCCGAAGGGACGGGGATGAACGCCTATGCCGAACGTTTTCCCGACCGCTATTTCGACGTAGGCATCGCCGAGCAGCACGCCGTCACCTTTGCCGCCGGAATGGCGACGGAAGGGTTCGTCCCCATTGTAGCCGTCTATTCCACCTTCATGCAGCGCGCCTACGACCAGGTGGTTCATGACGTGGCGCTCCAGAACCTTCCCGTCGTCTTCGCCCTGGACAGGGGGGGGCTCGTCGGCGCAGACGGCCCGACCCACCACGGCGCTTTCGACTACTCCTTCATGCGGCACATCCCGGAAATGATCGTCATGGCGCCGAAAGACGAAGGGGAGCTTCGCAGTATGCTGAAAACGGCCGTTGAATGTGGCGGCCCTGCATCGGTGAGATATCCGAGAGGGAACGGTTTCGGCGTCGATCTCTCCGGCGATATAGAAGCAATCGAAATCGGCACAGGGGAGCGTCTCCGGGAGGGAAAAGAAGTAACCATCCTAGCCATCGGCTCCACCGTCCGCCCCGCCGAAGAAGCGGCGCAAATTCTGGCGTCGGAAGGCGTGAACGCCGAGGTAATCAACGCACGCTTCGTGAAACCGCTCGACGAGTCGCTCATCCTCGAATCGGTTAAGAAGACAGGGAAGCTTATTACCGTAGAAGAAAACGCCCTTCAAGGAGGCTTCGGCAGCGCTGTTATGGAACTGCTGGAAGAGAAGGAGCTGCTCGGAGAAGTGAAGGTAAAACGCCTCGGCATCCCCGACCGTTTCGTAGAACACGGGCCGCAGGACGTTTTAAGAAAGGAGATCGGCATCGACAGTGAAGGCATTGCCGGGGCGGCTTCGGAACTGGCAAGGGCTAAGTAACTTACAAAAGAAGTATTGGCCACGGACTTTCACGGACTAAACATTTATAAAAATCCTTCCCCTCCCCTGGTGGGAGGGGAATGAGGGGAGGGGGATGT
>CBDVDA010000203.1:0-3252 GCA_965372635.1 uncultured bacterium | reverse complement strand
CGAAGAGTTTTTCACCCGACTTGAAGGGCGCGAAGATGACTGCGGCGGGATTAGAGCCGAACTGATTCTCGTTGATAGGGAGGTGGACCATTGCCATATGTGTTTTAACCTGCGGGCCGAAAAGGAGGGAGATTTCGACCGCCTTTGCCGCGTCTAATCCTCTCGCCTCTTCAACCTCTATCTTTTCTCCCTCCTCCTCTTCAATAAAATATATCCAGCCGAAATCCGCCTCCAGCACCTCGACGGCGTTGTCGAGGATGCTGCCAGCCGCCCCCTTCCAGCCGTCTATTTCACCTTTGGCGAGTGAGGCGAGGACGTTTCCAGACTCATAAATAAAGTCGAGTTCCTCATAGCAAATGAGGAGTTCATTGGTCAGACTCTCCACCTTCCCCGCCAGACCCTGAACCTTTTCTTTTCTTTCCACTGCGCCCATCATCAATTATCCAGCACTTCATGAAGTTTTTGACGCAGCTTGCGGGGTGCGAAGGGTTTGGTAATGACGCAGTCGGGCCTCGCCTCCCTATCCCAGGTGGTGTTCAGATCGAGCCAACTCCCTGTGAGGATAATGATATAGGTATTTTTCGTTTTGGCTTTTTTCTTAAGCTCTTCGCAGACTTCAAAACCGGTCTTGCCGGGCATCCTGAGGTCGAGGATTATCAGGTCGGGCGCCTCTCGCCACGCCATTTCGAGGCTTGTATTACCGTTGTCCGCCGTCAACGCCTCATAGCCCTCCCGGACCACGACACTGCTCACAAGCTCCCGCACATATATCTCATCGTCACAGATCAGAACTTTTTTAGCCATTTTTCAAATCCCCCTGTAAAGTTTAGTATCGTTCTCAGGAATCGAGCGTTCTGGTCAACTTGTTCCGCATGGAAGCAATGACCCCTTCCAACTGGAGATCGCTGAACATTTCCATTGCGCTTAGAATGACGTGCATGCCTACGGACGAATAATGCTGAACCTCGCCAAGGTCGAGGACGATCTCCTTCCTCCCTCTCCTGTGCATCTCCGATAAGCTCTCCATCAGCATTACCGCTGTAAAGGTGTTCAAATCGTCATTGTGAACGGTAATCGTGTTGAGGGAACTGCTGATCATATTTTCCATAGCTGCCTCCTTCGTTTTTTTTCATTTGATCATGGTATAAGTCTACAGGGGAACAGAAGGGAAATAAATAGGCGCAACTCTATTTATACTATCGGGAAAATGGCACACAGAAACATAAGAGAAACCCGAAATCAAGACTAGGAGTTTGTCCTACAAAAAGGGTTTTTTTACTCCTCCCCTTAAGACAGTGTGCCCTTTGGGTATAAGGGGAGGTTGGGAGGGGTTATGATAAACTGCCTCACAAGCCTATAAAGTAGCCGGGATTTATGAATAGCTATTAAATGAAGTTGGATGCTATTGACATGAAGGGGAGGGGGCAGGAGTTGATATCACCCCCACCTTAGTCCTCCCCCCTCAAAGGGGAGGAGATAGTTTGATATTGATATTTCGGTGCGTCCCCGCGCCGAAATGAATTATTCCCCCTTTGACAAAGGGGGATGGAGGGGGATTTTTGTAGCCTCCCAGCACTCTACTCCACCAGCCCTTCCTTAATGGCGTAATGAGTAAGCTCAGCGTTGTTCTTCATATCCATCTTCGCCAGGATGCGCGCCCGGTTGGCGCTTATGGTCTTTACGCTTAAAGAAAGTTCTTTCGCAATGTCGGAGACGGCCTTGCCCGAGGCGATCATGCACATCACCTCGTATTCCCGGTCGGAGAGTTTTTCATGGAGTGTCTTCTGAATATCTCCACCGATATCGAAGGCGAGTTTCTCCGCAATGAGGGGGCTTACGTACCGCCCCCCTTTTGCCACCTTCCGGATCGCCTCGACCAGTTTCTCACTGGCGCTTTCCTTCGTCAGATAACCGGAGCCGCCTGCCTTCAGCACCCGAATGGCGTACTGCTCTTCGGGGAAGGTGCTCAAGACGAGGATGGAGGTTTTGGTATTATAATTTTTGATATCCTTGATCACATCGAGGCCGCTCCTGCCCGGCATGGAGATGTCCAGCAGGACAACGTCGAAATTACTTTTCGACACCGCCCTCAACACGCCGTTGCCGTCTGCCGCCTCACCGGTAACGTCGATATCGTCCGCATCGTCCAGGATTCTTTTCAATCCCTCCCTCAATATGGTATGGTCGTCTGCAATCAAAACCTTTATCATGAGTTTCTCCTTCATCTGGTTATTCTTCCGGCATAACAATGGGAATGGTTGCCCTAACGGTCGTCCCTTTCCCTTTTTTCCCACGAATGGTCACTTCCCCCCCCCAGGGAGAAACACGTTCCTTCATTCCGAGAATGCCGAATGATTTATTCGCTGCAAGCTTCTTCTCCGAAATCCCCTTTCCGTTGTCCTTGACGATAAGGATTAAGTTGGTTCCTTCTCCCTTCAGAGTAGCATGAACCTCTGTCGCTTCCGCATGACGGGCCACATTCGTTAGCGCCTCCTGGAAGATGCGGAAGATTGTTGTCGAAATCTCTTTTCCCAGGATAATGCTCCAGGGGGCGAAATCGATTTTACACGGAATTTCTGTCCTTCGCTGAAATTCTTCGGCCTGCCATTCCATGGCGGCCATAACACCCACGTTATCGAGCAAGGTGGGCCTCAGTTCCGTGGCGATCCTTTTAACCGACTGGATGCCACCGTCAACGAGCTTTATCGCTTCGTCCGCCCGTTCCATGAGATAAGCCTGGTCTTTACGCAGTTTCTTATTAATGAATGCAATATCAAACTTGCAGGCTGTCAGAAGCTGCCCCAGCTCGTCGTGGATATCCCGTGCAACCGCCTCCCGTTCATCCTCCCGCGCTTCCTGCAAATGCAGGGCAAGGCCGCGAAGTTTTTCACGTGATTTTTCAAGTTCTTCTTCCATCTTTTTCCGTTCCGTAATATCGACGACACTGCCGAGCATCCTCACCGGGTTTCCATGGTTATCGCGGGTAATCTCGGCCTGCGCATGGACCCAGATCACCTTGCCGTCGGGGCGCACGTTGCGGTGATCGATGTCATAGGGCTTTTCGCCTTTCAGCGCCCTATCCACATTCTCCTTGACGCAATCGAGGTCGTCAGGGTGAACCAACTGCAAGGTCGATTCCAGTGTGGGCGTCACCTTTTTATCGACGCCGTAGAGCCTGTAAACCTCATCGGACCAGAACATCTCATTCGTCTTTACGTTCCAGTCGAGGAAACCCATATGGGCGATCTGCTG
>CBDVDA010000202.1:0-3481 GCA_965372635.1 uncultured bacterium | reverse complement strand
AATGGTCATGTTATTAATTTACAGTTCCTTAATCCGAAGGATTCGCTGGCGGCGGGTTTTCTCCGCTTCTGTGAAAGAAAGACCGGTAACAATTGATGGCCTTCCACCCTTTTTTTAACGATTGTTTCCAGGTATGTTCATCGAACACTCTGGCAATCAACAGAGAGGGCTTTATCTTCTCAGCTTGCAATCCCTGTTTTTAGCTATTTTAAGCGCACCTCTCCTGCCGTTTCCTCTTCTCCAGCTTAAAACTGCCTGTCACTAACCCGATGGCGCCGGATTCAGCGCAGCTATCTTGCTTCGTATCGATAAAAACAATTCCAGGAATGGATGATTCCCGGACAGCCTTATCCATAACCGGTTTGAACAATCCACTATCCCGGCAGGAAGATTGATCAATTTGAAACGGATAGCCTTCATCCGCTTCCTTGCCCAGCTCTCTCCCCATGTTCGTTACTATCCCGAATATCTTGTAACTCTTGTTCTTCATCTTCATCGCCGGAAAGGGGAGTTCAGGTGCCTCATCTACCCCGGACAAGCCCAATTGATGATCTATTACCGAGCGCTTTACAAGGTATCTGTATTCAGGCCCCTTCTTGCTGTGACCTATTGCGTTCGGCACAAAACATACCTCCGCCCACTCGGTCCCCGTCTCTTCCTTTCTGCCATCCGCTACTTTGTGAAGAGGTTGCCAATCCGATTCGGACAGATGAGCAACTGCCTTCCTGAATAACGTCTGGGATGCACAGGCCGGGTCAGTGCTGTGATGAGGGAGTTGATAAAAAAAGAGGGAGAGTGTGAACTCTCCCCCTCTTTAGTTGCTCTTTCGCGGCTACTCTTTTTCCGCTTCCGCTTCCGCCACTTTTTGTCCTACGGTGATCTGGTCTTTGATCTTTTCGAAGGTGCCTTTGCCGATACCTTTCACCTTGGTAATCTCCTTCGGCTCATTAAAAGGCGATACGTCTTCCCTGTAGGCAACGATCCTCTCGGCAATCGTCTTTCCTATTCCTTTAAGCTGCGTCAGTTCTTTCATCGTCGCCGTGTTGATATTGATCTTGCTTCCCGCTTCTTCAGCGAGAGAATGCCCGGCGAAGAAAAGAACCAGGGCGCTCGCAACGACGAGCAGGCTCATCTTTCTTATCGATACTCTCATAAATTTTCACCTCCTTTCTTTTTGAATTTCACTAGCCCGTTCTTCGGTCAATCCTCAATAACATTCTCGATTAACGGCTCAATGACAGTAGAACATAACGGGAAGAAAAATTCGCGGCATATATTGCTCTTTTTGCGACACATATTGCTCTTTTTGCATTTTTTCGCTTTTTAGTGCTTCTAAGGAAGAAAGCTCTATGTTTTCAAAGGCTTAGTTCGTTTGCAATTGCAAAAGGCGACATATATTGCTAAATGTGCGACGGATATTGCTGTTTGAGCTGATTGAAAACGAACTACTCAATGCGGAGATGGGCAAGAGGGCCTTGGCAAACTGGTCCCTGCCGTTAAATGGTTTGTGGAAGAGGAGGCGGTGAAGCAGACGATTTCATCGCTCTTTTTTGGACCGGACTACAAACTCGATCCCGCTCTCTTCGCCGGTGAGTGGACAAAGTCGGGTGATTCTCCCGCGCTGCCGGAAGATTTTTCGTGGCAGCGGATTGCCAGGCGGTTTGCCCGTAAAATTCGTGAAATTCGAAACTCGTCGGCAGAATTGAAAGAGATCTTCGAGTCACTGAGCAGGGTCGGGACGGCGGAGGCGATAAAAGAACTTGCCGGGCTTCCTCCCGATTTCGACCTCGATAAATACCACGAGGCGCTGGTGGAGCGTTTCGGCAACCTCAGTTTCGACAGCCTCGATACGAGCGGGGCCTACTTCAGCCAGCCGCTTTGCTCCGTGCCGGAGTTATGCGGAGACAAGTCGCTTTCAAAGCTTGTCATTCTCGGCGACCCCGGTTGTGTGGGGTTCGCTTTGCTCACTCCAACCTACAAGCTAATCATCAAGCGCAGTACGCCTCTCCCTGTAATCCCCCACGACGGAAAAGAAGGTCCGCATCATGACGACCCAGTAGTATCGCCCCTTTGGCGTCAGTACGATTTTTTCCTCTCTGATGCGGATAGCGCCGACAGCGAGGAAGAAGAGCAACTCTCCCAACAGATAAAACCAGTAGAAAGGGCCGTACTCTTTCTTCAGCCAGACGAGTGATAAATTCCCGTCGAGCAGTTTGAGTAAAAAATCCTGGCGCATCCGCTCACGCTTCGAATAGTCTTGCCACCGGGCGATGGGATGCCTGTTTTCTCCGAGCCTCTTTATGTAATCCTCCAGGGAAAAGGTGTTCGAATAGGCCGCGCCGCCGATCTGCCCCCACGATCCCCGGCCCACGCCTGCATACTCTTCGTGTGACAGGATATATTCGTCGATCATCCCTTCTTTCCGGGAAAAACACCAGACCGATTTTTGAGTGTAGTCGTTTGTCAATTCATCCACGATGAGATGGTAAAATCTCTTTTCCTGCGCGTAATCAACCTTTCCGCACTGTTTTAAAATCTCCCCTTTCTTCGCCTCGGAAACCATTAAGGGATACCAGGTGATCTGATCCGCGTTGATCTCTTTTAGAATTTTGATGTCATTTCTTAAGTTTTCTTCCGTCTGATTGGGGAAGTTGAAAATCATGTCCACGTTCACCGTATCGAAGATTCCCCTAATGGTGAGGAGTTTTCCCCTCACCTCTTTCCCGCTGCCATAGTGCTCGAAACGTTTTATGCTTTTTAGGATTTTATCATTAAAGGACTGAACGCCCACGGAAAGGCGGTTCACCCCGGCAACCTTCAGGCTTTGGGCCATTTCGACGGTGAAACGGTTTGGATTGGTTTCCACCGAAATCTGCCCGATCTCCCAGCGGTTTTTTACAAAGGCGATGAGCGCTTCCAAATTCTCCGGTGCGATTGTAGGCGTGCCGCCGCCGATGTAGACGGAATCGAATACGTAGCCAGCCTGATGATAGAGCGTAATCTCCTTTTGCAGCGCTGCAAAATAGGCGACGACGAGACCGGTCTGCATCTTGATACTTACAAAGGAACAGTAGGGGCAAAGCTCTTCGCAAAAGGGGATGTGGATGTAAAGAAGATAGCGGCTGCTCTTTTTCGGCTTCGGCAAAGACGCTTTCGGGTAGACGCTGAAATCGAGGGAGCGTTCCGTCATGCGCTGGGTATAAGAAGTGAGGAAAGGTTCTACAATCATGGTCTGTAACGTTCCCGATTTATTAAGCCGGCAATTATCGAAGTGTCGTGCTCAACATATAAATGCCAATAATGGCAGTCAGTTACCGCTTCAAAATGCAACTTGCTTAATCGCTAGGTTAATATATTCTACCCACAAAAAAAGGGCTTAACCTGGAAGGCTAAACCCTTGATTTCAGTGGTGCCCAGGGACAGAATCGAACTGCCGACACGAGGATTTTCAGTCCTCTGCTCTACCGACTGAGCTACCTGG
>CBDVDA010000201.1:0-3498 GCA_965372635.1 uncultured bacterium | reverse complement strand
GTTGAACCGGTTGTTGAACCGGTTGTTGAACCGGTTGTTGAACCGGTTGTTGAACTCGTCGATGGAGTGCTCGTCGATGGAGTGCTCGTTTCGTCAGCCATGAGTCATTCCCTCCTTTACGCTTCGCCGGCGGCTTCGCCGGTTTCCTGTTTTTCTTCGGGTTTCGCTTCTGTTGCCGTTTCGGCAGGTGCTGCCGGCGCAGCTTCCTCTGCTTTGGCTTCCGCTGGCTTCGCTTCCGTTGCCGTCTCGGCTGGTGCCGCTTCTGCTGCTTCGGTTTTAGCTGGTGTAGCTTCCGCTGTTTCTGCTTTCGCAGTTTCAGTAGGCGCTGCTACCGGCTCCGCCTCTTTCTTCACCGGCGGCTCCTCGAACTTCGGCTCGCTTTTCAGCACGATCGTCTGATAGCGGAACACGTCATTCGAATGCCTCAATGCCGTTTCCACTTCAGGGAGGCAATCGGGCATACACTTCATGGTGATGAGGTCGTAGCGTCCTTTGGTTTGTTTCTCGATGGGGTGGGCGAGTCTTTTGATTCCCCAGTCATCGACCCTGAGGAACTCTCCTTTTTCGGCCTTCTTTTTCTTCTTCTGAATGCCGGTTTCGATCTTTGCCAGAACTTCCTTATGCGCTTCTTCGGTAAGTTCTGATCTGGTGATCAACACCATTTCATAAAATCTCATTTTGCTGTGTCCTCCTTATGGTTTTAGTCAGCCCCAGGTCGCGGATTCGCCTGGAGCAAGGAGCAAAACACTATTTTATACACGAATTCGGAAAATAAATCAACTGTTTTTTGGGGGGTGGGGGGGTATGAATGTAATCAGTGCCGTTTCTCCTCGTGGCGATATGCGGTTCACTTTTATTGAAGATCGAATGAATTCAGAGAAATTCATCGCATTTTTGAGGAAATTGCATCAAGATGCAGGGAAACCAATCCTGGTCATTGCGGATAACGCACGCTACCATCACAGCAAAGAGACGCATAAGTTCGTAAAAGAACAAAGTGGCAAGATTATATTGGAGTTTCTTCCCGCCTATTCTCCTGAATTAAACCCTGACGAACAGGTATGGAATCATGCCATGACGCGTTTGGGTAAATGTTCGATATTCAACAAGGATGACATGAAAAAGCACATGATCTCAATTCTCAGGTCAATTCAGAAACAAACAGCACCGATCAAAAGCTTTTTCTCTATGATTTGGGAGACCCCACATTAGTTGCCATTACTTATGCAGCTATTAATATAAGCATCGCTTTATACAGTAGAGTACTATTTTTTCGGCTGACCATCTAGGAACAGTGGCTATTCTCATAAGTCTTCCTGCCGGGTCAGGTTTGTAACCTGAATCGATAATTTGAGATCAGATTACAGATCTGATCCAACAGCAGATAGTCAAACTCAACTCCCCGGTTCCGGCACACGGCCCAGCGTTAGCACATTCACCTTTACTGCGCCCCCTTTCTTAAGCATTTTGCTACACTCCTTCACCGTCGCCCCCGTGGTGTAGACGTCATCGACGAGCAGGATTTTCGCCCCTTTAAGATTTTCGATGTTTCTAAGCGCAAAGGCTCCCTTTACATTCTGTTCCCGTGCCTTTCTCCCCATCATGCCTGTCTGGGAGGGCGTCTCGCGTATTCGCGTCAGGAGAAAAGGGTCGATGGCGATGCCGTGTTCTTTTGAGATCGGTTTTGCAAGGAGTAAGGACTGGTTGAAACCTCGATCCCGAAGACGGTGGATGTGGAGTGGGACGGGGACGATGAGGTGGTGGTCTTCTTCGAAGATATCGTGGCTCGCCATGAGGCTGCCGAGGCTTTTTGCAAGCGCGCTTTTCCCGGAATATTTGAGGGCGTGGATGGCGTCTACCAAGGTATTGCTAAAGCGGTAGCTCGATGCGGAGTGGTGGAAGGGGGGCGGCTCCTTGATGCAGTGGCCGCAGGGGTGGTCGATTTCGCCCGCTTCGAGGAAGGGCGTTCCGCAGAGGGTGCATTTGGGAGGGGTCACCGGTTCAAAGCTGGTCGTGCAATCGGGGCAGAGGCCCTGCCTTTCCAACTCTTTCTTGCAGAGCAAGCAGGCAGGCGGGTAGAGGAGGTCGAGGACGGCCCGGCAAATGCCTCGAAAGGTTTCAGTCAGGCTCGATGAGGGAGAGGCCATCCATCTCGTCCGGTTTTTCCATGCCGAAGAGTTCGAGCACCGTGGGGGCGATGTCGGCGAGGATGCCTTTTCGTAGCCGCTTCCCTTTGAGCTCGTCATCGACAAGGATGAAAGGAACGGGGTTGGTGGTGTGGGCCGTATGGGGGTGGCCCGTTTTTTTGTCCACCATCTGCTCGGCATTGCCGTGGTCCGCCGTGATGAGCACCCGCCCGCCCTGTCTCAGGGCCTCTTCGACTACACGTCCAACGCATTTGTCGACTGTTTCCACGGCGGTGACGGCGGCGTCCATCATGCCCGTATGGCCTACCATGTCGCAGTTGGCAAAGTTGAGGACTGTAAGATCAAAACGTTTTTCGGCGAGTTTGCTGATTACCTCTTTCGTCACCTCGAAGGCGCTCATTACCGGCTTTTCGTCGTAGGTCTTTACCTCTTTCGGGGAGGGGATGAGGACGTGCTCTTCACCGGGGGCGGCTTTCTCCACGCCGCCGTTGAAGAAGAAGGTGACGTGGGCGTACTTTTCCGTTTCGGCGATACGGAGTTGCTTCATGCCGGCGCGGCTGATTACGTCGCCGAGGAGGTTCTTCATGGAGGAGGGAGAGAAGAGGGTAGGGAGGTCTAATGTCTTCTCGTATTCGGTCATGCAGAGGAAGTTCCCGATTTTCGGGTGCTTGACTCCTTTGAAGCGGGGGGCGTCTTTGCCCGTAAAGGCGCGGGTGATCTCGCGCGCCCGGTCGGCCCGGAAGTTGAAAAAGATGATGGCGTCTCCCCCTTCGATCGCGTGAGTCGATCCAGACTCATCTGTAATCATGGTGGGAGGAACAAACTCATCCCCTTTCTCCTCGGCGTAGGAACGCTCCATCGCTTCGAGCGCCGAGGCGGCCGTCCTGTCGCCTTGGCCTGTCATCGTCTTATAGGCCTCTTCAATCCTCTCCCAGCGGTTGTCCCTGTCCATGGCGAAAAAACGGCCCATTACGGTGCCGATGCGTCCCACACCCCATTTTTCGAGATGATCTTCCAACTGTTGGATGTATCCCTTGCCGCTCCTCGGCGGCGTATCGCGACCGTCCATAAGGGCGTGGATAACGAGTTTTTGAATTCCCTTTTCGGCGGCTATGTCGATGAGGGCGAAGAGATGCTCGATATGGCTATGCACGCCGCCATCGGAGAGGAGCCCCATGAGGTGGAGCGTTCCGCTCTTTTTTGTTGATTCGATGGCGTCAAGCAGGGCAGGGTTGCTTTTGATCTCGCCGCTTTCTACGGCCTTGTTGATGCGGGTGAAATCCTGGTAGACGATTCGGCCTGCACCGATGTTGAGATGTCCCACTTCGGAATTCCCCATCTGCCCGTTGGG
>CBDVDA010000200.1:0-3597 GCA_965372635.1 uncultured bacterium | reverse complement strand
AAACCTGTAGTCTAATAGAATCCAACTTTGGAATCACTAATTCAAAAACGGGGGGAGTTCGTAGCTTTTTGACTTTACCTTTTCTTCGTCAAAGGTGATGCTGAGCCTCTGAAATTTTTCTTTCGTTGGTGTTCCCTTCAAAGGGACCTCAGCTTCGATATAATGGTAGGTCCATGTCTCAAGGCCGTCATCGTCCCGGCCTGTCGTCTGCGGTTCTCCAAAGAGTCTTTTCACCTCTTCCCGCGTTGTTTCTCCTGCCCTGAGCCCCTCTATCTTTTTGAGTGTGAAGGGACGTCCCGTTTGAAAATGGAGGGGGCTGCAGGCATGCAGAATGAGAAATAGTGAAAACAGGGCGATGATATGACACTTCATCCTTTAATCCTCCTTTTTTTAAAGCCGCTTATGTTATGATTCTACCACCTGAGAGAGGCTTGTCAAGGGTTTGTACTTCCCGAAAAGAAGGAAAGAGATTTCATGCATAAATACGTAAAAAGAAGAGAAAAGAGACTCCGCTTCGGGGGCGCTATCGTGCCGCTTATTATAGGGCTTCTCTTTCTGCAACTTCCGGGGGCTATCTGCGTTGCTCAGGCGAAGCCGATCCGCGTGCTCACATCATTCCTGCCTGTCTATATCTTTACGAAAAACGTAGTCGGAAAAAGCCCCCACGTCGTTGTAGAATGTTTGCTCCCCGGTCACGTCGACCCTCATGAATACCAGATGCGCCCCAGCGACATGAGGAAAATAATAGGGGCGGACCTCGTCATCTTAAGCGGTCTCGGCATGGAAGGTTTTTTAACCAAGACGCTTGCGAAAAGAAGGGCGAAAGGTGTAGTACTCGAAAGCGCCGAGGGGCTGTCTCTCATCCCTACCGAAGAGGAGGAAGAGGGCCACAGGCACGGCGAGCACCGGCACGATGGGGAATTCAACGGCCACACCTGGGTCAGCCCGGAGATGGCGAAGGGGCAGGTGCTAAATATCGCCCGCTTTTTGGCAGAGGCAGACCCGGCAGGGGCGGCGGCCTATAAAAGGAATGCCGCTGCCTATGTTGAACGGTTGGAGGCCCTTTCAGCGGAGTTGAAGGCTCTTTTAGGAGAGAAACCTTCGAAGAAGGTGGTTACTTTTCATAATGCCTTCGATTACCTCGCTCGCGAGGCGGGGATGGAGATCGCCGGGGTGATCTACCCTTCTCCAGGCGAGAACCCCTCGGCAGGCGACCTCGCCTCACTCATGGCCCGCATGAAGAAGGAAAAGATAACGATTATCTTCACCGAGCCGACGGCGTCCCGGTCCATTGTCGGGATCGTGGCGAAGGAGACGGGAGCGCGTGTCTATACCCTCGATCCCCTCGCTATGGGGAAACTCGATGAGGGGTATTATGAAGAGGGGATGAAGAGGAATATCGAGATTTTGAGAAAGGCTTTCGTAAGATAGAGCCTCTCTTATACAACTTCATTATTAGTTTTAGGCAAGAGACACGTTTGTAGATTTCTGGAAATCTGTGGGAAAATCATGAAAACAGCATAGCAGGGCGCCCAGAAAAATCCTGCCCACCATAGGCCTCCCTCTTCAAATCAAACCCATTTCCTGGAACCTTTCCTGTATTTCCGGTAAGCCTCTCCGAAAGTTGCTTCCATTGCCGCTTCTTCGTGGGGAATAAAAACACGATTTATTGTCTTTTGCCCTCTGACAGCCCTTCAAAGGCATAGGGGTTTAAGAACTGCCGCCCCCAAAACAGGTTGCGGTCAGTTTCATTTAAGCCTGCCTCATCACATACAGAATCCCAGTTTTCTTCAATGACTTGTTTTTGGTGCTGTATGATTGCAATCGCTTCTTCACGGGAAAGTAAAAAATTATGAGCTGTTTCAAGGCATGATGAAATCTGGCTCATGCGGTTGTTGCCAGAGATCAGCATGGCTTGAGAGGCTTCATTGCCGGAGCGGCCTTGAGGGCATATATCGTAAGCCGGGGTGAGGGATAGCATTTCACCATCCCAGAAGGCTGCATGATTGCGTGCGTGATCATCGGTGTTGCCGCTTAAGATGTTAAAGACAATGCGGGAAAACAGTTCCTTCAGTGTGGCGGAAGCATCTATAAAGCGGCGGCGGATAATCTCGGCCAGTTCTTCATAGCTGGCATAACGAGCCATCATTTCATCCAGGCCCAATAGTGTCAGGGCTGAAACCATGCTTTGGCGTTGCCAGCCCTCAAGTGTGTAGATGCGATCAAAGCGCTCAATCAATAAAACATCTTTGTGAGAGGACTCAGTCAGGGAGACAGGAGCGACATTTAATCCCGCCAGCATGGCGAGACGCATGCCAATGAATTCAGCTTTTACAACACTGTGTAAATCAGAGCTGGATGAAAACTTGGCAATATACTTTTTATTGTTATCCTCGATGAGCGCTTTTGGGCGAGCGCCACCGATAGAGCTGCCATGGTGAAGAGCTTGGTCAAGCTCCGGTGTTAGCGGTATGCCTTTTTCAACGCGCTCGGCAGATTCCATCAGTTCATCCAGTGTTACCTTCGCACAGGAACGCGGCACATATTCAGTTGGTGAGAGCTGAAAATCTAAAGCGCCGATACGGTCAGAGCCGGATTCCAGCAGATAGGTCAGCTCATCAAGCTGAGCGCTATCTACCCCTGTGCCTTTCAACCCAAGCTTCTTATTGATCAGGACGCGCCGACCCCATGCATCGGGCGCTGCGTCCCGGATACAGCTTGGCATATTTAAGCCCTTTAATAAGGGTAATGCGCCTGAATGCAAGGGCAGCTCAACATCATAGATTGGAATGGCATTATCACGCCCCAGATAGCTTTTACCGTAGTTGAAAATTAATTGATAGCCGTCAACTGTGAGCTTTCCTGCAACAACAGGTTCTGTCTCATTGGGTAGCCAGATCCATACAAAGGCTTCGCTGTATTCGCCCTTAGAAGTCATCATCTACGTCCTTTTTCTTTTTACGAACCGCCTTGGGGAGAAGAGCGAGCTTGTCAGCGGTCCTCTCATGGTGGGCTGCAAGTGAGCTGTTTTCGCTATCGAATAATCTTACACCTACAAGTGCGGCCACTTCAAAGACAAGTCCAATGGCGCAGGAGAGGTCGCCTTTTTCTATTTTCTGAAGTGTGGCCCGCGATATCCCTGCACGATCAGCCAGGTCATGCTCAGTCCATTTGAGCTGCTTGCGACCAAGCTTTATCTGCCCGCCAAGAAGGGAGGCTGCTTCGGTGCTGCACCTGGAGTATGTTCTTGCTTTAGCCATTGTTATCGTTAACCTTTAAAAATGATTGATATAGTAGGTGTGAGTCCCTAATAGAACTGCGATAATATCTATAGTAATTAAGTATGATAGTTCTTGTCAATTAAATAATTGACTATAATAATAGGCATGAAGATATTATATGACCATAATAATGTGCATATAGGGGAGGAATGTATTGACGATCTCATGAAGAGATGAAGCTTTAAGTTTACCCCGTCAGAAAAATTTCCTCTGATGGGCGATTTTTATACCTACCGGGTTTGTTATGTTTTAAAGAGAACCGTCCCAATACTGTTCGGTATGGAAATTGCCCCCAACTTAAAGTCTAAAAATACAG
>CBDVDA010000199.1:0-3669 GCA_965372635.1 uncultured bacterium | reverse complement strand
TAAACTGTATTTTTAGACTTTAAGTTGGGGGCAATTTCCATACCGAACAGTATTGCCTCTGTCCCTATTCTCTTCCGGTGACTTCTCACATTCTCCTGCCATATTTGTTATGATATGGATAGAGTTAACCCGCTCAAATTATATAATATTTCACACAACAGCAACGGAAAGGCAACAAGCTGGCTTCATCAGAAAAACAAAGCGAAGAGCTTATCCAGATTATCACCAAGCTCTCCCGTGAGATACAGCCTCGCAGGAAGGGCGCGAAACCGGTAAACCTGGAAAGCTCCCTTGAAAAGGAGTTGGGAATCGACAGCCTGGGACGGGTAGAGTTGCTCCTTCGTATTGAACAGCATTTTGCCGTCACCCTTCCCGAACAGATATTGGCCACGGCTGAGACACCCGGTGACCTTCTTCATGCTATCAAGACGGCAAAGATATCCAAAAGGGCCCAAACAGATTCCGGGACTGTACGCATCCCCAGAGAACCTGACCAGGCGATAGAGGGTGGGCCACCGGAAAAGGCAGAAACACTCATCGAGGTCCTGGACTGGCATGCCGAGGCCCATCCCAAGGGGATACACATCCACCTTTACGGCGATGGTGAAAGTGAGGAGCTCATCACCTATGCTGACCTTAAAGAGGGAGCCGGAGCGATTGCCGCAGGTCTCGTTGAGCGCCAAATTGAACCGGGCCAGAGCGTGGCCATAATGCTTCCCACGGGGCGGGACTATTTTTATGCCTTCTTCGGCATACTCTCCGCCGGCTGCATTCCCGTCCCCCTCTATCCCCCTGCCCGGCTGTCACAGATCGAGGAGCACATGAAACGCCACGCCATTATCCTGAAAAATGCGCTGGCCCGATTGCTGATTACCATCCCTGAAGCTAAAACCCTTGCCATGTTGCTCAAATCACAGGTTGAGACCATGAAAAGCGTCGTCACCGCCGAAGAGATTTCAACTAAGAACAAAGGATACCGCTTTCCAAAACCAAAGGCCGCTGATATTGCCTTTCTCCAGTACACGTCCGGAACGACAGGGAACCCGAAGGGGGTAATGCTGAGCCACGCCAATCTGCTGGCAAACATCAGGGCCATGGGAGAGGTGACGGAAGCGAGTTCAAAAGATGTATTTGTAAGCTGGCTGCCTCTTTATCACGATATGGGTCTTATTGGCGCATGGCTGGGCAGCCTCTACTACGGGATGAAGTTTGTCGTCATGTCGCCCCTTACTTTCCTGGCCAGACCGGAAAGGTGGCTCTGGGCCATTCACAAACACCGGGGCACCATCTCCGGGGGACCTAATTTCGGCTATGAACTGGGCATACGAAGATTGGACGAAAAAAAGCTTGAGGGTCTCGATCTCAGTTCATGGAGAATGGCCTTTAACGGCGCCGAACCGGTGAGCCATGAGACGATGAACCAATTTTGTGAAGTTTTTAAGGATTATGGATTCAACCCGAAGGCCTGCATGCCTGTCTACGGACTGGCTGAGGCGTCGGTGGGACTCACCTTTCCCCCTCTTAATCGGGGTCCTCTTGTAGACGAGATCAGGAGAGAGACCTTAATGCATTCGGGCCGGGCCGAACCGGCAGAGGAAGGAGAGGAAGAGACGCTTCATTTTGTCGCTTGCGGCCGTCCCCTCCCCGGCCACCAGATCCGGATAGTTGACGATTTCGGGCGAGAGGTGGAAGAGCGACGGGAGGGAAGACTTCAATTCAGGGGACCTTCAACGACAAGCGGCTACTTTCGCAACCGGCAGGCGTCGGAAGAGCTCTTTGACGGTGAATGGCTCAACTCGGGTGACAGGGCCTACATGGCGGGTGGCGACCTTTACCTCACGGGGCGCATTAAGGACGTCATCATCCGTGCCGGACGAAACATCTACCCCTATGAGCTGGAAGAGGCTATTGGCAAGATAGAAGGTATACGGAAGGGGTGCGTGGCCGTCTTCGGCACTACCGATATTAGCAAAGGGACGGAAAGGCTCGTCGTTATTGCAGAGACGAAGGAGAGAGAATTCAGTAATCTTGACACGATTCAAAGCGAGATCAATTCAGTGTCAGCAGATATTATAGGCATGCCTCCCGAAGATGTGCTCCTTGCCCCGCCAAGAAGTGTACTCAAAACATCGAGCGGAAAGATTCGCCGCTCAGCCACACGTGACCTCTATGAAAAGGAAAAGATCGGCTGGCGACAGTACCCGGTGTGGTGGCAATTTTTAAGATTGACCACGGCAAGCCTCATACCGCAGCTTCGCCGTGCAAGGCTTAGATCGATGGAATTTATCTACGCATCCTACGCCTGGCCCATGTTTTATTCTCTGGCAATTATAACCTGGACAATGGTAGCCATCATGCCCAATATAAGATGGCGTCGATCCTTTATCAGGCACATGTCCCGCCTTGCCGTCTGGCTCTCGGGAAATCCATTTACCGTGCGCGGACTTGAGAATATTCCTTCCCGATCTCCCTGCATTATTGCGTCAAACCACGCCAGCTATATTGATGTCATTGTTACGGCTGCCGTGTTTCCTCCTTTTTTAAGCTATGTAGCCAAGAGGGAGCTGACGAGCCGCTTTGTACCCCGCCTCTTTCTTAGTCGAATCGGGATCAGGTTCGTCGAACGTTTTGATATGGAACGGGGATTAAGTGACGCCAAGAAGATATCCGAAACGGTGCAGCAGGGTAATTCGATGGTTTTCTTTCCGGAAGGAACCTTCGACAGGATGCCGGGGCTTCTCCCCTTTCACATGGGTGCTTTTATCACTGCTGCCGAGGCCGGAATTCCCATCGTGCCAGTCACCCTGCGGGGGACCCGTTCCGTTCTTCGGTCAGAGAGCTGGTTTCCCCGCCGCGGAGCCATTACGGTCACCATAGGGGAGCCTATCCTTCCGGAAGGTTCCGGATGGAAGGCAGCCATCAAGTTGCGTGAAGCGACCCGTGCGTCCATGCTTGAACACTGCGGAGAACCGGACCTTACTCTTTGAAAGATTATAGATATCTAAGGATTCCTCGATACAGATATTGTTACCTAATTACTGAGCATCTACAACCGTCCCTTTTAATTCCGGAAGTACCGATCTTTTAATCTTCCTTTAATGTTCGTTAATATATATTAACCTAAAGTTCGAACTTTAGGCGTACCTGAGAGTCTAAAGAAAAATAAAAAAACGGAGGAGAAAAAACATGATTAAAAAGTTTCTAGCAGTACCGGTTATGCTCGTTGCCCTTTTGGCCTTTACCCAGTCCGCCCCTGCCGAGGTTGGAATAAAGAGTACAGGTAAAGCGTGCGACAAGACAGAGAAAAGAGATCGTGACAGACTGCACAGCGAGTATTGCGACAAGGCAGATCACAGGGACTGTGACAAAAAAGGCAAAGGCCGTGGCTATGGGGATCATAAGCGTGGAAAGAGAGGTTTCAACATACTCAAGATCGCCGATGAGATCGGTCTATCTGCTGACCAGGTGAAGAGCATAAAAGGGATCAAATTTACACATGAGAAAGCTCACATCATGACAGATGCCGAGATTGATGTACTCAAGATCGAGCTTAAAGAACTGAGCCGCGACTACACCACCGACATTGATGTCTATGCCAGGAAGGTAAGGGAGATAGAGGCCAAAAAGAGTGCTGAAAAAATCGCCAAGTTCAAGATGAGGAAAGACATA
>CBDVDA010000198.1:0-3756 GCA_965372635.1 uncultured bacterium | reverse complement strand
AACCGCTTCTTTCTTGGGAACCGCTTCTTTCTTGGGAACCGCTTCTTTCTTGGGAACCGCTTCTTTCTTGGGAGCCGCCTCTTTCTTGGGAGCCGCCTCTTTCTTGGGAGCCGCCTTGATTTCTACCACAGGCTCAGACACTTCAGGAGCGACCGTTTCTTCGGAGGGGCTTTCTTCCTCCGCAACAGCCTCATCTTCTGCGGCGGCGGCTTCTGCCTTCTTAGTCATCAGCCTCTCTTCGAAAAGACCGGCCCCTTCGAGACAGGCGTCAGCCACTTTTTGGCAAAAAAGCTTGATCGCGCGGATGGCGTCGTCATTTCCGGGGATAATGTGATCGATCAAGTCTGGATCGCAGTTCGTATCCACTATGGCCGCAACAGGGATACCGAGTCTTCTCGCCTCAGCAACGGCAATGGCCTCTTTTTTGGGATCGACAACAAAGACAAGGCCCGGCAACTTGTCCATGTTCTTGATGCCGCCGAGGACCTTTTCGAGCTTCACCCGCTGTTTTTCGAGCTTCAGCCCTTCCTTCTTTGTGAGAAGATCAAAAGTTCCATCTTCATTCATCTTCTCAATATCTTTCAACCGTTTAATACTCTGCTTGACGGTGCTGAAGTTGGTCAGCATTCCACCGAGCCAGCGGTTGTTAACATAAAACATATTGGCTCTCTCCGCCTCGTCCTTGACAGACTCAGTGGCCTGTTTTTTGGTCCCCACAAAGAGCACAGTCTTTCCACCGGCAACTTCGTCACGGATGATATCCATCGTGCGGTTGAACATTTTTACCGTCTGCTGCAAATCAACAATATAGATGCCGTTTCTTGCGCAGAAGATGTAGGGCTTCATCTTGGGATTCCACCGGTTTGTCTGGTGGCCGAAGTGCACCCCCGTTTCCAAAAGTTCCTTCATTGTTACTGCTGCCATGCTTTTCCTCCTGTTTTTTGGTTTTTATCCTCCGCCCTGCTTCAGTCACCCGACGCCACCAATCAAGATTGGACCCGGCGCAGAGCTAACAGGACGTGTGATTTTTTGAAGCGTAGAAATGTACCATGAAACGCCTTAATTTGCAACAATTTATTTACTATAACCTTCTGGTTTTTTAAGGAGACTGCCCTCTCTTCCTCCCCCTCTTCCAGTGGGAAAGGATTAAGAGGAAGGGGAAGAATCAATTGTAGTTTTTCATTTGCCGGGGCACCCTCACCCCTGCCCTTTTCTGCCCGGAGGGTGCTCCCCTCTAGGGAGAGAGGAACGCTATACTCCTCCGTTGAGTCATCCTGAGCATATCTAAGGATAATAGAAAGGCCGGAATGGCCCTATTTTCATTGACTGCCGCCGCCATATAGTGGTATAAAAAAGCTCAAAAAACAACCGAGGAGTGAGCGAATGACAGACTACGTAAAAACCTACGACTGCCCCCAGTGCGGCATCGAGGCAAGCGGCCGCGGCCACCTCTGCCATCCGAATACGGAGAACCTCCCCTACACCTGTGAATTCTGCAAAAAAGAGACGGACGATCCGAGGCACGTCTGCAACGACATGCTGGAAAACCTCGAGTATGTCTGCAAAAAGTGCGGGCGCGTCGCCGTATACAACTCCCTCCTCTGCGAGCCGGAACCGATTGATAACGAGTAGGATCGACGGCAAAACCTGATTAAATAAAAGCCTCTTTGGAGATCGTCCCGAGGGGGCTTTTCTAATTTTACTGCACTCACCCTACGATTCCTTGAACCTTTCAACTTCATTTTTATTTGACCAACAAAGGGAATATTATCTATCCTAAGCGCTATGAATAACGACGACGTCATACTTGAAAATTTAGAAAATCTCGAAAGGGAGTTGGAATACGTAACAAGTACGCCCATGAGGCGGCGCTTCTTCCTCGCCTCACTGCCGTTGATTCTCGGTGGTTGCGCCTCCACGAGCGGGAGCCGCTACCGCGAGGGGGACAACCGGGGGCAGGAGACGGAGATCACCGTGGCGGACGAGCGGCAGATGACAGCCGAGTACCTCCCGAAGATGAAGAAAGAGTATCCTCCACACAAAAACAAGCAGGTGCAAAACTTTGTGAAAGGGGTGGGCAACAGGATCGTCAAGGCAAACAACCTTCACAACAAACCCTACAGATACAGTTTTACCGCCGTAGATAGCAAGATGGTGAACGCCTTCGCCCTCCCGGCAGGAACCGTTTTCGTCACCACGCCGCTCATCAAATTGGCCAAGTCCGAGGCTGAACTGGCGGGCGTCATCGGCCACGAGATCGGCCACGTAAAAGCGAGGCATACGGCGGAGCGGATCGACAAGGCGAAGAAGGAAAAGGTAAAGACTGTCCTCTACGGCCTCGGCGGCGCCCTTCTCGGTGGCGCGGCAGGTTATGGACTCAGCAAACTGATTTGCAAGCCGAATGACAGGGAGTGTGTCGCAAGGATCGCAAAGTACGGCGCACTGGCCGGCGGCGCTGGCGGACTTCTCATCCAGAAATTCGCCTTTATGGCCAACTCCCGCGAAGACGAGATGGAGGCGGACAGGATCGGCTTCAAGACGTCGCTAAAGGGGGGCTATCACAAAGACCACATCGGCCTCTTTTACAGTCGTCTTCTTGAGATGGAAAAGAAAGCGGGCAGGAAGAAGGGGAACAAACTCCTCGCCTCCCTCGCCGATGCGATGAGTACCCATCCGCCAAGCAAGGAGAGGGTGGGCCAGATGAATGAAATGGCAAGAACCTCCAGCAATGTCGGTTCAACCGTTTCGACAAAAGACTTTAAGAAGATTCAGAAGATCATCTCCTAGCCCCCCTCCCCTGTCGATTCTTTATTTTAGATATTCTGGTCCCCCCACAACAAAACAGGTTCTTTTGGTTTCGGCGAGAGGGCTCACCGAAACATCAAATTAGCCCACACCTCATTCCCGCTCAAAATTATGTAGGGGCGGTCCCTTGTGGCCGCCCTTTTTTCATACCTGACAGGGCAGGCACGAGACCTGCCCCTACAAAATATCATTCCGCACTCAATGCGGAATCCAGGGATTTTCCCCGTAGGGGTTTGGCATGCCAAACCCTCAATAAGAATTTCTTAAAATAAAGAAGGGCACGGCATGCCGTGCCCCTACGAATCAAAGAGAGAGATTTCGCTGTCTCCCCTCCCCTTCAGAGAGAGGATCCGGGTGGGGCTCGGTTGAAGCAGGTGACTCGGGCAACGCTTATCTGCTAAAATCGCGTCCATGGAACAACTTTTATCGAGCCAGTCTTACGCCGCCCTCTTCCTCGTCAGCTTTCTCGCCGCAACGGTCGTCCCCCTCGGTTCGGAGTGGCTCCTTGCCGCCATGGTCGTCTCCGGCAGCAACCTCCCCCTTGCCGTCGCCGTCGCATCTATGGGCAACTACCTCGGCGGCGTCACCACCTACCTGATCGGAATTTTCGGGGGTGTCTTCCTCATCCGGCGGGTACTGAAGGTGAGCGAGGAGCGGGAGATGAAAGCGCGCGGCTGGTACGGCAAATACGGGGCCTGGACGCTCCTCTTGTCGTGGCTCCCCATTGTGGGCGATCCGATCTGCCTTGCAGGCGGCCTCATGAAGACAGGTTTCTTCCGCTTTTCCCTCCTCGTCTTTACGGGTAAGCTTGCCCGCTACAGCGTTGTCGCCTGGATTGCGAAAGAGGGGGCGGGGTTGGTGAGGTGAGACCCTATTGCTTTTAGCTTTTCTTTTGTCGATCGGGTGGAGGTAACGGGATTCCGCCCGTTACCCCTCCCACACCACCGGACA
>CBDVDA010000197.1:0-3770 GCA_965372635.1 uncultured bacterium | reverse complement strand
CTCCCCTGGTGGGAGAGGGTTGGGGTGAGGGGGCAGACACATCCCTCCCCGGTAACTCCGAGAAGGGCCTCGAAAACGCCCTGTCGAGGGGCAAGGGCCAGAAGAAGGGTATCTACCGCCGCCTCGACCTGCTCGGCTACGAGGTAACGCCGGAAGGCGACATCGTACCCGCTGGAACGGAGCCGCCTCCCGGTGGCGGCGGCGGTGGTGGAACGACGCCTCCAGGTGGCGGTGGTGGAACCGGTGGCGGCGGCAAAGGGAACGACACCTTCGAAGAGAAGGCGATCTTCTACTTCCACGCCGACCACCTCGGAAGCAGCACTATCCTCACAGATGCCGACGGCGAAGTCTACGAGCATATGCAGTACTTCCCCTACGGTGAAAGCTGGGTGGAGGAGACGAAGAGCCAGATATACTTCCCTTATAAATTTACGGGCAAAGAGCTTGACCCGGAGACGGGACTGTACTATTTTGGTGCGAGGTATTATGAACCGAGGATAAGTGTTTGGATAAGCGCTGATCCGATTGACCGGTTCCACGCAGGCTCACCTCCAACGGCTCTGAATTTGTACCAGTATGCACTTTGGAATCCTGTCAGGTTGGTTGACCCTGATGGAACCCTTGAATATGATACTAATCAAAAGAAATATATTATTGAAAAAGGTGATACTCTTACTTCGATAGGTAAGGATACTGGTTCTTCTGTCGATGGATTAATGGGTGCAAACTTTGGCATCAAGGATAAGAATAAAATTTACGCAGGTGACAATATCAATATCCCTAGAAACACTAGGATGAAAACATTTGAAGGAGCTGCAAACAGCATAGGAAGCGGTGAATATGCACAATCAGCCGATAAAGGTGGTGACTTCGGTCCAGGTACAAATAAATGTAATTTATTTGTTGCGGAAAAGCTAGAAAGTGCTGGTGGGCAACGTGCGGTTCATCAACGAACTTCGTTGAAAAAATTCTTTTTGGGCGAAACGGATGCGCCTGCATCGGCAAATGAGTTAGCAAACTCAAACTTAAATCCACTTGGTCCACTATCCACTGTGTCGTCTGATAAAGCATTGCCGGGGGATGTTGTAGCTTTCCCTCGAAGAGGGACCTCAGGGCACGCAGCTATATATACCGGGAATATTGGGATACGCCGTAACGGTGCTATGAATCGAGATGCTGCGATTGGTGCAGGTAGTGATACGGTCAATATTAATCCTGTCGGCAAGCTGAGAGAATCAATAGGCAAACCTACATATAGACGGTATAGGTAAATGGGAAAAGGACGCATTATTTTAATGGTTTTGTTGTTATTTGCCACAATATTATGTGTGTATTTATTTTTGTTTTCTAAAAAACAAGGTGACCGCATAACTGAATTAGAAAATGAACTGGTATTTGTCACTGGAACAGCTTCATATGCAATAAGGCTATGTAATAATATTACTGATAAAGATCTGCGTAAACTAGGGTCAGGCTATAAAAAAGATGGAAACGACATGATTTTTATGGACCATTATTATGATTTTGGGGTTAGATTTATTATCAAAAATAATAAGCTTGTTGGTTTAAAAGAATATCCTTCAATTGATAATTCGCCATGAATGAGGAGGAGCAGTTTACCATGTTATTTTTAAAGGGGGTTTAAAACCCCTTTTTTGTTATTTGAAATACACAGGATAAATACACTTATACTGTTAAACCAACTCCACAACCAACTCGAATTCAAACGGTTGTATTGCGTTCATGCCATCAGAATATTGTGCCCCCCTGCGGCACCCACCTCAATGGCCCGTTTGGCATTCTCCTGCCCCCGCACGTTGGAAAAGTCGATGGCGCTGACGGAGCATTGATCGAAGAGCCCCTCGATGTCGCTTTCGGCAGGTTCTATTTCCGTCTCGCCGTTCAGGAACTGCACCACGCCCGATAGGGTCTTTACACCGAGAATGTCGACCCCCGTTAAAAGTAACCAGAGTAACCAGGGACAGCGACTATTTAAAAAAGATAGCAGAAATGTTAAACGGTCGCTATCCCCAGTTACCCCTACCGGACGAGCAGACGCACCTATCTGAACGACAGCTTCTACACGAAAGGACTGCTGAAAAGCGCGCTCCTCACCGACGCACTCGACCGGAAATACAGGTCAACAGTAAACAGCTATCTTCTCTACGACATCGATACCGGGGCAGAATTGAACCCGCTAAACGGTGCGATAGCCACCGTCTTCCCCAAGCTTAAAAAGACGGAAAAGCTTTTTTATGAAAAGCAGCCCGAGGCGGGCAAACGGACCTACACCACCTTCGTTTATGATGACTGGGGGAACGTGACCGCCTTCTACGATGCCGGTGAGCCGGGTGCGGCAGACGATGTCTACGCCGGGATCGTCTATGACTACAGGGAAGTCGATTACCTCATGAGCCTGCCTAAAAGGATCGCCGTCGAGGGGAGTGGCGGGAAGACCTACCGGGAGCGGAAGGGGACTTACGACGCCAAAGGGAACCTGACCAAACTCGTCTCCACCATCGGCGGCGGGAAGACGTCCGTCTCGGAAATGGCTTACGACGCCTACGGGAATATGCTCACCTTCAAGGGGGCGGCGAACCATGCGAACAAGCGCTACAGTCTCACCTACGTTTACGACAGGTTGGTCAACTCCTACGTTGAGGAGATTACCGATTCCTTCGGCTACAAATCGACGGCAACCTATGACTACCGATACGGCAAGCCGAATTCCACGACGGACCTGAACGGCAACGTGATCAACTATCGCTATGATTCGGTGGGGCGGACGACCGAGATCTACGGCCCTTACGATATCGAATCCGATGTTCCCACCATCGCCTTTTCCTATTACCCCGATGAATCGCCCGCATGGGCGCTGACGAAGAACAAGGAGCATTGGGAGGGGGACGAGACGATAGACACCCTCCTCTATATCGACGGCCTGACGCGGGTTCTCCAGACGAAGAAAGAGGCCGAGGTGGAGAAGGTCCATGGCGCTACGGTATCGGGCAAGGTCGTCTTCGACGCCCTCGGACGGAGCGTGCAGCAGGGGCAGCCTATCTTCGAGGCGGGGGGCTTTCAGCCCGACTTTACGGTGCAGGCCCAGCCGAAAAATCCAACGCTCTTTGCCTACGACGCCATCGACAGAACGCTTAAAGTCACCCTCCCCGACGATTCTCGCATAACCATGAGCTACGGTTTCGAGGAAGGGATGTTTGTCACGAAAGTGACCGACGCCGAAGAAAAGGAAAAGAAGACTCTTAAAAACGTGCGCGACGCTATCGTTGCAGTGAAGGAGAAACTCGGTACGGGCGAGGTAGTGACGCGGTACGCCTACAACCCGATGACGGAGATCGTGAAGGTGACAGACGATCACGACAATATGACCGCCATTGCTTACGACCTGCTCGGTCGTCGGACCGTTATCGATAATCCCGACACGGGCGAGGTGGCCTATAAATACGACGCGGCGGGGAACCTGGTCGAAAAGATCACGCCCAACCTGAAGGCGGAGAACAAGGCGATCAAATACCTCTACGACTATAACCGCCTTACGCGGATCGACTACCCAACTATGGGCGACGTGGAGTACACCTACGGCGAGCCGGGGGCGGAGTTCAACCGGGCCGGGCGGATCGTGAAGGTGGAGAACCCCGACGTGAGGGCCGAGCGGTTCTACGGGAAGCTGGGCGAAACGGTGAAGGAGATCAAGTCTTTCTGGAGCCATGCGCCGCCGAAGGCGTGGCGGGAACATACCACCGAATACGAGT
>CBDVDA010000196.1:0-3864 GCA_965372635.1 uncultured bacterium | reverse complement strand
CGACCTGCGTTGGCAAATCGGAAATTTCTATCACCCTTTTTTGTCCGACAGTTTCCCAAAAAAAACGGCTTAGAGCTATTTTTACTTGATATTTTTAATTCCTCTTTAGTATATTTAGGGGAACAAAAGAAGATGCAGGAGGTATTTTAGATGGCTTTACTGATCAACGAAGATTGCGTTAATTGCGGCGTCTGCGAGCCCGAGTGTCCCAATGACGCGATTACCGAAGGGGATGAGATCTATATCATAGATCCCGATCTCTGTACGGAGTGCCACGGGGCTTTTGATGAGCCCCAGTGTGTCAGCGTCTGCCCTGTAGACGCCTGCGTTGCTGATCCTAATCATGAAGAGGACACAGCCGCACTTCAGGCAAAGTACGACAAGATTCACGGTAGCTGAAAAGAAGCCCCTTTTTCACGAAAGGGGCTTTATTTTAATCGCTCAAGAAAATCAAGGACTGCCCCGAAGACGGGCAACTTCTCATCCAGCGTCAACACGTGGCGCTCTTCATCGACCTTCAAAAGTGTTTTATCTTTTGCCGGGATTTTTTCAAAGGCCTCGTACGTTGCGGCAGGGTCCACTGTAAATTCGTGCTCGGCCTGGATAAACAGCGTGGGCAACTCCAGCTTTTCCACATACTCCTTTGACTCCTTGGTCAACTGGTAGAGTTCAAAAAGCCCGTGATAGGGGAGCAGGCCGTAATTGATATCGGGATTTTCCGGTCTCGATTCCTGGTAGGGCCATTCTGTCTTCAGGTCGGCAAAAATCTGGTATATTCTCTGCGCCGTGTCGAGGTAGGTGACGAGGGAGATGCGCCTGTCTTTTATCCTGAAGGCGGGTGCAATGGCCAAAAACCCCTCGATTTTAAAGAGGGGCGTGTGAAGGGCAATCAACCCGAGCAGGGCGCCCATCGAATTCCCAAGGATGAAAAATTTGGGGCAGTAATGCTGGAGCAGCGCCATGCCGAGCTTGACCTCGCTCAGCCATTCGCTTCGGCTTCTCTCTTTCAGGTCGGCCGGCGACGTGCCGTGACCGGGCAGCCGGAGACCGAACACGTCGAATCCTTTCTCATGCAGGAATCTCCCCAAAACCTCCATCTCGGCGGGGCTTGCTGAAAAACCGTGTATGAGGAGCACCCCCACCCTCTCTTCTCTCGCTTTCCCTGTCTGGTAAAAAAAGGGGGTGCCTGAGGTCGTTCTCTGGTTGAACTTGTTGAGACCTTCGAAGGCAGCCGTTTCAAAACGCGCCTTGTCCTGCTCGTATATTTTTAAGGAACGCCGATGAAGCAAAAGGGCCACTTTCTCCTCCAGAAAACCGGCATCCTCCTTATAGAGTCGGTCGAGAGATTCTACCGTCATCGGCACAGATTGCGCTTCGTTATCGAGCACCTGAGCCGGGTTTTCAACCCGGATGGAATCGAAGGGGAACTCTTGATCCAGCTTCTTATTCAACTTAAAGCTTTTTTCACCCTCCAGTTCCAGCAGCCCCGCTTTTTCAAAGCGCTGTAATATCTTTAAAAGGCGTGGCTCTTCACCGATGAGGAGGGAATTGACATAGTCGCGTTTGTTCAGGTCTTTATGAAGGTGCAACTCCGTCAAACTCCTGAGATCGGAGATTCCCATAAAGAGAAGCGCCCTTAAGTAGAGCATATCGAAGGCCCCCTCGGGTTCTTTTTTGTAGAGGTCGAAGAGAGTATGCGCCGTCAGGTGGGCCAGGTTGGTCGTTGTGAGATCGTAGATGGCGTTCATGTAATCGTCGCGTATCGCTTTCGACTTTTTCTTTATCCACACGACTGAAAGCGCGTCCAGCCTTTTTCTCATCACCGAGGAGGCCGCTTTTTTAAACCACCCTTTTTTTGTGGCCGCCATCCTGTCGAGGGAATAGCGGCTTTTAATAATGGTGCGATAGGTGGCGTCGAGATAATCAGCCACCCGGATCGGTTGACCGAACCGAACGTCCATATCGGTCTTCTTGAGCAGCATGTTGCTCTCCACCTTCAACTCTTCGAGAACCCGTTTCGATTTAACGCCCATGAACTGGTTGACATATTTCTCGAGGATATTCTCATCCCTCCTCATGGGGTAGAAGGTGATATTGGCGGGAACGAGTTCCACAGGTTCGAGGGCAAGGCTTTCCAGTTCATCGGGCGTCTTCGCTTCAGGGAATTGCCCGCCGTAATGCGCCATCATCAGCGCGTCCCCCTTGTCCCTCGCCATCCGGTATAGGTCGCGGAGCATCTTGCACTTGATGGCGATCACGGCGGCGCCGGTGTGCGGTTTTCGCCTGAAGGTCCCCTCCCGTTTGTAGATCGCCAAGCGGCCTTCGGAGTCTCTCACCTTCCGGTCTTTAATCATCGCCCCTTCGGGGAAGATGACCACTTTTCTGCCGGCATTGATTTCATTCACCATGAAATCCATCATGTTATCCATGTTGCTCGGTACGGCGCCTACGCTTCGAAGATAGTCTCCCAGCCTCTTTTCTTCAAAGAGATGGTGGTCGGCAACGGACCTGCAAATAGCCTTTGAATGTCCATAAAGCAGGTATTGCGGGACGAAAGTCTCGAAGCGGGTGAAATGGTTGAAGAGAAAGATGCTCCCCTTTGCCGTCTTATCGCCCAAGTTGTGGATGTTTACGTCGAGGGGGGAGATGTTGAGAAGAATCTTGAGACCGTTATAGGTTAAACGGTAGGTCTGTTCGTTAATGTCGTATTGGCTGGTTTCCGGCATGTGCAATTCCTGTCTCGTTGTCTTTCATTAACTATAGTCGATGCCGATTTTGGCTGCAATGGCTTTTATTCCTGTCGCTTGTGACGCATTCGGTTTCTAATTCCAGCCGGGGTTTAAGAGGATTGATGTTTCGGTATGGGGAACCGTGTGGGGTATGGGAGTCAGGTAGTGTGACCTCGGAATAAGCCTGCCCTTTATTTCGGGCAAAAAAGATCAGGGGGTTGACTTGGTTCGACCCGCAAGGCTCCCAACAAAGGGTTGCGTCCCCTTTCCCCCCTTTTCCCCTCAGCAGTGGGTTATATGCTCTTTCATTTTATAAGTTGAGATACATTATGGGATTGGAATTTCCTTTGTTAAATAAGTGCTCAACAGAATTTAATTTGTACTTATCTCGTATGTTTTGAGGTGCACGGTTGCCTATGAACTCATATCTATTTTCAACGCTATCATCTTTTTCCTTCTTAATGTATTCGTTATTCTCTCTAACACTATAAGTTGTGCCTGCTTTAAACCAACCTGCGATTTCATAGACTTCTTGAATGATGCCTTCATAGATTGAAAAAGCATATTTAGCACCAGCAGCATTATCAGGGTTTAATACCCAGTACCCTCTTGTATAGTCATATAGTTCCATAGGGGTCATAGAGTATCTAAATGCCTGATTTATTCTTATTAATATTGCTGGCTCAACTATGTCTACTCTTCGCTTATTATATGTAGAACTGATTTGATCAACAGTCATTCTTCCAAAAGTTGCACTTTTGAAGCCTTTTTGTTGGTTTGTCAGGTTTTTAATCCCTAGTAGGTCTATTACTGAGGACTCTATTTTTAGAGCCGTTTTACTGTCTTCCAATCCGTGGATTAGGATTTCTATTTTGGGCTCAAGCCCCTGTTTGTATAAATCTTTTAAATATTTAACCTTTAGATTTTCTGCGTCATCTTTTAAGTGTGAGAAAACCCTATTACCTTTTCCTTTTCCCACGTAGAAAATTTCATTTGTTACAGGGTGCGAATAAACATATACATAATATTTTAGTTCCTTGATTTCAGGGCTAGAAAATTTATTTTTACTCATATTTTATCACCATGCACATAACCTTAGATTATACGGACGTAACGTCCGTATATTATAAATTGT
>CBDVDA010000195.1:0-3890 GCA_965372635.1 uncultured bacterium | reverse complement strand
CAGCCGACGACTACCCTGTCAACAATAAATTCACTAAATAGCACCAATAGTTAGCACATATTTGTGCTAACTACTAACAAGCCATTGGCTTAAAAAAGGATTTTTTTCTATTTTTTAAAAAAATAAGGAGATTGTGCGATTTATCACTGATCAATCGCATCAAAGAGAGATCACCCCACCCCCGCCACTTCAAGCCGCCCCTGCCACCGCTCCTTGAGCACCCCTCGCAGCAACTCATGCTCCGGCCTCTCCAGTGCCGGGTCTTTTTCTACGATGGCAAAGGCGTCCTCCCTCGCCTCTTTCAAGATAGCATCATCTCGCAGGATATTACCGATCCTGAAATCGGGCATACCTGACTGGCGGGTACCGAGGAAATCGCCGGGGCCTCTTATTTTGAGGTCCGCCTCGGCAATATCGAAGCCGTTTGTAGAGCGCTCCATCACGGCGAGGCGCTCCCTCGCCTCATCCGATTTTTTATACTGGGCAAGGAGGATGCAGAGCGACTTGTCGCTCCCCCGCCCTACCCTCCCCCGAAGCTGATGAAGCTGGGAGAGCCCGAAGCGTTCGGCATGTTCCACCACCATGACAGTGGCGTTCGGCACGTCGATCCCCACCTCGATTACCGTGGTAGAGACGAGGAGGTGAATTTCGCCCGCCTTGAAGGCTCCCATAACCGCCTCCTTCTCCTCTACTTTTAGCCGTCCGTGGATGAGGCCGATTCGATAGTCCTTGAACTGCTCCGCCAGTTCGTCGGCCATGCGGGTGGCGTCCATGAGGTCCATCTTTTCCGACTCCTCCACCAACGGGTAAACGACGTAGGCCTGCCGTCCCTTTTTCAGTTCCTTCCCGATAATGCGGTAGACCTTAGCCCGACCCCGTTCGTGGTGTACGCTCGTATCGATAGTCTGCCGCCCCGGCGGTAGTTCGTCGATGATGGAAAGTTCCAGATCGCCGTAGACCGTCATGGCAAGGGAACGGGGAATGGGAGTGGCCGTCATAACGAGGATGTTCGGTTTTTTCCCGCCCGCCCCCATCTGCCCGATTCGCGCCCTTTGAAGAACGCCGAAGCGGTGCTGCTCGTCAATGACCCCGAGGCCGAGCTTCTTAAAAGCGATCCCTTCCTGGATGAGGGCATGGGTGCCGATGACGATATCGACCTTTCCCGACGTGATGTCATCGACCACCGACCGTTTAACCTTCCCCTTCACTCCGCCTGTAATCAGTTCCGTCTTTAAGCCGAGCGCCTCCGTAAGGGGGTGAATATTGATATAATGCTGCTCCGCCAGTATCTCCGTTGGCGCCATGATGGCAGCCTGATAGCCACACTCAACCGCATCGAGGGCGGCAGCGAGGGCAACGATGGTCTTGCCGCATCCCACGTCTCCCTGGATGAGCCGGTGCATGGGGTGAGACGTGGCCATGTCGGCCTCGATCTCGCCAATGACGCGGTTCTGCGCCGCCGTGAGCGAGAAAGGAAGCGAACCTAAAAGTCTCTTTTTTAAAGATCCTTTCGCGTCTAACATAATTCCTTCTGCCACATCCATCCCCCGCTTCCTGAGGGCGATGCCGAGTTGAAGGAAGAAAAACTCGTCATAAACGAGACGCATGTGGGCCGCTGTCTGGCCCATAGAGAGAAGCGCCATGTCGGCCTCCTTCTCAGGAAGATGAACGGCGCGCATGGCCGTCTCTAGCGAAACGAGGTCTTTCTTGCGCTGAACTTCCTCCGGCAGACCATCGACAAGACTCCCCGCATAGCCGTCTACAACTCGCGCCATAATCTTTCGGAGCGTCTTCAGGGCGAGCCCTTCCGTCAAGTGATAGACGGGGAGAATAGTCTTGAAACTCTCCAGTTCGTCCTCACCAGGATCGAGAAGCTCCACATCGGGATGGAGAATCTCTTTTGCGCTGCCGAAGAGTTTCACCTCGCCAGACAAGAGAAACCGCTTTCCGTCAGCGAAGCGCTCCTTCATATATTTTTTGTTGTAGTTAAACCACTTGAGGGTGAGCGTTCCCGTGCCGTCGCCTATGACGGCCTCGAATATCTTCCTGCCGCCCCGCCGAAGGGGAACTTCGCCCGAAACCAGCACGTCGCCCGCCACCTGCTGCACCTCTCCCGGTATGAGGGCGGATATTTTTTTCAGGTTCCGCCGGTCGTCATAACGAAAGGGGAAGAAATAGAGCGCCTTTTCTACGGTGGAAATCCCCTTTTTGGTAAGGAGCGCACCGATCCTCGGCCCCACCCCTTTAATGAACTGGATCGGCGTATCGACTCCGGTGGAGACAGAAGACTCCCCGGCGGCATTATTCGGGCTTTCCTTCGCTGCACGGGGCGGAATGGGGGCTGATCCGTCTCCACTCATCAGATGATGGACGAGCTGAAGCGCCTCGGTGAGGCTCGCCTTCTTTGTTTCATGAGGCAGAGAGTCGAAGCCTTCGAAAAGAGAGGAAAGCTTCTTTAATGAAGGAGCTGCCCTTTCGGTGAGATGGGGAGATACCTTGTCGGTGAGAGAGGGGATGAGCGTAGAGAGGTCTTTTACCTTCTCAAGGTTAGAGAAGTCCTGCTTCGATGCGTACTCAAGGGGTCTTCGGATTGCCGCCAGGGTCTCCTCTGCCGCCTTATTCACGGGTTACGCGACTATCGCCTCGTTCAGGTCTTTCAGGAGGGTATCGAGGTCAATGCCATGCGCCCAGGCGGCATTTCGGAGGCTCTCCTGTTCCGTGCCCTGGCAACCGAAGCATTCAAGTTTATAGCGTTTCAGCACACGCGCCGTCTCGGAGTGTTCCTTGAGGAGCGCTCCGATAGTGGTCATTTCGGTAATCTTTTTCATCGTCGTTATGTTATCCTCAAATGGTCATTCTGTCAAAGGGAGAGTTGATGTTTGCCCGTTTTTTTATTTGCATTCAAGTCTCTTTCAAGGTAGATTGAGAGAAGGAAAAGGGAGGTACTCTGGATGAATAGTGTTTATACGGCAGTTATGAAAAAGGAAGACAATTTCTGGGTAGGGTGGATCGAAGAGGTGCCGGGCGTCAATTGCCAGGAACTCACCCGTGAAGAGTTGATTGAAACCTTGAAAATCACCTTGACTGAAGCCCTCGCATTTAACAGAGAGGATGCGATTTCAGCAGCGGGGTCTGATTATCAGGAAGAACAAATCGCGGTATGAAGCGAAGTGAACTGCTTCTCTTTTTAAGCTCCCAAAGGTTGCAAGTTGCTGAGAGAGGGTGGGCGTCATTCCTGGCGGCACAACCCTGAACTCAACAAAAGATCGGCAGTTCCAAGACATAACGAGATCAAGGATATTCTGGCAGTCAAGATATGTAAAGACCTCGGCATCCCTCCGGTCAAGTAAGCAAATGGTCACATCTCTATTCTAAAACCAGATTCATAATATTCTTCCCGCAGAAAATTGTCATAACACTAAAAAGCCGCCCCCTTTGCCTTAAGTTCCTTAAACACCTCATTTCACCCCTGAAAAGAATCGACCAAGGTAAAAAAGAGGTCTTTTTGAGCGCTTTATTCTTTATTATCAACTGGTTGTCTTGGTCCGACCCTATTCCGATGTTTACTGGGAATCCATGATTAGTTTTATAGGATGGGCAGTACCCAGTCTACTTGGCTACCGGGAAGCGGATTCGGTTTTCGGGGGGAGGGAATTGGGAGGTGGAGTTTGGGGTTGGGTTATGGAGAACCAATCCCTTTTACCCTGTTCTTGGGCCGCCCCAGACCTATCAGACAGTGCTAGTCAGGCTCAGAACCCCAATAATCAAAGTGGAAGATGACGCCCTTCGGAATGCTGAAATCTATTACAGTGCCGCATTAGATAGTATGTATACCGGGAGCACTCGGGCCAACTTCAATAAATTTATATCACCAAAATTTTCCATCAACA
>CBDVDA010000194.1:0-3977 GCA_965372635.1 uncultured bacterium | reverse complement strand
CCCGTCATGTCCACTACTTACCTCAAGTGGTGCACTTACAATTAGAATTCACCAGGGGGCGGTACAAGTAATGGGGGACAGCGACCTATTAATAGACAAGCCGGGTAGGGTGGGCACTGCCCACCACAAACACTGATGATTGAATGGAACGGGTGATTGATGGGCAATGCCCATCCTACGGCCTGGAAAAGGACAAGCGCAACCTCATGCCGCTGAGGCCGGTAAAAAAGAAAAGGGGACGGTTCTCTTTTCGGCGGAAATCAAAAATATTAACCCGTCCCTAATTGCTGGAGACCAAGAGAAGTCATGGAGAGTAGATTCCTAAAAATCGGCCACCGGGGAGCCTGCGGCTATGCGCCGGAGAACACCCTTCGTTCCTTTCAAAAGGCGATTGAACTCGGCGTCGATATGATCGAACTGGACGTTCATTTGAGCCGGGATGGTGAGATTGTCGTGATCCACGACGAGAGGCTGGAGAGGACGACAAACGGAACAGGCGAAGTGGGAGAGAAAAGCCTGGTCGAGTTGAAAAAGCTGGATGCCGGAGGCGGGGAGACGATTCCCCTCCTTTCGGAGGTGGTCGATCTCGTGAAGGGGAAGGCCAACCTCAACATCGAACTGAAGGGGAAGGGAACGACGCGCCCCGTGGTCCGTTTGATCGAAGGGTATGTAAAAAAAGGTTTGCTGAAGGGAGATTTTCTCCTCTCCTCCTTCGATTATGAACTGCTTAAAGATGCGCGACGGATCGACCAGGACATCAGGATTGGGCTGAATATTGAATCAAAGTCGGTGAATTTTAAAGCGCTGGCAAAAGAGCTGGGTGCAACCTCTCTCCATCCGTCGCTTGAGATGACGAACGACGCGCTCCTTATCGAGGCCCACAATCTGGGGCTGAAGGTCTATGCTTGGACGGTGAATGAGGCGGATGATATCCGGCGGTTAAAGACGATGGGGGTGGACGGTCTCTTCTCTAATTTTCCTGACCGGCTGTAATTAACCGTAGAAGTTCCCCCTCTCCCTTTATGGGAGAGGGCCGGGGTGAGGGTGTAATAATGAATCAATCATTTACCCCCTCCCCTCAATCCCCTCCCACCAAGAGAGGGAAATTGACATGTTTAATCTTTTTGTTGGTTCAAGTTTACCACTTGAATCTTAAACTTTCTGATTCAGGTTACAAACCTGAACCAACTTGGGAGCGGTATTCATAACCCCTCCCGACCTCCCCTTATCTTAAGAGGAGGGGCCAAGATTCCCCCTCTTAGAGTAAGAGGGGGTTAGGGGGCGTTAGCACACACAGTCGCCCTTTTTAAGGGCAGTCATCTCTTCTCGAACCCTTTAAAAAACTCCGACATATGCTTGAGAACCGCCTCGGCGGGGCCTTTAAAAATATCGCAGGGCGGCAGGGATTTGAGGAAAACATTACCGTATCCTTTTCGGACGATACGGCTGTCGGTAATCAAAATAGCCCCCCGGTCCGATTTGTTCCTGATGAGCCGCCCGAAACCCTGCCTGAAGCGGAGCGCCGCCATCGGGACGATATAGTCCATGAAGGAGTTTCCCCCTGCCCGGTTAATTGCGTCTGTACGCGCCTCTATAACAGGATCATCGGGTACGCTGAAGGGCAGTTTTGTTAAGATGACGCTCATGAGCGCTTCGCCCGGTACATCCACTCCTTCCCAGAAAGAATCGCTGCCGAAGATGACGGAATGCTTGTCCTTTTTAAATTTTTCGAGCAGACTGTGGCGCGGTTCATCCCCCTGTTTGAAAAGCGTATAGCTCTTCAGTTCGGGATTTCTACTCGCTTTGGCAAAAAGATCGTTTAGCATCCGGTAGGAGGTGAAGAGGACAAAGGCCCTGCCGTCGGAGGTGACAAGTGACCGGGTAACGAGCGATTCCAACTCCGCCGAAAACCGATTTTCCGTAGGCGTCGGCAGGTCGGTAGGGATGCCGATAAAGGCCTGTCTTTTAAAATCGAAGGGGGAGTCGAGCCGCGTTTCACTTGTTCGTTCGCTAACAGCTTCGAGACCGAGCCTTTTCGCCGTATAATCGAAGCTCCCGCCCACAGACAGGGTGGCCGAGGTGAGCACCACCGTCTTGAAACTGTCATAGAGATGACTCTTCATTCTCCCTGCTACCGAAAGGGGGGAGATGTTCAGTTTCACCCTCGTCCCCTGATCCCCTTCAGCTAGATCGACCCATTTGACGGCCTCTTCCGGTTCCTGGAAGAAAAAGGTTTCAAGCGAGGCGAGGTAACCGGCGAAACGGTCCGAATAGGCGTTCAGTTCCATCTGTTGAGGCTCAAAACGGACCCGCTCCTTTTCCGGGAGGTCGAGGAGTATCTTTCCGATTTTTACGAGCCCCTTCGACAAAAAACGCCCCTCTTCCAGGAAGAGGCGGACCTTTCCTTCCGTCTCTCGCCATCCCTCGCTTGTTTTAAGCGCCTCATCAAGGCGCACCTTTTTTCCCTCCCTCTTTTCTCTGCCGGAGGTCTCTTCTTTCAAGTTGTCTAAAAGAACGTAACCGGCAAAATCGAAGAGTTCCGCTGTCAGGCCCCGTATCTTTTCGAGCTCTCTGCCTGCTTCTTCAATCGCCTCCAATCCGGTCGATACGAGCTTCTCTGGAAGCTGTTTCTTTCGCTGTAGAAATTTACTGTGAAGATAGGGGAGGAGCCCTCTCTTTTTTCGTTTTGTTCCCCAGAGGCGACCGAGCAGGAGCAGCAAGCCTCGTCGGCTTAAGGTCATGCCGAAATATTCGGTGGCGATCTCCTCCAGATTGTGCGCCTCGTCAATAATCACTCGCGGATAGGGCGGCATGACGGCGCTGTCTCCAAAATTTCCCCGCTCCCCCTTGACGGCGATATCGGCAAAGAGAAGGTGATGGTTAGCGATGAGGAGATTTGACGAGGCCGCCTCGCGCCTGGCGCGGTAGAAAAAACATTCGTTGTAGTAGTGGCACTTCGCCCTCAGGCAGAGATCCGCCTCGGAAGCGACCTTCTCCCATGCCGGGGCGGTGGGGATGAAACTGAGGTCCGAGCGGCTCCCCTCGCGGGTCGTTCCAATCCACTCGAAAAGCGCCTTTTGCTCCCGCGTGGTGTCGTCCTCGAAGAGATAGTTCCCCTCCGCCTTCAACGTAGAGGCCTTCCGGCGGCAGGCGTAATTTCCCCTCCCTTTGACTAAAACGGCCTTGAAATCGACGCCGAGGTGCTTACGAAGAAAAGGGATATCTTTAAAGATCAACTGCTCCTGTAGGTTGATCGTATTGGTGGAAATGGCGACCCGTTCGCTGTTTTTTATCGACCAGAGGATGGCGGGGACCAGGTAGGCCATGCTTTTGCCGACGCCCGTGCCTGCCTCGACGAGGGCGATGCCGTCGCTGTTGAAGGCGTCCACCACCTTAGACGCCATCTCCACCTGTTCGGATCTTTCTTCGTAGCCGGACATAGCCGTCGAGAGGGGAGAGCCGGGGAGTAAATGAGCGAGTGTATCGTCGGGGTCTAATGGAGTTATTTTTTCGTCCCGGTAGGGGGGAACGACGACGTAGAGATCATCGACAGGGTTGTTGACGATATAAAAACCAGCCCCCAGGTTTCCCGTATGCGAGGCGACGCCGACGTCGGCGTCAGACGGTTTCAGGCTCCCCGTCGGGTGGTTGTGGATCAACACGTCGCCGCATTTTACCTCCCGCGTTATCGCCGGGGCCGACCAGTCGTTCCCCCGGGCAAGAACACGGATGTCGGAAACGGTTATTTCATCCTTTGCAATACCGAGGAAAAGGACTTCACTCCCGTTGGCTGCTTTAATCTCGCTTCGCATGAAGGCGAGTGATTCGGACGTAAAATGTTTTTCCATCTTTGATTGATTTTTCACGGCGTGAGTATAGCACAGGCGAAAGCGGTTTAGGAGGGGCAAGGTATGTCGTGGGAAAATCTCAAAAGAGCATCCCGAGTAGGACTTTTTATGGTAGGGTTATAAATAGTC
>CBDVDA010000193.1:0-4115 GCA_965372635.1 uncultured bacterium | reverse complement strand
CCTTCTTCACCTTCACGAAGAGTTCGAGGAAAACCCGCGCGCCGAGTAAGCGCTCCATCTCCTTCCTCGCCAGCGTACCGATCGTCTTCAACATGCCCCCCCTTTTGCCGATTATAATCCGCTTGTGGGCGTCACGATCAACGTAGATGAGCGCCCGGATGACAACAACGCCCTCCTTTTCGTCATTGAACTCTTCCACCTCCACCGCCGTTTGGTAGGGAATTTCCTGCTGCAGTTTTTCAAAGATCTTCTCCCGCACCATTTCGGCGACGATGAACCGCTCGGGCCGGTCGGTAATGAGATCATCAGGAAAGTACTGAGGGCCCGCTTCGAGCAGGCCGGAGAGCGTTTCCAGCAGCTGTTCCACGCCTTCTTCCTTCTTTGCCGAAAGAGGGACAATGGCTTTGAATTCGAGCCGTTTCGATACCGACTCGATGAGCGGCAGGAGCGCCTCTTTTTTAACGAGGTCGATCTTGTTGATGACGAGCACCACCGGCTTTTCGGATTCTCTCAGGAGGGAGAGGATAAATTCGTCTCCCGACCCAAAGGACTTGTCCGCCTCGATGATGAAAACAAGAATATCCACTTCGCTAATAGTGGAAAGGGCCGTCTTCACCATAATCCGGTTCATCACGTCCTTCGCCTTGTGAATACCGGGAGTATCCCAGAAGACAATCTGCGCGTTAGGCAGGTTTTTAATCCCCGTAATCCGGTTTCGCGTTGTCTGCGGTTTGGCGGTAGTGATCGAGATTTTTTCGCCGACAATTGCGTTGAGAAGCGTCGATTTACCCACGTTCGGTCGCCCGAGAATGGAGACGAAACCGGATTTGAATTCCTTTTGATCAGTCATCAGTTCACCCTTAGGCTCCCCCTCGGAAGGCCTGCCTCTTTGATGAGGTGGAGATGGAGTTCCGGGAAAAGCATTTTTAATTTTTGCATATTGCCGTTCCCCATTCCACGGAAGGCCGATTCGTCACGGGGAGAAAGGGTCAAACTAACCCTTTCCATTCCGCCGGATTTCTCCCGCAATACGCGAGTCGTCTTTCTTAAAAAAAGTTCCGATTCTACAAGCGCGCCGAAGGCGGGATGATAAGGACCGGCAACAACGGAGGCCTCCAGTTCAACCGTCGGCTGAAGCCCCACACGGATCATCTCCGTCCCGGCCTGTTCAAAGGTTTCCACCATATCGGCAGAGAGGCTCACCGCATCCTGAAGTGCGAGCGGCGAATAATTCCCCTCGCGGTAAAACCGTTCGAGTTCCGTCCCTTTAATAACGAGGGCGGGGTATATCCGGGCAAAATCGGGTTTCAATTCGGCAATCTGTTCAACCCCGCGAAGAGACTTTTCCGGGCTGTCGAGCGGAAGACCGGGCATCATCTGGCAGCCGAGGCGAAAGCCGCCCTCTTTCACGAGACGCGCCGCCTTAAGCGCCCTCTCCGCCCCGTAGTTCCGCCCCGCCGCCGCAAGGACAGCATCATCCATAGACTGGATGCCGAGTTCGATGGTCTCCACACCGTAAGGTCGGAGAAAGTCGAGGGTCTCCTCGTCAATGGCGTCGGGGCGCGTCGAGAGCCTGACGGCATCGATCTCGCCTGACTTCAGAAAAGGCTGGACCGATTGGAGGAGCGATTCCTGAATATCGCGGTCGATGGCCGTAAAACTCCCACCGTAAAAGGCGACTTCACGGCAACCATAACCCTGCCAGCTTTCAAGATAGTCGGTAATGAGAGAAGAGACGGTTTCGCTATTTGGGATTCCGCTTCCTTCTCCCGCAATCCTGTCCTGATTGCAGAAACTGCAACGCATGGGACAACCAGCATGGTTCACGTAGACGGGAATAATGAGCCCCTTCTTATTTGTCCCGCTCATCATAGCTTTTTAAGCGCCTCTTCGGCGGCGGCCTGCTCCGCCTCCTTGATGCTCTTTCCCGTACCACTGGCGAAGGCCTCTCCCCCTACCTCGAGCGTTACCTCGAAACTCTTCTCGTGGTCGGGGCCTGATTCACCCGAAACCCGGTATTTCGGTATCTCTCCTTGCCTCTCCTGCAACAGTTCCTGTAGCCTCGACTTGAAATCCCTCACCTCCACGGGCGAAGTGATGAGGGGAAGAAAAAGGTTTGATACAAAAGTCTGCGCCTTCTCCATCCCGCCGTCGAGATAAACGGCGGCGATAATCGCCTCCAGCGCATCGGCCAGCAGGGAGGGTTTCTCCTGTCCGCCCGTTTTCGATTCTCCCTTGCCGAGCGTAATATAATGTCCAAGATCGAGCGTTACCGCAAGCTCTGCCAGCGTTTCCTCCCTCACCAAACTGGCACGCCGCTTTGAGAGGTCTCCCTCGCTCATGTCAGGAAAGTGAGAAAAGAGGAGGTTGGAGACGACGAGGTCGAGGACGGCGTCGCCGAGAAATTCGAGCCGTTCGTTATCCTTCAGCCCGGAGGAACGGTTTTCATTAACGAAGGATTTATGGGTGAGCGCTTCGGTGAGGAGGGTCTCCTCTTTAAAGGAATAATTAAGGCTTTTTTCGAGTGTTTCTCTATCCATCATGAACCGGATATCTGCAAAGGAAATATATAAAAGGGCTCATAGTTAAAAAAATCGAAAGAATAACACTTTTTCAACATTGTACGGTTAAGAAATTGCAGTCTTTATTCCTCCCCTTGAAAAGGAGGGAGTTTTAGGCCAATGCAATTTCTTAACCGAACAATGCTGACACTTTTCACATCTTCATGCTTATATCTACAGAGATTGCGGAGTGGGTGATTGCGCCAACGGAGATAATATCGACCCCGGCAAAGGCGGCGTCTGAAATAGTATCTAACGTCATATTTCCCGACGCCTCCAGAATGGCGCTTCCCGCTACAAGCCGCGCCGCATCGCGCATCTTTTCGGCGTCCATATTGTCGAGCATGATAATGTCGGCCCCGGCGTCGACGGCCTCTCTCACTTCGTCGAGATTCGTCGTTTCCACCTCAATTTTAAGCGTATGGGGCGCACTCTCTTTCGCCCGCCGCACCGCCTCTCTCACCCCGCCGCAAGCAGCGATGTGGTTATCCTTGATGAGAATACCGTCAAAAAGTCCGAACCTGTGATTAACGCCACCGCCCACTTTAACGGCCTGTTTTTCTAAAATTCTCAATCCCGGCGTCGTCTTTCGCGTATCGGCCACTTTCGCCTTGCTCCCCCGCGTTTTTTCCACGAAGGCGGCAGTCAGCGTGGCAATGCCGGAAAGCCGCTGCATGAAATTGAGGGCCACCCGCTCTGCCGCCAGCAGGTCGGCCGTATCACCCGTCAGCTCGGCCAGAAGATCGCCCGTCTTCACACGGTCGCCGTCCTTTTTCATAGCGCGGAAGATGGTGCAGGAATTAACACATTCAAAGACCTCCCGTGCCACGTCGATGCCGGCGAGCACGAAATCTTCCTTCGCAACGATGGTGGCGGAGACCACCTGTTTACCCGTAAAAAGCGCGTTGGAGGTTACGTCTCCGCCGCCAATGTCCTCAGCGAGAGCTTTTTCAATGATCTGTCTTATTTCAGACATTTCAACCCGTCCAGGTTCGTCTCCAGCTTCTCTTTCACCACCGTCAACTCTTCCACCTTTTTCTTTTCCTTTTCAACCACCGCCGCCGGAGCATTGGCGACGAAATTGTTATTGGAGAGTTTTTTTGCTGCAAAGTCGAGGTCCTTTACCACCTTTGCAATTTCCTTATTAAGGCGCTTTTCCTCTTCAACCATATTCACATGCCCTTTAAGAGGCACATAGAGTTCCATATCGGCCACGACAGACATAGCCGCCTCCTCCGGCGCACTGCCATCGGGAAAAGAGAAGGCTGAAAGCCTCGCCAGCGATTCGATCATCCCCCTGTTTTCGTCCAAGGTATCCCTGGAAGTTTTATCCCCTCCCCTAACGATGAGTTCCACCTCTGCACCGGGTGAAATCCCCATTTCCCCTTTTATATTCCTTACCGCCTTAATGCTGTCCATGACGAGCCCCATTTCAGCTTCCAGCTTTTCATCAATCAGGTCTTGATCCGCCTCGGGGAATGGGCTAATCATGATACTCGTCTCGCTCCCCGGCAGATAGCCGACGAGTTCTTCCGTGATAAAGGGCATGATGGG
>CBDVDA010000192.1:0-4116 GCA_965372635.1 uncultured bacterium | reverse complement strand
CACCATGAGGGCAAAGGCAAAGTTGTGGATCACGCCGCCGCCGTAGAGAAAAAGAGCAACCACGACCATAAGCGTCGTCATGGAGGTAAGTATGGTCCGGCTGAGCGTCTCGTTGATGCTCCGGTTGATGCATTCCACTTCCTTGTCCTTCTTCACCTTTTTAAGGTTTTCTCTGATCCTGTCGTAGACGATGATAGTGTCGTTCAGTGAATAGCCGATAACGGCAAGGATGGCAGCCACGACAGGGAGGGAAATCTCGTAACCGGTGACGGCAAAAGCGCCCACGGTAATGATTACGTCGTGGCAAAGGGCGATTACGGCTCCGACGGCATACCGGAGTTCGAAGCGGAGAGATATGTAGATCAAAATCCCCACCATGGCGTAGAGGACGGCGAGAAACGCCTTCCGTTTAAGATCGTCCCCCACCTGCGGCCCTACCATCTCGATGCGCCGAACCTCGTAGCTCCCGTCTCCGAAAGACTCGTTCAGTGCCCCCCTCACCGACTTGGAGAGCGTCTCTATATCGGAGGCCCCTTGTTCCACCCGGATGAGGTATTCCCCCTCGCCATCGCCAAAATCCTGCACCAGCAGATCACCGAGGTCGCTCTTTTCAACGGAACGCCTGAGATCTTCGATGGAAACAGACTTTTCGAACTTCACATGCACCAGCACCCCGCCCGCAAAATCGATGCCGTAATTCGGCCCGTTCCTGACCACGAGCGCCGCAAGGGTAATCCCGATAAGAATGAGTGAAAAAATGAGGGCGCTTTTCCGCTTGCCCATAAAATCAAGGTTTATTTTCGAACTGATAAACTCCATGACTATCCTCCGGAACGCCTAAATACTTAAACTGTTTACTTTCTTCCCTTTAAGGAAGATGTCGAAAATGAGCCTGGAGACGAAAAGTGCAGTAAAGAGGCTCGCCAGGATGCCGACGGAAAGGGTCAAGGCAAAGCCTTTCACCGGGCCTGTCCCGAACTCGAAAAGCACGACTGCCGCAATAAGCGTCGTCACATTGGCGTCAATGATGGGGCGAAAGGCTTTTGTAAAACCGCCGTCCAGAGCGGCAAGAGGGGTCTTGCCGAGCTTCAGCTCTTCCCTGACCCGCTCGAAGATGATTACGTTGGCATCGACGGCCATGCCGATGGTGAGCACGATACCGGCAATACCCGGCAGGGTGAGCGTGGCGTTGAATGCAGCGAGCACGCCCATGATGAAAAAGATGTTCATAATGAGGACGACATCAGCCACCACGCCGGCAAGCTTATAGTAGATCGCCATGAAGAGGATGACGAGCACGCCGCCGATAAGCATGGAGAGGAAACCCTTGTCGATGGAGTCCTGCCCGAGAGAGGGACCCACTGTCCTGTTTTCCAGTATTTTTACCGGTGCAGGCAGTGCACCTGCACGAAGAACGAGAGCGAGATCGTGCGCCTCCTCCATGGTGAAGTTCCCCTCGATAATCGCACTTCCTCCGCTAATCTTGCTGCGGATGACGGGGGCGGAATAAATGTTGTTGTCGAGAACGATGGCGAGCCTCTTGTTCACATTATTGCCCGTAACGCGTTCGAACTGCCTCGCTCCCTTCCGGTCGAAATCGATGGCGATATAAGGCTGGTTGAACTGGCTGTCGATCCGGACGCGCGCATTTGTGAGGCGATCTCCGGCAATGAGGGTCCGTCTCTTTACAAGGAAAGGCGTGTTTTTGATGACCCGCCCTGTCGCTTTATCCATCACCTTCTGATAGATGATCACGCTTCCTCTCGGAACTCGTCCCTTGACCGCCTCGTCGAGGTTCCCTTCATCGTCAACGATCTTGAAATGGAGCTGGGCCGTTTTGCCGATCAGTTCGATCGCCCTGTCGGGGTCCTTGATTCCCGGAAGCTGCACCAGTATGCGATTGTCGCCCTGCTTCTGGATGGTCGGCTCACTCACACCGATAGCGTCTACACGGTTCCGGATCGTCTCGATCCCCTGATCGACGGCATTGGTCCTTATATATTCAACCTCTTCCTTACGAAGCGTGAGGACAATCTCCCCGCCGCTTCCCGGCTCGATATCGAACTGGGGGTAATTTTCCTGCAAAAGTTTCAGCGCATCGTCACGGCGTTTCTCCGAAAGGAGGCTTAAGTTGATTTTATCGACGCCTACGCGGCTGATCCGCTTGGTCCGGATATGCTGGTCGGCGAGGGTGTCTCTCATCTCATCTGTCTGGTTTTCCACCACCACCTTGACAGCTTCGTCCTGCTCGACGCCGAGGACGAGGTGCATCCCCCCCTGGAGGTCAAGGCCGCGGATGATCTTATACTTGCTCCACCATGCGGGAAGATCCTCCAACACGGCGGGCGACAGGAAAAAAAGTGCGGACAGAAGCGCAAGCAGTGTTACGGCAAGCCTTCCCTGAATACTACTCATCGATTATAAAATCCCCTTTCGGACGTCAATATTACTTATCTTTCTTCTTTCCTGCCTTATCTTCTTTTTTTACAGGGCATTTTGATTTTGAGCCTTGAGGGTAAAGCTGGGCCTTCGCCACAGAGACCTTCACCTTGTCGGCAATCTCCACGATCACCCGGTCGTCGTCCACCTTGAACACTTTTCCGAATATCCCCCCCGAGGTGAGCACATCGTCACCCGCCTTCATTGATTCCAGTGACTTTGTATGCTCCTTCGCCTTCTTCTGCTGGGGCCGAATGAGGAGGAAATAAAATATACCAAAAATAAGTATGACGGGAAGAAAGGCCCCGATGGGGCTTTGAGGGGTACCGGCGGCAACTCCCTCTGCGGCGTAAGCAATAGCTGTAAACAAGATAAAACCTCCTATAGGAATTCCAAACTTTTATGCACCCTTGAAATAGGGCGCAACTAAGATGGCAAAAAACGGTGATAAAATCAAAAGGATATTGAAATTACTTTTCTTCTCTTGTGCGGTAAAAGTCTTTCCTTAATTCTTCGAAGCGCCCCTCTTCGATGGATGCCCGAATCTCCGCCATGAGCGAGAGGTAGTAGTGGACGTTATGAATGGTGTTCAAGACGGAGGAGAGGATCTCCTTCGCCATGAACAAATGCCGGAGATAGGCCCTCGAAAAGTTGCGGCATGTATAGCAGGCACACTCTTCATCGATGGGCGACGCGTCCCGCTCGAAGCGGCTGTTCTTTATGGTGAGCTTGCCGCTCGATGTGAAGAGCGAGCCGTTTCGCGCATTCCTCGTCGGCATGACGCAGTCGAACATGTCGATCCCCCGCGCCACCCCTTCCACGAGATCCTCCGGCGTTCCCACGCCCATGAGGTAGCGCGGTTTTTCTTCAGGAAGGAGGGGAGCCGTCTCTTCGAGCATGGCGAGCATCTCCTCCTTCGGTTCGCCCACACTGAGCCCCCCGAGCGCATAGCCGTCAAAGCCTATTTCAATCGTTTCCTCGGCGGAACGCCGCCTGAGATCAGGGAATACCCCTCCCTGCACGATCCCGAAGAGCGCCTGCGCATCATTTTTTTTCACCGCCTTGCACCGTTTGGCCCATCGGAGCGTGAGATCGAGGGAATCCTTCACATAGCTCTCTTCGGCGGGATAGGGCGGGCACTCGTCGAAAACCATAATAATATCGGCGCCGAGCGCCTCCTGGATGGCGATGGACGATTCGGGGGTAATCACGTGATAGGCGCCGTCGATGTGGGACTGGAACCGGACGCCCTCTTCGGTGATCTTTCTCATCTTTCCGAGGCTGAAGACCTGGAAGCCGCCGCTGTCGGTCAGGATCGGGCCGTCCCATCCCATGAAACGGTGAAGTCCGCCTAAGTCCCGCACCAGTTCATGCCCCGGCCTTAGATAGAGGTGGTAGGTATTGCCGAGGATGATGGAGGCGCCCGTCCGTTTGATCTCCTCGGGAGTGAGCCCCTTTACCGTCCCCTGCGTACCAACAGGCATGAAGACAGGCGTCTCGATGATGCCGTGGGGCGTCTCGATCCGTCCCCGTCTTGCAGCGGACGCTTTATCTTTTTTTAACAGTTCGAATTTGAATCCCACTTCAAGAGTTCCTTTTAACTGAGGCTCTTGCAAAAGTAGAAAAAGGTTGTCATTCCCGCAGTCTTTAAGCGGGAATATGGTGTTTTGTTATAGA
>CBDVDA010000191.1:0-4190 GCA_965372635.1 uncultured bacterium | reverse complement strand
TGACTCTTATAAGCTTATCAAATTAGAGACTACTTGTAACTGCCGTTTTTAGGATAATATGAATAAACGTCTTTTTTTCGGCACTACTTCCCGCAGGGATTGCACGGGTTACAGGCGTTTTTCGCCCCCTTGTAGCTCTTGATATATTCCTGGTAATAGCTGGCGAGGGCGGTCATCTTGATTGAATCCCAGGGAAGGGGGTCAGTCTCCATCGGTGTAATCATGCAGAAGTTGATCATTTGGTCCAGCGTAACCACCTTGTCCGGCATGGCCACGTAATGCGGAAAAGTTCCCACCTTGTCGAGGTTAAGGGCTTCGTGGTCGGCATGGCAACTCATGCAACTCATTCCGCTTTTGCCGAGCTTTGGGTCCTTCCAGAGTTTCTTCCCCTTCTTCACCAGAGCGGAATAACTCTTTGACATCTTCGCACAGGGGTTGCAGGGATTACAGACGTTTTTCTTCCCACAGGGGTTGCAAGGGTTCTTCATGCCCTTACCGCAGGGATTACAGGGGTTCTTCTTTCCCCACCCGGCATCTGTCGGCAGCGCAACGAGCAGCGTTGCAGCAACCGCTGTCAATATAAAGAGAGACCTTACTGTTCTAATCATCTTCCACCTCCACTCGGTTTTAGAATTAAGTCTACCACGGGATAGTACAGAGTCAAGGGGGGGGGGGGTGAAAAATGTTCTCCCTACTCCCCGCAGGGAAGGCTAACGGTCACCTTCGTCCCCTTTCCGGGACGGCTTTTAAGAGTGATCTCACCCAGATGGAGCTCAATGTAGTGCTTGACGATGGACATGCCGAGGCCGGTCCCTTTTCGTTTGGTTGTAAAAAAAGGGACGAAGATATTCTTGAGGTCCGCCTTGGGGATGCCTTCACCTGTGTCCGAAACGGTGACGATCAGAGCATTCTCATTTCTTTCCGACGCGATGGTGAGCGTACCGCCTCGTTTCATGGGGTGGATTGCGTTATCAACAATATTCGTAAAGACCTGCCTCATCTTCACCTTATCGGCATCCAAAAGATGACTCTCCGCCTCCATTTTAAGAATGGTCTTCAGATTCTTAGCGGCAATATTCTCCTCCAGTTCGATCAGTACCCGGTCGATCAGTTTTTGAAGGTCAAAACGCTGTTTTTTCAGTTGATCGCTCCGGCCGAAATCAAGGAGATCCGTCGAAAGGTCCGTCAGGGTATCGATCCCTTGCCCCAGGTATTCGAGAGACTTCCTGTCGCTCTCAGGAAGGGATTTGACCCCCTTTAAGCACTTGTAGGCGAGGCCTATGGAATTTAGAGGGCTTCGTATGTCGTGGGCAATATGGGCCGACATCTCCCCCATAGCGGCGAGACGGCGCTTCTGGCTCAGTTCTTCTTCCGCACGTTTACGCGCCGAGATGTCCTTGATGACGGAGATGTAATATTTCGGCTCGCCTGTCGGATTCCTCACGAGCGATACGTTTACGTTCACCCAGATAAGGTCGCCCTCTTTCCGAACGTAGCGTTTCTCGGCGGAGTAGTTTTCTATCTCCCCGGCCACCATCCGTTCGCTCGATTCTATCCCCACAGTTCTGTCATGCTTGCAGGTGATATCCTGGAATGTTTTTTTCAGCAGTTCATCGCGGCTGTAGCCAACGAGATGACAGAGTGTTTCATTAACAAAGAGCCACTTTCCATCGGGCGCCACGTGGGCCATGCCGACGGCAGCCTGTTCGAAAGTAGAACGAAAGCGCTCCTCGCTCTCCGCGATTTCCTTAAGGAGGGGGCTGCTGATGCGCCGGAAGATGAGTGCGCCTGCGAGGATGATGAGGAAGCCGAGAGCGGCGGCGGTGCGGGCAGAACGTATAAAGGGACGCCGTATCTCGGCAAGATCGATCTTTGCCACGATTCCTACTCTCTTGCTTCCCGCCCGGACAGGCTCGAAGGCGGCGAGAACCTTTTCACCCCGGTAATCAGTGCCGGTCATGACTCCCGAATCTCCCCGAAGCACCCGCTGCATCGGTTCGGCCAGGTCGGCCCCCATCTTGAATGGTCCGTTGTTCTTTCCACCAGAGGTGGTGTTTTCGTGCCTGTGTTTTAGGAGAAAATAAATTTGCCCGTTTCTAAACTCTGCGAGGGTGAATTCGCCCGTTTCCCCAAACCCTTCGAAATTCCTGTGGGCCTCCACCATTTGTGCGAGGACGATGTCGAAAATGTCTTCATTGTGACCGTATCTTATTTTCTGGTTTGTTTCGTGGCTGACAACCGCCTCGATGAGCCGCGCCCTGCTTCGGGCAGTCTCCAGCAGGCGCTGTTCCTGTTCCTGAAAAGCGGCGAGATAGAGGATGCGTGAGGCGATTGCCACGGTGACAATGGTCACCACCGCCATGACGACGATAAACCAGAAGGTCTGCCACCTCCCCACACTTACTTTCTTACTAACGGCTGTTCCTGTTTCCATTCGAACCCGCCTTGCCCCTCAATTCGTCAGGTTAAATCGTATCGCTACAACAGCAACTTCCTCCTATTATTAAGCAGGCATAGCTTTATTCTTCCATCGTTTCTTCCATCGTTTCTTCCATCTGCCTGATTCGGTCTTCCTCGGCCTTCCCCGCTTTCTTCGCCTGCTCGATGGGAGAGCGCAGCCTCTTCACGGCGGCCCCGGCGGCGCGATCGGTCATCTCTTCAATAGCCCCCTTCTTTTCTTCTTCAGCTTTTTTTGAACAAGCGGGGAGAAGAAGGAAAACAGAGATGAGAAAAATCGGGAGATATTTGATATATGATTTCATAGATTCCTTCGCTTATTGTATTTGTGCCTGCCCTTTATTTTTGGCATCCTCATGAGAGGGTGGTTCGCGAACTGCCCAATACGTTATATCATTTCGATCCATTTCTCAAGTTTATTGGCGGCCAAAACCGAAAGAGGAGGACCGCCAGCACGGCAGCTAACGTGTAGAGAAGAGTAAAGACCCACCCGGGCAGGTCGTAATAGAGCAGGCCGTTTACAAAATGATTGATAAAGCCGCTCTTGTAACCTGCCTCGCCTGCCGACATTCTTAGATTGTGCTCCAGCAATGTAAGAGAACATACCCTGCCTAGCAGCGCCTGCACGGCGACGAGGAGCATGAGGCCGAGGTGAAAGTAGCGAAAGAGGCGGTTTCTCGTCCAACCCCAGTTGAAGACCATTCCAGCCGTGATGAAGAGAAAGCCGAAGAGGATGAAGCAAACGATGCCGAAGTGGAGGAAAAGAACAGCATCGGCAAGGCGTGAGGCCGTTTCCGGGGAGAGGTTCATGGGAGAATTACGCTTTTGCAGGGTTCAAACAGGTTCTCATTCCTTAACCTAACTGCCGCCAAATCAAAATCCCCCTAACCGGCATTACCGGCAGGGGGACTGAAAAATGAATTACCCGATCCCCGCTTTTCCATTCCGTTGCTGCCCGGCTAACCGAACACCGATTCTGGGGGGATCAACCCCACGGAGGAGCCTAACATCTGCTTGTGTAGGATCGGGCAATTATTAATCTCACCTCTAGTTAAAGTATACCACTTTATCCTGCCGTTGCAACTAGCCGGCGAAGTGCCAAGATAGCGGCTATAACGCAAGAGAGCCCTACCTTACTCTTTCGTCCCGAAGACCTTTTTCAACAGGTCCGTCGTCCGTTTGATCGGGTCTTTCCGGATGGCCGCTTCCTCACGGGCGAGGTAGTAGAATATCCCCTCAAGCCCCTTGCCGGTCACGTAAGAGGTGAGGTCGGCGCGGATGTCCGGCACGAAGGGGATTTTTTTATACCGCCCCACCGTTTTCTCGTAACTCTTTATCGCCCCCACCTCGGCGAGTGAATCGCTTATCACGGGCGACATCTCTTTTTTGAGGGGTCCGGTCATCTTTCCCTCGAAGTAGCGCGTGGCGGCGTCATCCGGTCCCTGCCAAATTTTCCTTGCGTCTTTCAGGGTCATCGCCTTGATCGCCTTTAAAAAATGTTTCTTCGCCTTGGGCGTGGCGATCTCGGCAGCGCGGTTCAGGCGGAGTTCCAGGTCGTCGGCGAGCTTTTCCTGCTTTATTTTCTTGAGGACCTTCCGCACCTTCTTCATGTTGTCCGGCAGCGGGATATGGACCTTCGGGTCTTTGTTGAAACCGTTTTCCTTCCCGAGCCGTCCGACTACGTTGGCCGTGCCGACGGTGAGCGCTTCTTTCAGCCCAGAGGCGATGTCGCC
>CBDVDA010000190.1:0-4207 GCA_965372635.1 uncultured bacterium | reverse complement strand
CACTTGACGGTGGAGAAGGGCGGGTTATGGTAGGTGTGTCTCTCCTTGCCCCTGCAGGCACCGTGAGCGGAGATGGCGCTCTTGTTACCCTCCCTTTTAAGCTGATCGCCCTGGGCGACTCAATGATAACAATAAGCGCCGCTTCAAAGCTCACCGATAATGCGGTACCGATCCCGAATACTCTCACGGTCAATTCCTGGGATGGCGGGGCACTCACAGGGAATTAAAGGCTGGCTGGTACGCGGGATTGAAGATGTTAACGGCAGGGCAGGCACTAAATTGAAAATTGGAGGAGTTCTTGTGATGCGACAGATTATTGTACTTTTGGTTTTTGTGGCCTTCAGCCTTGTCTTTGTAGACGTCGCGCCAGCGCCGCCACTTCCAGGCGGAGGAGCAGCGGCCCCGGTTGGAGGCGCTATACCGAGCGGGATCACCATTGCCGCAATCGCACTCTACGGCTTCTTTAGAATGAAAAAGTAACGACTCCTCAACGAATCTAGATTGAGTTGAGGGAGCGTTTGAAGTTTACTGCCCTTTGACTAATGAATTTATTTTCTAATTAATTGAAGCTTCCCCTGAAACCTGCTATACCCCTTCGTAGTCCATACCGTTTCAATCATCTTCAAATCTGCTGAAATCGTTCCGATGTGGGATTGGTTTGTAGCGAACGATGTCGCCTCGAGAGGGACTGATTTTTCTATGATGACAGGCGAATCACTGGATACCATAATACCTTTGGAAATAGAGAGCATTACGCTTCCTGTTATAACGGAAACCATGGAAACGGAGACAGAGACAATGGAGACCAAAAATGTCCTCCCAGTATCTGAGACATACCCCGATCTTATTTACTCAGACGTAACCATATTCCCCCGCCGTTCGGAAATTCAAGTCCCCCCAAAGACCATTTAAGGTAGCTTGCTGGCTAACATTAAACTATACTATTCTTCTTTATTTTGAGCGGAGGAGAAGATGACAAAACTCGACTTGTCTGGTTTAATCGTTCCACCCACCACCCCCTTTGACGACAGAAACGTCATCGACGAGGCCTCCCTCGCCGCCCACCTCGAATACCTCGCAGAAGCGGGGGTGACGCGTCTCCTCGTGAATGGGACGACGGCAGAGTTTTTCTCCCTCCTCCCGGCGGAAAGGCTAAGTCTTCTAAAGATTTCTAAAAGGCATTTTGCAGGTACAATCTTCTTCAATACGGCGAGCGACAGCTTGCTCCAGGCCATTCAGACGGCACGTCTTGCCGAGGACGAGGGAGTCGACGCCATCGTCGCCATGGCCCCCTACTACCTGTCCGACGCTCCGGCTAAAGGAATTATCCGCTTCTTCAACGAACTCGGAGCATCGGTAAGGATTCCCATGGTGCTCTATAACTTCACTAAACATACAAACAACCCGCTCACGCCTGAAATGCTAAAAGAGATCGACCATCTGGCTATTAAAGATGCATCTGCCGATTCCTCCCTCATTGGGGCAACGCCGAGCTACCTCGCCGGGACGAGTCGGCAGATAGTGGAACGGGTCAGAATGGGAGCAGTGGGATTTGTCAGTTCCCTCGCCACCTTCCTGCCAGAACGTTACGTAAAACTAGAAAGGTTGCTAAGGGAGGGAGATATGGAAGGGGCCGAGGCTGCACAGCAGGAAATTATTGCCAATGTGGAGAAAATCTCCTCTGATAATGAAATCGGCGGAATCAAAAAAGAACTCGCAGCCGTGATAAAAGGCTATCCCGAACGGGTCAGGCTCCCCTTGGTATAATTGGCAAAGAGAAGTAAAGAGGAGCACTGACGGATGAGGTTAGTTGCAATGAAAAGGAGCATTAAATGAGCGAAGAGAGTCTGGATACACGGATTGTCAACCTGGAGATGCGCTACATGGAGCAGGAATCGACCATCCAGGATCTTAACGAGGTAGTCGTCTCCCAGCAACGGGAGATGGACGTGCTGAAGGGCGATCTGGTCCGCCTGAAGGAACAGATGGAGGCCGCCGTTCCCTCCCCGATCCGGGACCCATCGGGAGAAACGCCGCCACCCCATTACTGATTTTGAGTGAGGAGACTTCTTCCCTCCGGTAGAGAAAGGATTTTGCTTGGACTCAGCAATATGGTGTGATATAAAAGGATTTCTGAAGAAAGGTCGGGCAGGCGAGTCCGAACGATTAAATTGACTGGAGGCCAACATCTGAAATGGCAGGAAAAGCGGCGGATGAACTGAGAAATTCACTCATAGAACTTTACAAACAGGGCGCGTGGGAAAAGTGCCAGACCGTCTGCCAGAAATTGCAGCAACTCTTGCCCGGTGATCTCGGCATTGCCCTTAAACTTGCCGAGGTAACGTCCAAGGCGGGCGACGACGGGTGGGCCATAAGCATTTATGAGGATATCGCTAATAAATGCGCATCTAACGGCAATTTTCATAATGCCATCGGCATCTACAAAAGAATTCTCGCAATGGAGCCGACCCATGCCGAGGCCAAAAGCAGGATAGAGGAGCTTGAAGCTCCCGACAAAGAAGAAAAGGAGACGACTATGGAAGAAGAAAAAGAAGCACCGAAAGGTGCACCCTCAACCAGTGATCTTCCTCCCATGCCCCTTCTAAACGAACTAAGACGTGAAAAACTGGACGACGTAATCAATCGTTTCAAGAAGCACACCTTTTTTGTGGGCGATATCCTCTGCCGCGAGGGGGATGAAGGACGCTCCATCTACATTATCACAAAAGGGATGGTGAAGATATTTATCGAGGGAGTAGTGGGCGAGAAGATCGAAATTGCACAACTAAAAGAGGGGGATTTCTTCGGTGAAGTCGCCTTGTTTACCGACGGCAAACGGCGTGCCTCAGTGATGGCGCTTTCAGAAACGGAAGTGCTGGAGATCACCAATGAGGATGTAGACCAGATTTCAGCAAATCACCCGAGGATAAAGAAGATACTGGAAAGTTTCTTCAAGACGCGCGTCCTTGACAGACAGCTCGCCGTATCGCCCCTTTTCAGTACACTCAAACGGGAAGACCGGCTGGAGTTGCTCAAACATTTTACACTCAAAACCTTTACTCCTGGAGAAACCCTCGCCGTGGAGGGGGAACCGGGGAACTCCCTTTTCGTCCTAAAGCAGGGAAAGGTGGAAATCTCTACAACAAAGGATGATAAAAAGATCAAGCTGGCAGAGTTGAAGGAAGGTGATTTTCTCGGAGAGGTATCGCTCATTACAGGGAAACCCCGCACGGCTACGGTGACGGCAATAACGAACGTGGAAGCGATGGAGTTGTCAAAAGAGGCCCTCATGCGCTTCAAGACAAAATACCCGGCTATCGACGAAGTGCTAAAACGCTACATGAAGACGCGGATGGAGAAAACTATCAGCGCTATGATGAAAACATAATAAAAGTGTAGAGAACGCTTTTTTTCTTAAAGGGGTTTGTCTGCCTTTTTAATTCCCTTTCAACGAAGGAAGCCGAAGGCCTTGCGTTGTGGGCGGCCTTTCTTTTGCATACTTTTTCTTTGGCCGTCAAAGAAAAGTATGAGCACTTTTAAGGACTGTGTTCGTCGGAAAAAATCACCCCTTGTTCCAGAGTTCTACTATCCTGCCCGCCACCTCCTCAGGCGTCAGCCTGTCCGTATCGATCTCGAAATCGGCAGCGCTTTCATAGAGGGGCGTTCGCCGTTCCAGGACTTCCGCAATTTCTTCGGTAAAACTTTTCCCATCCGTCAGGGCGGGGCGCTGGTCATCCCCCCCGATCCTGGAAACGATGGTTTCTACAGACGCCTTTAACCAGAACAGGCGGCCCTTTGTCCTGAGGGCTTCTATGTTTTCCGGCCGCTCGATAATTCCACCCCCCGTATCGATAACGAGTCTGTCCTTCCCGGCGAGGTCCCTCGCCAGATCGGACTCCCGGTCGCGAAACCCCGGCCAACCGAATTTTTCTACGATTTCCGGCACCGGCATCCCGGCACGCCTGACTATCTCAGCATCCATGCCCGCCATCTCCATCCCAAGGCGCTCGGCAAGCAGGCTGCCGACGGCGCTCTTTCCTGTGCCCCGGTAGCCTATTAATACAAGGTTCATTTCGTCAACTGCTCCATTACGACGCTCCGCATTACCTCGACGGGGGCATCTTTCCCTGTAAAGCGTTCGAATTGCAACACCGCCTGGTTAACGAACATCTCCAGTCCCATGATAGTAGTGCATCCGTTTTGTTCT
>CBDVDA010000189.1:0-4393 GCA_965372635.1 uncultured bacterium | reverse complement strand
CGTCGTTTCAATTTTGTCACTATTCGACTCATTGAATTCGGCGGGTAAAATAGACAAACCTTTTCTGTAAAAGGAGACGACCTCCGCCCAGAGGGGGTCTACCTCCATTTCCCTGAGGTACTCGACTGCCTCGCTGTATCTATCGTGCTTTTCACCGGCCAGGGCGATTAAGAAAGCGGCGTTGATGCTTTTCGGGACAGAGAGATGGCTTGTCTCACCCGGCTGAAATTGCCTGGAAATATCAATTCCGCAAAGCCCGACCTCTTTAGTGTCGCCAACAACGAAGGAAATGATCTCATTGTAGATTTTTTGGGCGGCGCTTTTACTATCATCCGATATTTCTGTTTTTTTCATGAGCTTCTACCTCTGGCAAATTATTTTGATAATACCCAATTGAGAGGACATTGCAATCAACTGAAAACTACACGCAATCAGTCTCTTCTGTCAAGGAGAAGGGAGGTTCTCCCAGTTGAAACCATAGGGGGGATTGTTGATGGGGAGTTGACCTTATTTATTATCCAGTTCAATATACCACGTTGGCTTCATCCTGCCGAAATCGGTACGCACATTCTTTTTCAGCGACTTCTTTGAATCGAGCACAGATCTCTTTTCACCAGCCTTTACAAAAACGGCCCAGTGCCAAACGGGTTTACCTTTTTCAATATGCCACTTGGTGGCGAGAAGGGCCAGCTCTGGCAGCAAATCCCAGCCTTTAAAATCTGTTTCACCTTTTCCTGTTTTTATACCGAAATGGCCCAGAAGCGTACGAATATGCCGTGTATCAGACCAGAGCAATTCATCTTCGGCATAAATCCCCAACCCATTGGCCACCCTCTTCGCCTCTCTGTAGGTAAGCCCGGCAATGGCCGCCGCGCTTGCAATGGCGCAGCCTGTCTTTTCTTCCTGTATGACCGGTTTCATAATTAAGCCTCCTTTTCGCAAGGTTTATCCCCCATGCTCGATTTCGGACCAGTACCGTTCGAACTCAAAAGAAGGGCTGTGTGAACCGATGTGGCACTACAAGTTGTGGAGATGGATGAAATAAAAACTATCGTTGAATATGGATTGCTGTTGATCGACATGGGAAAAGATTCGTCAACTGCGTATTGGGCAACCGCAACACAAGCAACAGGCAAACAATTGTGGAACTCCTTACAAGACAAAGAAATCGGCCAAGCGATGACAGATTTCTGGAAACCTTACGAGCATTTTGTTCCGAACGACATATACATACAATCGAAAGCAGAAACGTATACAGTTGAAGGCCACAACAGTTTCTTTCGTCATTTTCTTGCAAGGCTGAGAAGGAAGGCTAAATGCTACAGTAAAAGCAAAAAAATGGCTCTGTATTCCTTACTTCACCCTCACCCTGGCCCTCCCATCAAGAGAGAGGGAAACATCATTGGCCCGCAAACATTTACTTTATCGCAAATACATATGTAGTGGTGTTGCCAACATTGGGAGAAGAAGCAGAAAATTTATTCCTCATCCCGAAAACGGCATTTGCAGGAGATTGCATTAAGCCTTCCCGAAGCGAGGTTGATCGTTTCGAACAGTTCTCTTACATCCTCTTCTTTCGTCTCACCCGATTGAAGCAGTGCCTCCATCCCGGTGCAACAGGCTGCTATTTTTTTATGCTCGGCCTCAATCTCCTTCATGTCCATCTCCAAGCTGTCGGCCATCTGGTTGAGATTTTCAGCCAAATCGAGGAGGTCGTCACCGTCCCTCAAGTTCGCTCTCAAAGAGAAATCGCCACGGCCTATCGCCTTCGTCATTCGGTTGAAAACAAAAACGGGACCGGCGATCTTGTGCGTAATGAAGATGCTGTAGACGCCACAAAGGATCATGAGCAGGATTACCCATGGCCAGATATAGCTGTTTAATAGCAGCACCACTTCCGCCGCCGCCGCCTGCTCTGGCGGAGGCGTGTCGGAAAAGAGCACCATTGCGTGAGGAGCAAAGATGACGGAGAGCAAAACGAGAGTGTAGACAAAAAGAAGGACCACAATAAAGGTGGCGTATTTGACCTGCACCTTTTTATCGACGAGAAATTTTCTTCGCCTGTTTTTACTCATTATCATTACTTCTCCCTTAGTCTCTATCGAGCAGCAGCGCGGGCAGGATCACTTCCGGCTTGGTGTTAAAATCGAAGTTACGAGAAGCCGGTCTTTCTCTCCCTTATAGACGAGGAACTTCGCAAAGACAGGACCCCGTTCAAAGTCCATGCTGAGAATAATGAGTTTGATATTGTCGTAATTTCTTTCGAACTGATCAGGTGATATGCCGCGTAGCGGCCATAATATTCTTCTATCGCCTCGAAACTCTTCCCATAATACAAAGTCTCTTTTTCCTTTTCTCCATGGGACGCCCCTTGATCCACGTCTTGATGGTGGCCTCGGGGCCGCTCTTCTTATAGGCATTCAGCCCATTGAGGATGATTGCCGAAAGTTTTTCTTCTGCCGCATCCGCCTGCAAAAAGGGAAAAACCGCTAAAAAAGGGCCATGCTAAACAGGGCAAGAAAAATCGTTTTCCCATCCCCTTCATGCCTCTCCGCTCCTTTTTCCTGCTCATAATAAACAGAAATGAGGAAGCAGTCAATTGACATATGGAAAAAAGTCTGATAAAAGGTCTGGAACTCTTCCTTTTTATGGGGAGCTTTAATTCCTCATCTGAATAAAGGCCGGATAAATTGTGAGCATCTACACACCCGACAGCACTCCTCCCCGCCGTGAAAAAGATCGGCGACTGCCGCTTGTACGGATTGCCCTTATTACCCTTCTCCTCTTTGCCGTCTACCGTTTCTCTACCGACGCACCCTCTTCGACCCCTCCCCCGGCTACTGAAATCAACGCAGAGGAAATAGCGGAGGAGAAACCAGACCTTTCGGAAAGTGAACAGGTACCTGCGCCCTCGCCCGACGAGGTCGTCTCCTCGCCACCCCGGAAGATGGGACCGCCCTTTAAAGAACTTTTCCTCTCACGCCAGCCTGATCCTGCCCTCGGGGAGCGCCTTCTCAACGTTCTCAGGTCACAGAACCCCTATGGCGCGGTCTACCTCATGGTGGACGGCAAGAACGGTCGAATCCTCGCTTGGGGCCAGCAAAACGGTTTCAACCCGAGTGCCGAGCCAACCGACCTTTCAAAAAGCGGTTTTCCTGCCGCCAGCCTGGCGAAGATCATCACGGCGGCAGCAGCGCTCGAATCGAACCGTTATTCCAATCACACGAGAATCCCCGCCATCGGAAGCAGCGTCACGCTCTACCGGGACCAGTTGAAGATCCCCAAAAACTATCGAGGCAGAACAGTCTCCCTCGAAAGCGCCTTCGCTTCCTCCATGAATCCTTCCATGGGCATCGTGGGCCAGCGACTTGGCCAAAAACGGCTCCTAAAAACAGCGGAGAGGTTCGGTTTCAACCGGATATTTTCTGCTAACATCCCTGAAATGAGCCTCTTCACAACCAATGGCGACAAGTTCGGCGTAGCCGAGGCGGCCAGCGGTTTCACAAACGATATAACCCTTTCGCCGTTGCTGGCGGCAGCCATTGTCCGCGCCGTCCTCACCGGAGAAAGCCCCGAAATTCCCTGGTCGCCCGTCATCGGGGCAAACTACACACCACCCGTTCCGGTGAAACTCGGCAGTAAACCCTTTTCCGAAAATACCTATTACGGTCTGAGGCGTATGTTCGAAGCGACTATCAAAAAAGGGTCGGCGCGGAGCCCCTTCAGGAACAAGCGGATTTTTTATCCCTACAACAGAAAGAGATTGCGTGTGGGCGGAAAGACGGGAACAAAGGACGGTAAAAATGTCCGCTACGAATGGTTTGCCGGTTATGCGAAAGACCGGAAAAACCCGAACAAATCGGTCGTTCTGGTATGTCTGCACATGAACGAGTTGAAGGGGACGAGGGCGAGCTATCCGGCACAAGCCGCCGCCCTGCTGATCAACCACTGGGCCAAGCAGTACCTGGAGTGGTAATTTTTATCTCGCAAAGACGCTAGGGTGCAAAGAAAGGCAAAGAAAATGGAACGCGGATTTACCTTGTTAGGGATAAACAGATTGTCACAGATTAAAGATAAGAGGGAATCTCTATTAATCTGTCATGCCGGACTTGATAAGCCTGCCCCGCACTCGATGCAGGGGTATCCAAGGGTCTAATTTAACTGGATTCCCGCTTTTACCCCAAGGGCACTTTGTCACTTTGTTCGAGCGCGCGGAATGACAAAATGTTAATTTTTAGAGGTAACCAAGATTATTTCGCGTCTTTCGCGGGCAAATCAAACCCTGTTCATCCTGCCTTAAAAAACAAAAGCCCTCTACACGGTTAGATGTAGAGGGCTTTTTAAAATTAAATCGGCGGCGACCTACTTTCCCACAGGGTCGCCCCTGCAGTAT
>CBDVDA010000188.1:0-4480 GCA_965372635.1 uncultured bacterium | reverse complement strand
ATTCTTTGGCCGTCAAAGAAAAGAAGAATTCTTATGGCATAGCCGATTAACTCTGCCCCCGCCCAGAGGATGGGGATTTCTATGGTTAATTAAACAAAAAAAAGAGGGGCCTTTTAAGGCCCCTCTTTAGGATTACCACTTTTTTGCCTGATCAGTGTGCGGGCGCTTCGCCTCCCGCCGGGGCAGGTCCTCCACCGTGACCACCGCCGTGCTCCTGCTCGTGGTTTGCATTTTTCATCCCCTTCGGCAATGCCGGGGCAGGTTCAGGCGCAAGCTGCGCAAACCCGCGGCTTCCGGGCGCCTGCTGAACGTTATGGGGATCGTGGCACTCGGTGCAGACCCACCATCTCTTTTTCCCCCCTTTGGTCCACATGCCGATCCTCTTGCCGTGAATGCCGTCCCGCCAATCACGGTAGACCGGGCCGTGGCACTTTCCACAAAGTTTCATCGGCTGGTTGAAGCTGATCTCGTTTCCGCGATGATCGATGAGCCTGTTTCTGTTTGTCCTGCTGTGACAGTCGAGGCACCAGATCGCCCCCCGCCCGTGTTGCAGGTCTTTAGGCTCCCCTGTTTCATTCTTGAACTTTTCCAAATGCATCTCGGCAAGCACCCGCGGCGTGGTCGTCTTCGGTATGGCAACAACCTCCGCCTCAGCACCGTGGCACATATCGGCACAAGGATAGAGGCCGATAACATCGGTAAGAAAGGCCTCTCTCGATTTAACGACCGCCTCTTCATGGGTGTAGTCAGCCTCGATCGGCATATTTGTCGTCGGGTCCGTGTCATCGATCATCGGCACCGTTTCATCGAAAGGGTCGCCCCACCAGAGTACGCCGCCCGTCTTGGGTGAGCACTTGACGTTGGGCCACCAGACGGCGATATCCCTTTTTTCCAGGATCGTGTAGCCCGTTACTTCACCGTCTTCTTTCATCCCCCTGCTTTCGAAACAGACTTCCGGCTCAAGTTCTTCAGCAGCTTCTTCTGCGAATGCCGTTCCCGTAAAGACTAAACCTGCCGCCATAAGGCAGAGGACCATTTTCATAAATCTATTCTCTTTCATACTGTCTCCTCTCATAAGAAAGCGCTCTATTTCGCATCAGAATGTTTAATGTCGCCAAGGCTGACACCGATAGCGCCTCTGGCGAGTATTGTAAAGATCAGGAAACCGACGGCCCAGCATCCGAGAGAATTTCCGATCTCGATCCAGGAAGGTGAATACTCTGCAAATTCGCCAATGGGGCTCGGAATCATACCGGGAAGAACAAAGGCCATACCCTTTTCAATCCAGATTCCTGCAAACAACATAACGCAGGTAAAGGGGAGTATCTTATGGTTCTTCCTCGTCTTCGGATTGAGCAACAGCGCAAAGGCGGTAATATTAAACAGCATGGAAATCCAGAACCATCCCACAAGCTTGGAAAGGCCATGTTTTCCGAACATGAGGTACTTGAGGGAGAAGGAGTGTTCCGTACTCGGATAGAGTTCTGTGACCACTTCGCTCATGGTGAGGAAAAGGGCAATACCGAGACAGTAGGTAATGATTTCGGCCAACTTGTTGATCGCCTCATCGGGTATCTCGAACTTCGTGTTCTTCCTGATGTAGAAAAAGACGAGAATGATGAACGCCGGACCTGCCGAGAAAGCGGTGGAGATGAATTTGATCGGCACCATGCCATGGAACCACATCGGTCTCGTCGGCATCGTGTTTAGCAGGAAACCGGTAATGGTATGGATACTGAGCGCCCAGACGATGGAGATATAAACGAAGGTCATATAGAACGTTTTATTCATCGGCTCGCCTACGTATTTCTTATACATATAGTAGAAACCGCATATCACGTTAAGTGCAAGGTAGCCGTTAAGGACCGCTACGTCCCATGCGAGCATGGAGTGGGGCCAGTTGTAAATACCGAGCACGGGAAACATGTGCCAGGTCCTGTCGGGCCTTCCCATATGGTTAATAACAAAAAGGATGCACATGATAACGGCCTATATGGCAAGCATCTCGCCGATTATAACTACCTTCTTTAGCGGCTCATAGTTGTAAACTTAGGCCGGGAAAACGACGGTAACGGCGGCGGCCGCGAGGCCAACGAGGAAAACGAAGTTCGCCATGTAGAGCCCCCAGCTCACCTGGTCGTTCAGGCCCGTTACGATCATCCCTTGCGTCAACTGTATTGCCTGACCGATGACCAGCAGCATTATAAAAAAGCCCAGGAAGAGCATCCACGCATAGAGCTTGACGCCTCCCGTCAATGCATATTTCAGAAAATCAATTCCAAATTTTATCTGTTTCATATCTATTCCCCTTAATCGACAAAGTAAAAGAATTTTGGATATGTATTCATCTCGACCTTAAGCCTGAAGACCCTCTTCCTGTCGATGATCTTCCTCACTTCGCTGTTCGGATCGAGCAGGTTGCCGAATTTCCTTGCGCCAACGGGGCAGACCTCGACACAGGAGGTGTACCTGCCGTTTCTCGTACGTTGCAGGCAGAAGTGGCATTTTTCAACAACACCCTTCATACGCGGCCTGTTGCCCATGTAATGGGTTCTCGGATTCAGATCCTTCCTTGGCAGGTTGGGAACGCCCCAGTTGAACCTTCTTGCCCAGTAAGGGCAGGCTCCCATGCACATCCTGCAACCGATACACCAGTTGTAGTCGATTACGACAACGCCGTCAGGGTCCCTGTAGGTCGTCCTAACGGGGCAGACCTTCACGCAGGGAGGTTTTTCACACTGGTGACACTGGATGGGGAAGTAGAAGGCGTCCTTTTCAGGTACCTTTTCCGGCTCGTAGTAATGCTGGCCTTCGAGGAGTGTTCCCATATTGGTATAGGCATTCCCGCCTACCTGTATTCCGTACTCCTCCCCTTTCTTATGAGGATAACCGCCTTGCATATTTTCTTTTTTGAAAGCGAAGTTCCCTTTCTCCATCCGGATGACCCTAATCCACTGAATCTCAGTCGCTTTACCTTTTGGATCATAGCGTGACTGGTTATTTTCCGCGACACAGGCATGGACACAGCGTCTGCACCCGATGCATTTCTGGATGTTCAGACCGTACCCGAAGAGAACGCCTTCCATGGCGGGCTCGATGCCGACTCTTACCTTCTTGCCGAACTCTTCCGAGTATCTCTTCTCCAGCCTTTCAGCCGCCTCTTTCTTCTCTTCATCGGTCATGAGTCTGAAGTTCTTTTGAAAGTGCTCGGCCCAGGTCGTCTTCGCTTCCGCCTCATCGGAGCCGGAAAGAAGCGCTGCGGCGCCCATTATCACACCGGCACCTTTAATTCCCGAGTCTTTAAAAAACTCTCTGCGGGATTTCGTTACTTTTTTATTTTCTTCTTTTGACATGGACATCTCCCTGAAAATGTTTACACAGCTTCGTATTTATAGTTGTCTACAAACATTTTTACCTGATCCGCTTTTTCCTTGTTGCTCATTTCCACATACTCCCTCTCTGCGAAGGCTTTGTCTCCATGGTTCAGGTAGCCGTTATCCGATCCTTTCATGCTTGCATCGACGGCCAACGATGCCACTTTCTTTGCAGCTCCTGCCGTTGCCACCACTGCTACCCCTCCGAGTGCGGCATTTTTTATAAATTTACGCCGTGACGCTTTTTTGTCTGCCATTTTTGTCCTCCTTAACTTACTTGTTCTCTCTTCAGGTTTACGTATACTGTACATTAATATAAAGCTCACTCAAGAGCTTTATTGTCAAAAAATGAAGCTGTTCTTTTACCAGACAGCGCCCGTTATGTCAAGGACAAAAATCGATATGAACCGAAAGGTAGTAGCCTGGAGATGCCCTTATTGACTGGATAATATGGGCTCCATATGCTTGAAATGACTGAGTTCCCAGCATTTCACAGTAATCGTAGGATGACCGATTGTATACAATTTTGTCAAGGCTAAAATAGATGGAGAGGTGGGGATTCGTTTGGGCCTCTTTTTTTGACGCTGTTATCTTTATTTTGTATACTTAAGAAAGAGGAGCAACCAACATCGATGACACCTTACAGATTGATCGAACATACGGCCGATCTCGGCATGGAATTTTCCGGGTCTACACTGGAAGCGGTTTTTATCGCCGCTGGGGAGGGACTGTTCGACGTCATTACCGACCGTGAATGCCTCCGGTGCGACCTCACCGTCGAAATAGAGGTGGACGGCTCCGATCACGAAGACCTGATGATAAACTGGCTGAGGGAGTTGCTTTATTATCACCAGGTCAAGAGGATGCTGTTCAAGACCTTCGAAGTTGAAATGGCAGGGGACTACTCCCTCATGGCGAGGGTTTCGGGAGAAAAATTCGACCCTCTCCGGCATACCATAAAAACGGAGATTAAGGCGGCCACCTATCATGATTTGAAGGTGGAGAAGAGACCGAAGGGTTGGGTGGCAAGGGTTATTTTTGACGTTTGAGACTCTTGCAAAAGTACAAAAAGGTTGTCATTCCCGCAGTCTTTAAGCGGGAATATG
>CBDVDA010000187.1:0-4632 GCA_965372635.1 uncultured bacterium | reverse complement strand
GCGAAGACCTTATTAGTCAGGGGGTTTCATTCTGTTTTGAAACGGTTTTTTCCCACCCCTCGAAAGTAGACTTTCTTGCAAAAGCAAAAGCAATGAGATATGAAATCATTCTTGTCTATATACATCTCGAAAGGTCAAGTTTGAATGAAGCAAGAGTTTTTCAGCGTGTTAAAAGTGGAGGGCATAGCGTGCCTGCTGCAAAAACAGATAGTCCTATACCACGGACAATGAAAAATATTTCCTTATCATTGCCCTTGTCCGATGAGGTACGCCTGCTGGATAACTCCTCAAAAGAGAATCCATTCCGGCAAGTAGCCATTGTGAGGAGGGGAAATTGTAAATGGCTTATCAATCCACCTCCTGCATGGGCAAAAAAAATAATAAATGAAGGAAATTAAAAGGTGCAATAATTGAAGGGCATTGCAAGCGATGTTCCGGGGGATGAGTAATCATTGATTACAGGGGGAATATTTTGATTATAATTTTAGTATTAGTACTCTTTTCTACGGTAGCCTTTGCCTCTCTATTGTCTTACCTTGTTGTAGTTGTTGCACAGCAAAAAAGGAAGAACCGCAGGAACCCATTAACGTCTAAGCTTCTCTGGAACTCTGGTGATTCTCTTCGTGAAGAGATTGAAATCTACTACTCTTTTTTTGTATGGAGGATAAATGCAGGACGAAGATGAACCTCAACTGGATCTGTTTGCCTGGGATGCCATAAAGATAGGCAAGGGTTACGAATATCTCGAAGAGTTAGATTTTGAAAAGGCCCTTAATTTTTTCGATGAGGTGCTTTGCGCCGCTCCGAATAACATCCGGGCGAATAGAGCCGAGGCTTTGGCCTCATACTGGCGAGATGTTTTCCTGAAACTTAAGTCCCTGGAAGGGGATGAGGCCTTAAAATATCTCTGGAAGGAGATAAAAAAGTATCCATTCGAAAAAGGTTACGGTCTGAAAAACTTTAAGGCGACCCTGTGCGGAAAGTTGGTCCTGCTAATGGAAGAAGACCCCCTCATCTTTATCCCCCCCGATCTTTGTGTGGGAAATGTCTATATGAATGTCAATGATTGCGTCAGGGCCGAAGAGGCATTCAGGAAACTACTGGATCGTTACCCGGAAGATGGACGCATAGAAGACTGGCTGGCGACCGCCCTTTTTGTTCAGGGGAAGGAGAGCGAGGCGCGAATGATCTATGCAAGGCATCTCTTGAGGAACCCGGAAGGCATCAACCTTGAAGAGATGAAGGACGTGGAACTCCTTGAGCTGATAAATGAAACAGGCCTTGAAATGGCCCCCGCCGTTGGCTGGCTGCGGCGGCTTTTGCCCCTGCTGGATACCGAGATGGAAGCCCCCGGCATTGAACAAAAAGGAGGCCGCGAGGCTTACTGCCTTCTTTACGAAGCTGAAAAGGCAAGACGAAGCGGGAACCACTCCCATATGGTGGAGCGCAGGAGACTCCTTAAGGAAAAGTTCCCGGATATATTTGAAATGTACATGGATCCCGACGAAGTGCGATGATATGTTTTGCCAAGCCCTTGCTGTATTTAGAAGTTATGGGGACACAATACTTAAAGTCATGACTACCGCATGTTCTGGATTCCCGAGCAGGCCGGGAATGACAAGTACGTAACAAAAGGGGGCATTACAGTAACCCCTCCCAGCCTCCTCTATGAGCCGTTGGCTCCGAGCCATAGGCCCTTACCCCAAGGGGAGGAGCAAACATCCCCCCTCTTGGAGCAAGAGGGGGTTAGGGGGCGTTAGAATAATTATGCTCTTTTCACCAAAAAGACGAATATGCTAAACAATAAATTTTTCAAAAAACTAACTTTAACTGCGGGCATAAGCGCCCTTATCCTGGTAATCTTCTACTTCTCCGCCCTCTTCGCTCCCTTCGTTTCTCCCTACGATTTCAGAGCACAGAACAGGAAGTTCCCCAATGCGCCTCCCATGAGGCCGCATCTCGCCCCGCCAACCGACTGGGGAGAGGGCTTTTTCTATATCCACCCCATTAAAATGACGGATGTCTTTAAGAGGAAATACAGTGCAGACCAATCCAGGAAGATTTACGTCGATCTATTTACCATCGAAGGGCAGCTCTTCGGTCTGAAAGAGAGCGATGAAAAGATTTTCCTCTTCGGAACGGACGCCCTTGGGCGGGACCTCTTTTCTAGGATCATCCACGGCGGACGGGTGAGCCTCACCGTGGGCATCCTCGGCGTTGCAATCAGCTATTTCCTCGGCATCGTCATCGGGAGCATTTCAGGCTATTTCGGCGGATGGGTGGACAACATCATCATGCGAATCGCCGAGGTCTTCATGTCGGTGCCCTCCTTCTTCCTGTTGCTGGCGCTCGCCGTGATTATCCCCTCCAATATCTCATCGGCCATGACCTTTATGCTCATCGTGGTGATTATGAGTTTCATCGGCTGGGCCGGTTTCGCCCGCGTCATACGCGGGATGGTAATCTCCGAGCGGGAGCGGGACTACGTGGTCGCCGCGCGTGCCCTCGGCGCCGGACACGGCCGGATTCTCTTCAAACACATCATCCCCTCCACCTTCAACTATACCATCATCTCGGCCACCCTCAGCATCCCCGGCTTCATCCTCGGCGAGAGCGCCCTGTCGCTCCTCGGCCTCGGCATCCAGGAGCCGGACGCCTCATGGGGAAACCTACTCGCGTCTGCTCAAAACGTGCAGAACCTGATCAACTACCCCTGGATTCTAACACCCGGCCTCTTCATCTTCCTAACCATCATGAGTTACAACTTTCTCGGTGATTATCTCCGCGATATCCTCTCTCCCCGCGACGGAGGTGAAACCTGATGACGGAAGCATCTCTTCTTAAAGTGACCGGCCTCAAAACCCATTTTCATACCTCACGGGGCGTGGTAAAGGCAGTTGACGGCATAAGCTTTGAGATGAAAAAAGGGGAGACCCTCGCCCTCGTCGGTGAATCGGGCTGCGGAAAGAGCGTCACCGCCCTCTCTATCCTTCGGCTGATACAGGAACCGCCCGGAAGAATTGCAGAGAGTGAGATAATCTACAAGGGGAGAAATCTCCTGGATCTCAACAAAGATGAGATGAGGAAGGTGCGGGGAAACGAAATATCCATGATCTTCCAGGAGCCGATGACGTCTCTCAACCCCCTCTTCACCGTGGGAAACCAGATAATGGAGGCGATAAAACTCCATCAGGGTCTGAATAAACAGGACGCCCTCTCGAAATGTGTGGAGATGCTCGAACAGGTGGGTATTCCCGATCCTGCGAGGCGTGTCTCCAGCTACCCCCACGAGATGAGCGGCGGCATGCGCCAGCGGGTGATGATCGCCATGGCCCTCGCCTGCCAGCCGGGGCTTCTCATAGCCGACGAACCGACGACGGCGCTGGACGTGACCATCCAGGCCGAAATCCTCGACCTCATAAAAGCGCTCAGGGAAAAGATGGGCATGTCGCTCCTTCTCATTACCCACGATTTCGGCATCGTGGCCGAAATGGCCGATCGGGTGGGAATCATGTATGCCGGGAAGATAGCCGAATACGGTTCTCTGGAGGATATTTTCAACGCCCCCGGCCACCCCTATACGGTGGGATTGCTAAATTCCATCCCCGGCGCCGGGACGAAGAGAGAACGCCTCACCACCATACCGGGGAACGTGCCGGACCTTCTAAACCTCCCGGTTGGATGCAGTTTCCGGGAACGCTGCCCCCTCGCGACGGAACAATGCCGGGACGAAGACCCGCAACCGAGAAACCTCGGAGGCGGACACCTCGTCCGGTGCTGGCACAGCGACCGGGTGACGCGGGAAGGAGTCTTTTAGGACTGAAACAACGTCACCGGAGAGAGAAAAGAAAAAAAAACAAACCCAATAATGAATACCGCCTGTCTGCCTACTTTCCTGCAACACCTAAACTATTGACCTTTTTCAAAATGTAAGAAAGTTAATTTCCTATTGACACCAGAGATTAATGCGCTATAGTAAAGACTTAAGATGAATTAAGGAGATATGCTGTGTCAAAAAAATTGAGACTGGGCGAACTGCTGCTCAGCAAGGGACTGATCGACGAATCCAAGCTGGAAAACGCGCTCAGCCGTCAGAAACAGTGGGGCGGCCGACTGGGTATGCAGTTTGTGGAACTCGGCTATCTCGATGAAATTACGCTGCTTAAATTCCTGAGCGATCAGTTAAAGTTCGAGTGCGCCGACCTGACGAAGGTCCACTTTATGCCTGAAGTCTACTCGCTCATCACTACGGAAATCGCCAAAAAATACCACGTTATCCCGCTAACATCAAAGGAAAGTGCAGGCAAACACTATCTCTTCCTCGCCATGTCGGACCCGAACAACATGCTCGCTTTAGAAGAGATCGAATTCCTCACCAACCACAGGGTCAAACCGATCATCGCCACCGACTCCCAGATCGAAAATGCCATCGAGCATTTCTACGACGAGAAGACCTGGGTGCAGATCGAACCGCTCACGGACAAGATCAAGACCTTCGACCTCGACGAGAGCAACATGGAGATTTTCCACGAAGTCCCCATGAAAGAACAGGTTCAAGAGGAGGAGGCAAAGAAAAAGAAAGAAAGCATCGATAAAGACACTCAGCTTCTGGCCCTCATACGTGTGCTCGTC
>CBDVDA010000186.1:0-4931 GCA_965372635.1 uncultured bacterium | reverse complement strand
GGCATCCCATGCTGGTCAGGATCGGAATGAGGGTCGTTTTCATCGGCCGGCCCAGCTCGAACGAGGCGATTTCGATTTCAACCCTTCGCTCCTCCACGCTTGGCAGCTCCGCCGGGTTACTGCCGCTGGAAACAATTGCAGGCGGATCGAACCGGCGCTGCAGAATATTAGCGCATCGTCTCAATCCCTACTGACAGCAGCGAGACTTCACTGTGACGGCATCAGAACGTACGGTACGCCTCGCAGGTTGATTCTTGTCATTGATGGCCTTGCCGAAAGACAGGAATCTGTCACGGAAGAGATATGGGGGCCTTCGAAGAAGGCTGCTCTCGACGCGGAGGGAACCCCGACAAAGGCGATGACCGGTTTTTGCCGGGGAAAGGGTGTAGACCCGGACAAGATCACATTCCGCGAAAAGGAAGACGGAAAGGGCGAGTACATTTATATTGAGAAGGTGATGGAAAGTAGAGATACGGCAGAGGTTCTTCCCGGGCTCCTCTCCACCCTCGTGGGAAAACTTTCTTTTCCTAAATCGATGCGATGGAAAGACCTCGACAGTGCCTTTGCGCGTCCCGTTCACTGGGTTGCTGCACTTTTTTGCGGCGAGATAGTTAAATTCAATCTGGCCGATATCGAAAGTTCTGACAAGAGCCGGGGACACCGTTTTCATGCGCCCGAAGAGTTCACAGTCGTCTCTTTCGACGATTATCAGAAGAAGTGTGAATCGGGCCGGGTTATTATCGATCCCGAAAAAAGAAAGACCATCATCCGGGAGGGGATTGCCGACGCCGCTTCAAAAGCGGGCGGACAACTCATCGAAGATGAAGGTCTCGTGGAAGAGGTGGCCAACCTCGTCGAGTATCCTGTCGTCGTCTCGGGCGGTTTCGACAAGGAATATCTGAACCTGCCGAGGGAAGTGGTGATCAACGCCATGCGGGAGCACCAGCGTTACTTCTCGGTTGAGGACAATAATGGGAATCTTCTCCCCTGTTTTATCACCGTGAGCAACACGGAGGCGAAGGATATGGACGTGGTGAGGAAGGGGAACGAGCGGGTCCTTCGGGCCAGGCTTTCCGACGCCGCCTTCTATTACAATGAAGACCTCGACACGCCTCTCGACGACATGGTGGAGAAGCTGAAAAGCGTCGTCTTTCAGGCGAAGCTCGGCACCTCTTATGAAAAGATGGAGCGTTTCCGAGCCCTTGCCGAATATCTCGCTGGTGAGATCGACCCTGCCCTGAAAGAGAAGGCGTCGCGCGCCGCTTACTTCGCCAAGGGAGACCTCGTCTCCGGCGTAGTCGGCGAGTTCGCAAAATTGCAGGGGATCATGGGACGGGATTACGCCCTCAAGGCGGGCGAGGACGATGAAGTTGCCAGCGCCATATTAGAGCACTACCTGCCTAAAAGCGCCACCGACATCCTCCCTTCTACAGGCACGGGCGCCATCGTTTCCATGGCCGACAAGATGGACACTATCTGCGGCTGTTTCGGCATCGGGCTTATCCCAACAGGGGCGTCCGATCCCTACGCGCTAAGAAGGCAGACGCTCGGCATTATAAGAATAATAATGGAGAAGGGCTACCGCCTTTCCCTTTCCGGAATCATCGATAAGGCGATTGAGATAGGGTTGGAGAAGCTGGAGCGGGAGCCAGAAGAGATAAAGGCCGACGTGCTCGATTTTTTCAAACAGCGCCTCGCCGGACGTCTCACATCGAGCGGCTATTCCCATGACGTGGTGGACGCCGTACTCTCCCGTGGTTTCGACGACATCCTCGATACAGTGGAAATCGTCAAGGCGTTGTCACATCTCAAGGGACAACCCGATTTTGAACCGCTCGCCGTCGCATTCAAGCGGGTCGTAAACATCACGAAGGACTTCGAAAAGGGGAGCGTCGATCCCACTCTCTTCGATGGCGAAGCGGAAGCCGAACTTCATAGGGCATACCATGCCATCGCCGGAAATGTGATGGATTTGGCGGAGAGCGGGAAGTACAAGGAGGCCCTTTTGAAGGCGGCAGAGATCCGTCCCTTTGTAGATTGTTTTTTTGATGATATACTTGTAATGGCGGAGGATGAAAAGATCAGGAACAACAGGCTCTCGCTTCTGAAGGAAGTGTCGGGCCTCTTTATGCGCTTCGCCGATTTTTCCAGGATCGTTACGGAAAACAAATAATTTTTTTGAGGAGGAGTTACGATGGCTGACAAATTTGTCTACTTCTTCGGAGACGGAAAAGCCGAAGGCACGACGACCATGAAAAACCTGCTGGGAGGCAAGGGGGCCAACCTTGCCGAGATGACCAATCTCGGCATCCCCGTACCGGCAGGCTTCACCCTCAGCACGGAGGTCTGCACCCACTACTACGACAAGGGGAATAAATACCCCGAAACCCTGAAAAGTGAGGTGGCCGAAAATCTCGCCAAGACGGAAAAGGTGATGGGCGCCGTTTTCGGCGACAAGGAGAACCCCCTCCTCATCTCCATCCGTTCCGGCGCACGGGTTTCCATGCCTGGGATGATGGACACGGTCTTAAACCTCGGACTTAACGACGAGACGGTGCAGGGGCTGATCGGCCAGTCGAAAAACGAGCGTTTCTGTTACGACTCCTACCGCCGTTTCATCCAGATGTACAGCAACGTCGTTATGGGGATGAGCGGTGAAATCCTCGAAGAACTCCTCGAAAAGAAAAAGCATGAAAGGGACGTTGATAAAGATACCGACCTGACTGCCGCCGACCTGAAAGACCTCGTAGTCAGTTTCAAGGCGAAGGTGAAAGAGGCGACGGGGAAAGCCTTCCCCGACGATCCCACGGAACAGCTCTGGGGAGCGATCAGCGCCGTATTCGATTCCTGGGAGGTGCCGAGGGCAATCACCTACAGGAAGCTGAACAAGATCCCGGGCCACTGGGGAACGGCGGTAAACGTCCAGTCAATGGTTTACGGAAATATGGGGGACGATTGCGCAACAGGCGTGGCATTCACGCGCGACCCCTCCACGGGAGAGAATCTATTCTTCGGGGAGTTTCTTGTAAACGCTCAAGGTGAGGATGTTGTGGCCGGGATTCGGACGCCTCATCCTATAAACAAGGCGGCAAGAAACGAAGCCGGGCTCTCCACGATGGAAGGGGTTATGCCCGTCCCATACGGCGAACTGGTGGATGTTTATACCAAGCTGGAAAAACATTACCGCGACATGCAGGACATCGAGTTTACCGTTCAAAAGGGAAAGCTCTGGATGCTCCAGACGAGGGGCGGCAAAAGGACGGCGGCCGCTGCCGTAAAGATCGCCGTCGATATGGTTGACGAGGGGTTGATCACGAAGAATGAGGCGGTCATGCGGGTAGAGCCTGCTCAACTCGACCAACTCCTCCACCCCATGCTCGACCCTAAGGCGCAAAAAAATGTGCTTGCCAGGGGGCTTCCCGCTTCTCCCGGCGCGGCCTACGGCGAGGTGGTCTTTTCCGCCGACGACGCCGAGGCGGCCGCCAAACTTGGGCTCAAGGTGATCCTCGTCCGGCAAGAAACCTCTCCCGAGGATATCCACGGCATGCACGCCGCCCAGGGAATCCTCACGGCTACGGGTGGGATGACCTCTCATGCGGCGGTTGTGGCGCGCGGAATGGGGCGCTGCTGCGTGGCCGGTGTAGGCGCAATCCGCATCGATTACAAGAGTGAACAGTTTATCGTGGGGCGTACGGTCGTCAAAAAAGGGGACATCATCACCCTCGACGGGAGTGCGGGCGAAGTAATACTCGACGAGGTGCCCACCATAGAACCCGAACTTTCCGACGATTTTATCACCCTCATGGGGTGGGTGGACAATATAAGACGGCTCAAGGTGAGGACCAATGCCGATACGCCCGCCGACGCGAAGCAGGCGAGAGATTTCGGCGCCGAGGGGATCGGCCTTTGCCGGACGGAGCATATGTTTTTCGACAGCGAACGAATAATGGTGGTTCGCGAGATGATCCTCTCCGATACGAAGGAGGAACGGACAAAATTCCTCGACAAACTTCTCCCCATGCAGAAAAGCGATTTCAAGGGGATCTTCCGGGAGATGAAGGGGCTTCCCGTCACCATCCGGCTCCTCGATCCGCCGCTCCACGAATTCCTCCCCCAGACGACGAAGGACCTGCAGGAGATCGGCGTCGATATGGGCGTCTCCGTTGAAGACCTGAAGCACAAGACGGAAACTCTAAAAGAGATGAATCCCATGCTCGGCCACAGGGGATGCAGGCTCGGCGTCACCTACCCCGAGATATACGAGATGCAGGTACGGGCCATTATCGAAGCGGCTTGCGAACTGGTCAAAGAGGAGGGGTACAGCATTGTCCCCGAAATCATGATCCCTCTCGTTGGGCACATCAAGGAATTTTCCTACATCAAACAGAAGGCGGTTGCCATTGCCAACGACATTATCAGCCAGAAGGGGTGCGAACTGGAATACCTCATCGGTACCATGATCGAACTGCCGCGCGCAGCACTCACGGCGGACGAGATTGCGAAAGAGGCGCGTTTCTTCTCCTTCGGAACGAACGACCTGACGCAGACCACCCTCGGCTTAAGCCGTGACGATTCGGGCCACTTTCTCCCCTACTATGTGGAAAAGGGAATTTACGATATCGATCCCTTCGTCGCCCTCGACCAGGCGGGTGTAGGACAGCTCGTAAAGATGGGCGTCGAAAAAGGAAAGAGCGTGCGCCCCGACATCAAGCTCGGCATCTGCGGTGAGCACGGCGGCGAGCCGTCATCGGTGGAGTTCTGCCACGACATCGGCCTCGACTATGTGAGTTGTTCACCCTACCGGGTGCCGATTGCGAGGCTCGCGGCGGCGCAGGCGGTGTTGAAGGAAAAGCAGTCGTAGTCTGAGGAGAGAAAAAGTTTAATAAAAAAGCCCCGCTCAATTAGTGAGCGGGGCTTTTTCCTTTCACCTT
>CBDVDA010000185.1:0-5005 GCA_965372635.1 uncultured bacterium | reverse complement strand
AGTCGTAAAAAAAATGTACAAAGCCGGCAGGTTGAGCGAAAAAGAAGTGCGCATTCTGAGCGAGACGCCCCCATACCCGGACTATGTCTGGGCGGCGCAGTCTTCTCTGGACGCAAAGTTGCGGGAGAAGATAAGGGATGCCTTCTTAAACCTATCCCCGGAAAAAGACGTCCATGCAAAGATATTGGCAGGAGTAGACGCGGGCAAATTCCTTCCTTCCGAGGCGTCCGATTTCAACATGCTGGCTGAGGTGGTTAACGATCTCGGATTGCTTGGCGCAGCAGATGTAACGGCTGGAAGAGGATCGATGGTTATCGGTGTTACCCCTTATTTGACGGCTACTGAACTATTCAAGCGTTTTTCTCCACTTGCCGCTTACCTGGGAAGAAAGACGGGAATGGCCTTTTCCGTTAAGATCACCGACAGCTACAAGGATTGTATCGACAGGTTAGGTAATGGTTCGTTGGATATCGCTTATCTCGGTTCTGCGGGGTATGTAAAAATGGTTGACCTTTACGGGGAGAGGCCCATCGTGGCACGCCTGGAAACGGATGGAAGCCCCTTCTTCAAGAGCATTATATTTGTCAGAGAGGAGAGTCCCGCTCGGACCCTGGCGGATCTGGCAGGAAAAGAGTTTGCCTTCGGAGACCAGGAATCGACGTCAAGCCATGTTGTGCCTCTTTTCATGCTAATAGAAGCGGGGCTGGATATTGACCAACTGGGAGGACACCAACACCTGGACAACCACAACAATGTTGTTCTTGGAGTACTGATGGGGGACTATGACGCCGGCGGCGTTAAGGAAGAGATATTCAAAAAGTATGAAAAACGGGGCTTGAGAAGACTCGCAATAAGCAGCCTCATCCCGGAATATCTTTTTGTCGCAAGCAGCAGGCTCCCTTCAAAAAATGTAGAGGACTTGCGCAAAGCCTTCTACGCTCTCAAGAAGGACAAGGATGGGGAAAGCATAATGAAAGAAATCAAAAAAGGGATGACCGCTTTTGTGCCTGCCAATGATGGGGACTACGGCGGACTGAGCGCCATGGTAAGAGTAGTCGAAAGGGCAGTTGAAAAGGAAGAGAGCGATAATGGACGGAGATAGCAGGTTCAAATATGGCGTTGCCGTCACATCGTTAGTAGTGGTCGTGCTGCTGTTCCTGCTTGTCGCTGATTTTGCAGCGATTTCTGCACTGCGAAAGTTACTCGAAGGTGAAATATACAGAAATGCCGAAGAAGAATTGTCCCTTGTCGAATCGTCTATAAAAGAGCCGATTCTCAGGCGCGATTATGCCCTGGTTGAGCAGTTTCTTATGGACTGGAGCAAACAACACCCTCATATTTTGGGAGTGAAAGCGATCGCGCCGAACGGATTTCTTCTCTTCGATTACAGCCGGAAGTTGCCTTCAGCTCATACCTTTCAGGTTAAGCATTATGTCAAATTTGGCGGGACAACGTTGAGCAGGCTGGAGGCAATCTATGACCTTTCAGCCTTTGATGAAAGGATAGGCAGACTGACTGTCGGTTTAATTGCCGGTTCTGCCATTTTCGCTTCTTTTTTTGGAGTGGTCCTCTGGTACGTCCTTAGAAAAACGGCAATGATTCCATTGGAAAGAGAGATTGTAGAGCGAAAAAAGGCTCAGACAGAGTTGAAGCGCTATGCCGACCGCCTGGAAGAGTCAAACCGTATTAAAGACCTGTTTGCCGACATCCTGAGCCACGATCTCATGAACCCTGTCAATGTGGTGATCAACTATGCCGAACTGCTGCTGGAGCGGGAGAAGAATTCAACAAAAAGGGAGATGATCGACGAGATGCTTTACAATGCATCGCGGCTCACCGATATGGTCAAAAACGCTTCCGAATACGCCAAGCTGGAAAACATGGAGGAAATCGACTCCGGGAGTATCGACCTCGGGGAGATTATTAGGGGGGTGGTCAAGAACTTTGCACTGAGGAGCGAAGAGAAGAATATCCGGGTATTGAACAGTGCCGTGGGGAACTATCCTGTCTATGGGAACCGTATTGTTGAGGATATCTTTTCCAATCTCCTGTCAAACGCCATTAAATTCAGCGAACCGGACGGGCGGATAGAGATTACTCTTTTCGACGAGGATTCCACGTGGCTCGTGGCGGTGAAGGACTTCGGCGAGGGGATTGCCGCCGGGGATAAGGAGAATATCTTCGAGCGTTTCGAGCGGGCCGGAAAGACGGATAATAAAGGGACCGGCCTCGGCCTTGCCATTGCAAAGAGGATCGTAGAACTGCACAATGGAAAGATTTGGGTGGAGGACAACCCCGAGGGGGGGAGCATCTTTTTTGTCAGCCTCCCCAAAGAGGGAAAAAGAGAGGCTTGACCGGGAATAGAAGAAAAAGTAAAGTAGTTACTAAAGAGGGTTTGTGAAGAGACGTTGAGGGTGACTATGGACGGCGAAAAGATAAAAATTTTGCTCATCGAAGACAGCGAGGTTGATGCCCGGATTATCGGGGAGATGATCGAGGTCTTCGGCGATGGACGGCTTGCCCTTGAATCGGCGAGTAATCTTGCCGAAGGGTTGGAACGTCTCGGCCAAAATGACATGGACGCCCTTCTCCTCGACCTCTGGCTTCCCGATTCGGAGGGAACTAAGACACTTCAAGAGGTAAAAGCCCGTTTTTCCGGCCTCCCTCTTGTTGTCGTTACGGGGCAGGGGGATGAAAAGACGGGCATCAATGCAATCCGGCAAGGGGCGGACGATTACCTCGTCAAGGGTGATTTCGACGGCCGTCTCCTGGTGCGCTCGCTTCGCTATGCCGTGGAGCGGAAGCAGGCGCTGCTTGTGGCAGAAGAGTTGAAAATGCGTTGTCAGGCCTTTGTCGATAGTTTCTTCGGCATTACCTTCCAGTCGGCCATGGACTACAAACCTTTTTTCTTTCAGGGTGCGGTAGAAGAAATCACCGGTTACAGGGAGAAAGATTTCACCGGCGGCAAAATCCCCTGGGACCGGTTGATCCTCCCTGAAGATCTTGCCGACATGGTGGATTCGGTAAAAAAGGTGCGAGAAGTTCCCGGCTTTACCTGCGAACGGGAGTACCGTATTCGCCGGAAGGACGGCGGCGTGCGATGGCTCCACGAGGTTATTCATAACGTTTGTGACAAAGAGGGGAAACCCGAATATGTTCAGGGACTCATTTATGATATAACGGGCCGGAAAAAGACGGAGAGCGCTCTCGAAAGCAAAACGGCCCTTGTCGACAATATCCTCGCTTCATCTTCCAGCCTCGCAATTCTGGCGACGGACCTCGACTTTACCATTCAATACTATAACTCCATGGCGGAGGAATTCTTCGGTTACAGCGCCGAAGAGGTAATCGGCCGTACCGTCTTAGAAATGCATAGGGCGGAGAAGGTGGACTCCGAACGTTTCGAGCGCGCCATTCAAACGGTCCGCGAAGAGGGGGTGTTCAACTACAGCATGGCGCGGGAGACAGAGGCGGGCCTTCGCTACCTCGACTCACGCGTGACGGGGATATGGAGCAAGGAGAAGGAACTGCTCGGTTTCGTCCTCATGACTGAGGACGTGACGGAGAAGCGGCTAACGGAAAATGCACTCCGGCTTATCACGGAGAAAACGGAGAGCAAAACGGGGCAGGAATTCCTCGGTGAATTCACAAAGCGGCTCGCCGAGGCGCTTAACGTGAGTTGTGCCTTTATCTCCGAACTGGTGGATGGTGGAACGGATACGTTGAGAACGGTTACCTTCTGGGACGGAACGGGTTTGCAGCCCCCCTTCGAATATCCGACGAAAGGGACCCCTTGCGAGGTGGCTTTGAGGGAGGGAGAGGTCTGTTTCGTTTCGAACGTGCAGGAACAATTTCCCGAGGATTATTTCCTTACGGAGATAGGCGCCGAAAGTTACGCGGCCATGACTCTCAACGATTCCCACGGAAGGCGAGTGGGGCACATGGGGATTATCGGTAAAAAGCCGATAGAGAAGGAAGACTTTGTCATGATGATCCTCAAGGTCTTCGCCTCCAGGGTGGGGGCCGAAGTGGAACGAATACATGGGGAAGAAGAATTGCGAAAAAGCGAAGAACGCCTCAACCGGGGGCAGGAGGTAGGGCACGTTGGCACGTGGGACTGGGATCTCCTTACGGGAGAGTTGCTCTGGAGTGACGAGACATACAGGATACACGGCTTTAAACCGGGAGAGGTGGAGCCTTCCTATGAATTGTTCGCCGGAATGATTCATCCCGATGACAGGGATGACCTCGGCAAGGCAGTTAAAGAGGCCCAAAATAATCCAGGCGCTGATTACAATGTCGATTGTCGCCTGATAAGAAAAGATGGGAAGATAGTCACAGCAAATGCCCAGGGGAGGGTTGTCTTTAATGAAACGGGTAAACCTGTCAGGATGCTCGGCACCTTCCAGGACATAACGGAGCGCAAGAAATCTGAAAAGGAACTTCTGAAGGCAAAGGAGGTTGCCGAAAAGGCGAGCAAGGCCAAATCGGATTTTCTCTCCCGTATGAGCCACGAACTGAGAACGCCGCTCAACTCTATCCTCGGGTTTGCACAGGTGCTTGGCGGGCAAACAGAGGGGATGGAGGATCGGCAGCGTATCTGCGTCGATGAGATCGAAACGGCCGGGTGGCACCTGACCAACCTCATCGACGAGGTGCTCGACATTGCGAAGATCGAATCGGGCCGGATGGAGTTGAAATACCAGCCGATCGAGATCTGCCCCCTTATTGAAGAGTGCTTATCCGCCATGACTCCTGTGGCGGATAATCGGAAGATAACGATCAGATTCAACCTGGAGGAGTGCGGCCCCGACGTTGTCAGGAGCGACAGGACGCGCCTCAAGGAAGTTCTTCTGAACCTTCTCTCTAACGCCGTCAATTACAACGTGGACTCGGGCTATGTGGCCGTCGATTGCAAAGAAGTTAAAGAGGGAAGGTTGTGCATCAGGGTCACTAACTCGGGCCCGGTCATTTTGGAAGAAGACAGGGAAAGTCTTTTTAAACC
>CBDVDA010000184.1:0-5090 GCA_965372635.1 uncultured bacterium | reverse complement strand
CAAACCGAGTTCATAAAATACATTAGGGTTACAAGTAGATATTTCTGCGATTATGAAAGCAGCCCTTAAAATGTAGCTATAAATTTTGTTGTCAATTCGATCAGGTAAAACATCCTCATCAACACGGTAACATAAAATCTCAAATTCTTCTTCAATAAGAGGTTTTATTATTTCAGTATATATATGTTGCGAAAACTCAGCTTCACGGAATGGCATTATTACAAAACAAAATGGCTCACTAGCTTGAATTTGAATTTCTTGATAGTACCTGTTGCTTTTTCTGTCTAAGGATATTTGGCTCGTTGTTGGAACGGGTTGATTGAAGACATGAGGAGTAACCTTGTAAATATTTTCATTTGGTTCTTCAATATAATTTTGAAATTTAAATTTATTTATGCACCTCTTTAATAATTCAATTGGAATGTCAGTAGAAACGTAAATGTCTCGCAATTTAAGGTTCTCTTCAGGACACGTGCGTATCCATGACTTACAAATGACACCTGTTATTTCTTCAGCTTTATTTTCATCATTCACAACACCAGCAAACTCATCTATTGAAGTTGTCGTTAGAACTTTACCACCTTTCCCAGAAAGTAAATGGACTGAATTGGTGCGCACGTAGTGGCATAGAAACCTGAATAAAGTCCATTCTAATGGGGTAGAGGTTGTAGCGGAGCGGTAATCGTAGAACACTTCTTCAGTCATACCTAAAAGTGTTCTCCACTTATCTGAGGGTATTAAAGGATTAATACCCTCAACTCGAAAGTCAATTAAGCCTCGATGAAAGGCACGCTCACTGTTTTCTGCTAATGAAATTGAGAGATTATAAACTTTATCAGATAGAATTAGATATTCAGGAAGATCAGTTGGAAATTCACTCATTTTCTCTTTAATGACCCCTATGATTTTTTTTATAAATAGTTCGTGTCCAAGTACAAAAGTGTAATAGCGCTACAACCCCTCTTGCTAATCCACAATAGGTGCTACCGGCATTTTAAGCTGTAACCACCTTCACCGCCTTATCCAGCTTCCTCCCATCAATGGCGTCCCACGTTTTTTCGGACATTATCACCATCCGGCAACCCTCTTCATTGAGATCGTTCATGAGGGTGCTGGAAAAACTGATTTCTTCCTGGATGATTTTTATTCGTACTTCTTCGATGCCTTCTTCCTTTAGCTTCTCTACGGACTCTTTCAACGCTTCTCCGTGGAGTTCGTTCTCATGGACAGCCCACTCGAGCCGTCGGCTGAGGTTAGCGTTGTCCCGCGCTCTTTCGTCCTTTTCCGAATCGGCGCCGCCATGCTCGCACCATTGCATGGGTGGGTGCTCGATTACCTGTAGCAGGTAGAGTCGCACGAAATTCTCCGTTTTGTGCAATTCTGCCGCCTTGGCAACAATCTTATCGGGACAGCCCTCTTTATCGCAAACGAGGATTACTTTATTTTCCATTTTACCCTCCTTTAAATAACGCTCTTAATTGAAGCATAGCGCCTTGCAGAAGGGGTGTCAAGGCGCGATGGATAGGGGTTTGAAGTTTTCTTCCCCTTCGTGTAAACTGCCCCTATGGCAAGAAAGAAAAAAGTGGCGAAGGCACACAAATTCGATCCCGCAAACAAGGCGAAGCTCGACAATAGCGAACGGGAGGCCTTCTTCGATATCCGCCAACTCTTCGAATGGTTCGGCATAAACAGGGGGATGACGGTGGCCGATATCGGGTGCGGCACGGGCTACTGCACCATCCCGCTCGCCGCACGAGTGGGGGGCGAGGGGACCGTCTTCGCTATCGACATCTCGGAAGAGATGCTTGATGAAGTCAGGAAAAAGGCGGACCGCTGGAAGGTGGAGAACGTCGTTTCCTTCCGATCCGAGGAGAGCAGGATTCCTCTGGCGGAGAAATCCATCGATTTCGTTTTTCTCTCCATGGTGATCCATGAGCTGGAAGACCGTGCTCAATTCTTCGCTGATGTTGAGAGGATACTCAAAAAAGGAGGGCGTATCGGGATTGCGGACTGGGAAAAGGTTGACTCGCCGTCAGGCCCGCCCCTTGAAGAAAGGGTCTCGCGTGAGGAGTTGGAGACCTTTCTCCGCAGCCGGGATTTCGAGATAATCAGGGGGGAGCCGCTCGGGAAATTTCATTACAGTATCCTCGCCGCCCGCCGGGAAGAGTTGTTAAGCGAAAAAATAGAAAAGGTGACGCTGAAATTAGTGGACGAACTCCTCTGTCTCAGCGAACGGAAGATGCGGAGCGCCTCGCTGGTGGAGCGCTTTAGTGCCGTGAAAGCGGAGACCGTCGCCGACATCCTTTCCGTGCTCTGCCGGAAGGCGGCTGAAAAGCGGACGCCTTACGTGGAGGTTTTGGAAAACTGCATCGATATCGAGCGGCTGAAAGAGGCGCTCGGGCTTGAAAAGATGAGTGCAATCTACGATGCCGCCAGGAAGAAGGGCCATGAAGATGTGGTGCGACTGCTCATGAACCCGCCGCCGCAGGGAAAGCGCTATAGCGAATTCGACTTCGTGGAGGGGCAGCAGGTGACGGACATTACCCTCGGCCACAAGCGGAGCCTTGCCAAGGGGTTTAATAAGGACACCCTCGACCGTATCCTTTATGACGAAGATCTCGTCGTGATAGGTCACATCCTCTCCAATCCGAGGATTGTCGAGCGGGACGTGCTGAAGATCGCATCGAAACGGCCCATCAAGCCGGAAATATTAAAGACGGTTTTTGAATCGGAAAAGTGGATATCCAGGTATGTGGTGAAGCGCGCCCTCGTCTTAAACCCCTGTACACCTACGGGGATCGCGCTCGGGCTGGTGAATTTTATGCAGTTTCAGGATCTGAAGCTCATTGCGACGAACAAGACGGTTCATGAAGAGGTTCGCCTGTCGGCGGAGGAGCTGCTCCGGAAGAACTACTGAAGGCTCAGTCCTCTTCCTTTTTTTCCTTCTCTTCCTCTTTGTCCCCCTCCAGCTTTTCCTCTTCCTCCTTGGGGGTAACGTCGATTTCGTCCTCGCCGGAAGTGGCTTTTTTAAAACTCCTTATGCCTCTTCCGAGCCCTTCACCGATCTCCGGGAGTTTCCCCGCGCCGAAGATGATGAGAATAATAACCAGAATTATGATAAGTTCGGGCATGCCTATACCAAACATGATGACCTCCAGCGAATTGCTTGAAAGATATTCTCCTTTTTTTCCCCCCCACTGTCAATGAAAAAGGGCCTGCGGCCTCTCCCTTGCTTCGCCCCTCAAATGGGAGCATTTTTTCGATTCCCTCTCCCCTGGTGGGAGAGGGCTAGGGTGAGGGGGTATCAATTGACGTCACCCCAACCATAATCCTCCCTGTATAAACCGGGGAGCATAACTCATACCTACTCATCTAACAGGATCGCGCGGGGGCTGCCGTAATCGCCCCCCACGTTTTCGAAGCGGATCCCTTCCTTAATGACAGTAGGAACCACCAGGTGGGTATGCCCCGAAAAAGCAATTACCTTCTTCTTTTGACTGCCCTTCATGATGATTTCACCGAGTTTCACTGCGCCGGAGAAGGCGTTTAGAAAATTGGAGCGTGGGTCGGTCTTTTCCTGATGACCGTTCATTTCTAAAATGGGCGCTGTGTGGGTGGCAACGATAATGTTGTCCGCCTGTTCTTGCGCCTCTTCGTACCGCTTTTCGAAGGCGAGGCAGAGCCTCTCGCAGACCTCTTGGTCGGAATCATCCCACCGGAGGTAGTTGATGTCGTTCCAGACGGGGGCGAGGTAGCCCGGCGGCGTTTTGGATTCGTAGTTTCCCTCTTTCACAATGACGCCGTTGATTTCAAGCCCCTTTGTGGCGAAGGAGTAATCGTAGTGCCCCATCGTTCCGACGACAGCCCAGTTGTCGAGGTAGAGGTTTTCAAAATCGAGGTAGGTGTATCCGGCTGCATTCGCAGCTCTTTTCAGAACGCCCTCGTAGAGGGTCCAGGAATCAACCAATTCGTTTCGCGTCCAGATGTCGTGGCTGCCTACACAGAAAGCGACACGGCCTATATTCAGCTTTTCTATCTCGGAAAATAGCCGCTCGTGGTTTCTCCCAGGATTTTCGGGCGAGCAGTCGATGGTTTCCGCCACATCGCCGCAGATGACCAGCAGGTCGATGGGAGCGAATTTTTTAAGTGCTTTTATAAAACGAAGGGTACTGTCGTCGCAGTCAGGCGAGATGCCGAAGTGGAGGTCTGCCGTGACGACGATTCGCATGGCGTTAGTCGCCAACGATGAAGGGAGTGCCGAGCCTTTCCCCGGCCACTTTCAGAAGGATCCTCTCCGTTTCGGAAAGGCTGCCTATGGGCCCGATCCTGACGCGGTAAAAGGTTTTGCCGTCGTGGTGAAACTGGGCGATAGACGCCTTCCCGTAGGCAAGAGTCAAGCGTTCCTTCAGCCGGAGGGCGTTCTCCTTCACCGTAAAGGCCCCCACCTGGATATGGAAACTTCCCCTGTTGTAGTCCTTTTTTACGAGCCGGTCCCCCTTCTTGCTCCCGAGCGCCGTTAGCTTCACCCGCGTCGTCCCTTCCACGTCGATGCCCATCTCCTTCGCGGCACTGAACGAGAGGTCGATAATCCGCCCCCTCACGAAGGGACCTCGGTCGTTTACCCTCACCACCGTCTCACGCCCGTCATCGACACGTGTCACCTTCACATAGGTGCCCATGGGGAGCGTCTTGTGGGCCGCCGTCATGGCGTGCATGTCGTAAGTCTCGCCGTTGGAGGTCTTCTTCCCGTGAAAGCCCCGGCCATACCAGGAGGCGAGCCCCGTCTCCTCAAAACCGTAGGAGGAGGCGACGGGCGTATACCACTTCCCGTCTATTTTATAGGGCTTCTGCGTCCCCTTTTTCGCCGTATACCCCGCAGGCGGCGGCGCGGAGGCACAGGCTGAAAAAAGAGCAATTATTGTGAGCAGTAAAACAAAGTTTATCTTCATCGGACCTCTCCAATTTTATTACAAAAGGGAACCTCTATTAATCTGTCATGCCGGACTTGATCCGGTATCCAGGGGTCTGATTTAATTGGATTCCCGCTTTTACCCCAAGGGCACTTTGTCACTTTGTTCGGGCGCGCGGAA
>CBDVDA010000183.1:0-5331 GCA_965372635.1 uncultured bacterium | reverse complement strand
TAAACCGGACAATTCACGTGCTACAACTCCGGACAGTTTACTTGTTGGCTACATTTGGTAGAAAAAATCTTGATAAGGGGCGCGAAGAAAACTATAATCAGGGTTTCAAGAAATCTATTCATAAGTGGGGGAGGAAACCGGATGGCAAGAAGCTCAAAAATCACGCGCGAAACGTCTGAGACAAACATCTCCTTGACGCTCACCATTGATGGGGACGGCGACTACAATATCGAAACGCCCGTCTCCTTTCTCAACCACATGCTCGAATTGATGACGCGCCACGGCCTCTTCGACCTCAATGTCGAGGCAAAGGGCGACGTGGAGATCGATTTTCATCACACCGTGGAAGACCTCGGCATCTGTCTCGGCCAGGCATTTAAGGAGGCCCTCGGGGATAAAAGCGGGATCCGCCGCTACGGAAACATGACCGTTCCCATGGACGAGGCGCTGGCATCGGTTTCCCTCGATATCAGCGGGCGGCCTCACCTCACCTTCAATGTAAACATCGCATCCGAGAAAACGGGTGATTTCGACATCCAGCTTGCGGAAGAGTTTTTTCAGGCCTTCGTTAGCAACAGCGGAACCACACTCCACATCGACCTTGTGCGGGGGACCAACGCCCACCATTGTCTCGAAGCGGTCTTCAAGGCCTTTGGGCGCGTTATGGATCGAGCAACCTCCATCGATGAACGGGTAAAGGGGGTCCCCTCCACCAAGGGCCGTTTGTAGAATGATCGCTGTTATCGACTACGGCATGGGGAACCTGAGAAGCGTGCAGAAGGCCTTCGAGAAGGTGGGGTGCGACGCCGTCATTACCAATGACCTGAAGACTATCGATAATGCCTCGAAACTGGTGCTGCCGGGGGTGGGCGCCTTTAAAGATTGCATGGCCAATCTCGAACGGTTAACCCTTGCCGACCCAATTGTCAGGGCCATTGAAAAGGGGAAACCCTTCCTCGGTATTTGTCTCGGGCTACAACTCCTCTTCGAGGAGAGCGAGGAATTCGGCTCCGGGAAAGGCCTCGGCATAATCAAGGGGAAGGTGGCCCGTTTTCCGAAAAACGAATTGAAAGTACCCCACATGGGGTGGAACAGGATCAGCAAGGTGAGGGATACGCCACTCCTCGACGGCGTGGAAGAGGGGAGCCATTTTTATTTCGTTCATTCCTACTTCGTTAAGCCGGAAGAGGACGTAACGGCAACGACGACGGAATACGGCATGGGCTTCACATCGAGTATTTTGAAAGACAACATATTTGCCTGCCAGTTTCACCCTGAAAAGAGCCAGGAAGAGGGCTTGAAAATACTAAAGGCATTCGGAGGATGGGCTTAGTGGAGATCATACCTGCTATCGATTTAAAAGGCGGCAAGTGCGTTCGTCTCGAACAGGGAAAGATGGATAAAGATACCGTCTTTTCTGACGACCCTGTGGCGGTGGCGAAGAAGTGGGCGTCGAAGGGGGCCGAAAGGCTTCACCTGGTGGACCTTGACGGCGCTTTTAAAGGGGAGCCGGTCAACAGGGTGGTTATAGAAGCGATTGTCGACGCCGTAAATATTCCCGTTCAACTCGGCGGGGGGATACGGGACATGGATACCATCGATGCTTACGTTACCATCGGTGTAGACCGGCTCATCCTCGGGACGATCGCCCAGAAAACCCCCCGGTTCGTCGCGAAGGCCTGCGATATCTATCACGGCAGGATTATCGTCGGAATAGACGCCAAGGACGGCATGGTTGCCATCAATGGGTGGGCCGAGGTGACCTCGAAAAAGGCGCTCAACCTGGCAGCCGGGTATGAGGACTTCGGAGTCGCTGCCATTATCTATACGGACATCTCGAAAGACGGCATGATGCAGGGACCAAACATTGAGGCGACGCGTGAACTCGCCGCTTCAGTGGATATCCCCGTTATCGCCTCCGGCGGGGTTTCGTCGCTGAAAGACATCGAGAACCTGCTCCCCCTCGAAAAGGACGGTGTGGAAGGGGTCATTACCGGGAAGGCGATCTACACGGGGGCTCTCGATCTGGAAGAGGCGATTGCCTTAACAAAGTCGGCGAAAAAAAGGGGCGGCGCGTGCTGACAAAAAGGATTATCCCTTGTCTCGATGTGAAGGACGGCAGGGTGGTGAAGGGGACGAAATTCCTCGATCTGAAAGACGCCGGCGATCCGGTCGAAGTGGCGAAGGCCTATGATCGGCAGAAGGCGGATGAACTTACCTTTCTAGACATTACGGCGTCCCACGAAAAGCGGGGGATCATAATCGACGTGGTGAGACGGACGGCGGAGGATGTCTTTATGCCGCTCACCGTCGGAGGCGGGCTCTCCTCTGTGAGTGATATCAGGGAGCTTCTCCGGGCGGGCGCCGACAAGGTCTCCATCAACACGGCGGCAGTGCGAAACCCTGACTTCGTGCAAGAGGCGGCCTCCGCCTTTGGAAGCCAGTGCATCGTCGTGGCCATCGATGCGAAAAAGGTTGTGGGAAGCGACGGAAAATGGGAGGTCTATACCCACGGCGGCAGAAACCCCACGGGGATCGATGCCGTCGAGTGGGCCGAAAGGATGGAGTCCTGCGGTGCTGGAGAAATTCTCCTTACCAGTATGGATTGCGACGGCACCAAGGATGGCTACGACATTCCCCTTACGGCTGCCGTTTCGGATGCACTCTCCATCCCGGTGGTCGCATCGGGCGGCGTGGGCAGCCCGGAACATATCTATGAAGGTTTCGTTTCGGGGAAGGCCTCTGCCGCTCTCGCCGCGTCCATCTTCCATTACGGGGAGTACACCGTGGAAGAGGTGAAAACCTATCTTAAAGAGAAGGGAGTGCCCGTTCGGCTCTGATGACTCTTCTTCAGGAAATTAAGTTCGACGAGTGCGGTCTCGTGCCCGCCATCGCACAGGACGAAAAGAGTGGACAGGTACTCATGATGGCCTACATGAACGAAGAGGCTGTCAAAAAGACGGTAGAGACGGGGAAGGCGCATTACTACAGCCGCTCCCGGAAAAAACTCTGGATGAAGGGGGAGTCTTCGGGCCATGTGCAGGCCGTAAGTGAACTGCTGATCGATTGCGACGGCGACACCCTGCTCCTCAAGGTTGCCCAGCAGGTGGCGGCCTGCCACACGGGGCATTTTAGCTGCTTTTACAGGCGCGTCGAGGGCGGCGAGCTTATAGAAATTTTGAGCAAAACCTTTAACGAGGATGAAGTCTATGGGAAAAAAGACGGGAAATAACCCCATTGGGGAGACATTGGAAGAACTCTATTCTGTCCTCATGAAACGGCGGGAGACGATGGATGACGCCTCTTACGTGGCATTGCTCTACAAAAAAGGGGAGGACTCAATTCTAAAGAAAGTGGGAGAAGAGGCGAGCGAACTCATTATCGCCTCCAAGGGGAGTGATCGGGAGAAGGTGGTTTACGAGATGGTGGACCTCTGGTTCCACTGCATGGTCCTCATGGCGCATAAGGGGCTCACTTTGGATGAGATATCGGAGGAATTCAGACGGAGAATGGGGACGTCGGGCCTGGAAGAAAAGGCGTCGAGAAAGGGCGACTGATTTGGACGACTGCCTCTTTTGCAAGATCATCGAAGGGACGATTCCTTCCGACCCGGTTTTCGAAGACGGCGATTTTATCGCTTTTAAGGACATCAATCCGCAGGCAGCGGTGCATATACTCATCGTTCCGAAACGCCACATAGCAAAGCTTTCCGACTGCGGCGAGAATCAGGGTGAAACCCTGTCGGGTCTTCTTCTCACTGCTAATAAAGTTGCTGAAAAGGTTGGTATCAGCGATTCAGGCTATCGAGTGGTTATCAACTCGGGCGCGGAAGGGGGGCAGGTTGTCTTTCATCTCCACCTTCATCTTATGGGGGGAGAGAAATTAAACGACCGCATGGGTTGATCCTGTATTTGATTTAGGTGCAACATGATTCCCCCCTTTAGCAAAGGGGGGTGAGGGGAGATTTGACCCGTGGAAGAAAAACCATAAAAGAGTATGGAGCTAATATGAAGAAGTTTTGCCTCAGTTTTTCTGTGTTGTTTTTTTTGATGACCCTGTCACCAGCACATTCTGCCGATAAGGTTTCTCTCTCCGTTGCGTTAACAAAGGCCCTCGAAAAACAACCGGGTGAAATTGTGGAGGCCAAAACAGCGGGGAAGACCTATGAAATCGTGGTAAAAAAAGAAGACGGCCAGTTGGAGACCGTTTATGTCGATTTCGCGGGAAATGTGGTGGAAGAGAAGAAGGAACTCACCATGGTGGAGGCGACGGAACTGGCGTTGAAAGCGGTTCCGGGCGAGGTGCTTGATGCCCGGCGTGAGGGTGAGGGCTTCCTGGTCGGCATTCGTACAACCAGTGGAGCGGTGGAAAAGGTACGCGTGAGCGAAACGGGGGAAGTGGTGAAGGAACAAAGGGAAGAGGTGACGAAAGCGCCTGTTTCCGGTCGAATGTCGATGGAGAGGGCGGCGGAGATTGCACTGGCGAAAGTTCCCGGCACGCTCTTTAAAGTCCAGTTCGCCCAGGGGGCTTACGATGTGGACATAAAGACCGCCGGGGGGAAGCTGGAAAAGGTTTTTGTCGATATGGAGGGGAACATCCTGAAGGAACGGGTGAGTCTCACGCTCGATGAAGCGATTGCCATTGCCCAGCAGAAGGTGCAGGGCGAGGTTCATGAAAAGAAGGAGAAAAAGGACTATTTCGACATTCATATCCGTCCCGGTGACCAGTATAACTATCTGCTTCGAATCGACAAGAAGAGCGGCGAGATTATAAAGACGAGCAAGAGAAAGATATATATATACAATGAAGAATTCGACACGTGGTCGAATTGAGACAATTGACAGAAGTGATAAAAAATATATTTGGACGCTGATTTTCGCAGATTTAAAAAGATTTTCAGAGGATTAAAACAAAAAGAGAATCGTTTTTCAAATGAAGCGGCTGTCATTTTTGGGTCATTCGTTTTATCCCTGTTTTCAGCGTCCCAATAACCATATTTTAGATAAAAGGAGATCGATATGGGTTTAGACCCGAAGAAGATAGTTACCATCCATTTCACCATAAAAGACGATAAGGGTATCGTGCAGGACTCGACAAAGGGGCAGCCTCCCCATTCCTTTCTCGGTTCCACGGGCAATATGTTCCAGCGGGTGGAAGAGAAACTGAGCACCATGAAGGTGGGGGAGAGCGCCACCTTAACCCTTGAGCCGGGCGATGCCTATGGTGAATACGATAAGGAGTGCGTTAGAGTGACGGGGCGGGACAATTTTCCCGAAAGCGCCGAGTTGAAGGAGGGGATGACTTTCCTCACCCAGGTTGATGGGCAGGAAG
>CBDVDA010000182.1:0-5371 GCA_965372635.1 uncultured bacterium | reverse complement strand
ATCACTATTCGCCCCTCGGCAACAGGCTGGTGGCAACCCATCTCCTTGGCCGCCTGAGACAGGCCGATCTTTTCAATTTAACAACCATCAAAAAGCAGGCAGCGGCGCTAAAGGCGAGAGGCGCGGGCAAATAAAAACCCCGCAGGGTGTCAATACCCTGCGGGGTTAGAACATTTTACTCCTGGCGGAAAACTCAGAATTCAAAAGGAACGTCTGAGAGACGCACCTTGATCTCTTCGATGACCCGCTTTTCCTCATCCAGCGTAGGCGCGATGAAACAGGCGGCAAACCTGACATACGCCCCTGCATCGTCCCAGGGGACGGTGGAGATCAGCTTTTCTTTAATGAGAAACTGGGAGAAATCTTCGGCGGACTGAAACTGCTGTCCACCCCGCACCCCCTTCGGCGCTTTCAGGTAGAGGTAGAAAGTCCCCCCCGGCATGGCGGTCTTAAAGCCGACGGAAGAGAGCGCCTCAACGAGCATCTTGAGCCTTCTTTCGTACTTCTCAGCAATCGCCTCGGTAATCTCCGGGTGTTCAAGGCAGTAGATACCCGCCTTCTGGATGGGGATGAACTGTCCCGAATCAAAGTTGTCCTTCACGTTGGCAAAGGCGCTCACCACAAGCGGGTTGCCGCAAACGAAGGCGAGACGCCAGCCAGTCATGTTGTAGGCCTTCGAAAAGGAGTGTACCTCCACCGCCACGTCCTTCCCGCCGGGAACGGAGAGGATAGAGAGGGGCTTCCGCCCTTCAAAAACGAGAGCGCCGTAGGCGGCGTCCTGAATAATCATCACCTCGTTCGCCTTTGCCCAGGCAATTGACTCTTTGTAAAACTCCTTCGTCGCCTGCGCGCCCGTCGGGTTGTTCGGGTAGTTGAGATAGAGGAGTTTCGCCCTCTTTGCCACATCGGCGGGAATCGACTTCAGGTCGGGGAGAAAGCTGTTCTCTTCGAGCAGCGGCAGGGGGTGGACCTCGCCGTCATACCAGGCGGTGTGGGTTGCCGTCACGGGATAGCCCGGCACGGTCATGAGCATTACGTCGTCGGCGTTGATGAAGCAGGAGGCCATCATGGCGAGCGCCGGTTTGGAACCGATGGAGTGAACCACTTCCGTGGCCGGATCGAGCCCCTTCACGCCGTAGACCTTCTCCATGTATTTCACGGCGGCATACTTCAACTCATCGATGCCATTATCGGCATAACCCCGGTTCTCCGGCTTTTCCGCCTCGGCCTGCAACACCTTCACCACGCCGGGAAAGGCCATCTCATCGGGCTCCCCTACCCCCATGTCGATCAACTCTACACCGGGATGGGCCGCTTTCGCCGCCGCCTTGGCCCGCTTGATCTTCTCAAATTTGTAGATCGTCGTATCTTTACCGAACATCTTTCCCCCGACCCGCTCTGCGATCAGGTTCTGGATGTAGCTCTCTGCTGCCATTTTTTCCTCCGGCCGGATTTCGTTCTGAATTCAGGCGGTCATCTTAACAGAAAGAGGCCAGGCTGTAAACAGGGAAGAGAGCTGAAAAACGAGGGTGTTTAGAGAAGAGAGGGGGCGAAACGAGGGGTCAATCTCCCGAGCCTTTCACAAGCTTGTCGATTGCCCTCCTCACCTGATTGAGATGAAAGGGTTTCTGGATATGCCCGCATTTGCCCGACTTATACTCGGGGCAGGACTCGCACTCCATTAGGAAGGTGGAGATAACAACCCGCGGCGTCTTGTCGTATTGGGGGTATTGTTTTAAGGTCTGGCAAAGGAGGTTTTCTCCTTTCACGGGGCCGGAATAATCGTAAATAATCAGGTTGGGCGTTGGAGACCCCTTCCCGATCCTGCCGTCAAATTCCAAAGAGGACATAACGTCCACCGAGAAATTATCTTCACTCAGCATGAAGTCTATTAATTTGGTAGTCGATCGGTCTTCGGAAACGACAGTCACTCTTTTTTTTGAACTATCTTTCACGGCCCCTCCTCCCTCAATCTAAGGAGTAGAATAAAACCAACCCAGGATCAGTTGTCACTTTATCGCACAAAACATACCAAATCATCCATTTATGGACCAAATAGCAATATCTGTCGCACATTGAGCAATATATGTCGCCTCTGTGCACTTCATGCTAAAAAAAGAGGCAGCCCGGGGGAGTTTGCGGGGAGGGAAAACGCCATATAACTAGTTAATTGCCTACTTTTTTCATAGCCCCAAATTACCCTGCCGCCAAAGCGCTGACACAATTCCCGCGAAAAGGCCCCCTTTTGGCCCGGCCCTGTCCGCTTGCCCCGTTAGAAATAACGCTTTCTCTAACGGGGTGAATCCGTGGCTAAAAATCTTTTTACAGGGATAGACATGATACTCAGGATTTAGTCTCGCCAATCCCGTTAAAAGTCTTTGCCCTTCCCGCGTAGCGGCCATTAAGCTTCTAGTCCGCCCTTAGTCCGTGGAAGTCCGTGGCTAATGTTCCCGCCCTTCCTCTGCGCCCTCCGTGTCCTCTGTGGCTCTTCCCCGCGTAGCGGCCATGAAGCCCTTGCCCCTAATTCGCCTTTGCCGCGTTAATCTGCGTCCCATCGCCTTTCCGCCTTGACACGTCTTGAGCACTTATATATATTCCTTAAATGCTTTGCTTGAGAAGGGGGAAGAGATGAAGGGAAGGATGTTACAGATTGAAGGATTAGCGCCCGATGACCGCGTAGCCGGGATCGGGCTTTTTTGTGGGGAGAGGACTGAATGAGTTCAATTATTCCTATAGAGATAGTTGAGAAGAAAATCATTCTTATTCGAGGCCAGAAGGTGATGCTCGACCGTGACTTAGCGGAGCTTTACGGAGTTGAAACGAGAACGCTCATGCAAGCGGTAAAGAGAAACGCTCGACGGTTCCCTGACGATTTTATGTTTCAACTTACAAATCAAGAGTTTACAGACTTGAAGTCACAATTTGTGACTTCAAGTTGGGGCGGCACGAGAAAGCTGCCTCATGTTTTTGCTGAGCAGGGCGTTGCAATGCTCTCCAGCGTTCTCAAAAGCAACAGGGCCGTGGATGTCAATATCGTCATTATGAGAACTTTTGTGCAGTTGCGCGAAATGCTTTCCTCCAATAAGGAGCTTTCTAAAAAGCTTGATGATCTCGAAAGGAAGGTCTCCAGTCACGATCAGGCGATAACTGGTTTGATCCATGCCATACGGGAGTTGGCGAAGCCGGAACCGGCGGAGGGAAAAAATAAGATTGGGTTTGAAAAGTAAAGAATGGAATTTTGACATGTCCAAACACTTAATAAACCAATACTACAACCAGCTTGACCGGGCCGTCCGCTTCGGCAAGTCAACCAACGAAGAGTCCATCAAGAGCTATTTCTGGATGCTCATGAATGACTACGCCCACAAGCACAATTTCGAGGTGGTTCGTGAGGTCTCCTGTCAGGGAACAAAGGGGCGTAAGGTAAGACCAGACGGCATTCTCAAAAACCTCTGGGGTCTCGATGTTGGGTATTGGGAAAGTAAGGACGAAAAGGACGTCATAGATGATGAGATAGACGCCAAGATTAAAAAGGGCTATCCCACTACAAACATACTCTATGAAGACAGCGCCACGGCGATCCTCATCCAGTATGGCGAAGAGGTGCTGCGCATCAACATGCGTGAGGCGGGTGAACTCGACAGCATCCTCACCAAATTTGTTACTTTCAAGAATGCCGAAGTCCTCAAGTTTGAAGAGGCCATAGAGAAGTTCAAAGCCGATATCCCCCACATCGTTGAAACGCTGAGGAAGCGCATCGATGAGGCGAGGGAGGACAACAAGACTTACAAGAATGCGCGAAACAAATTCCTGAAACTCTGCCAGACCGAGATAAACCCTGATATTACGCTGGCCGACATCCGCGAGATGATGATCCAGCATATTGTTACTGCTGATATTTTCAACAAGATATTCGATGATGCCGCCTTTCATGAACACAATACAATAGCCAGAGAACTGGAAGCGCTAATCAAAACACTCTTTACTCACACCGACAGGCGAAACCTCCTTGGAGCTATTGAGCATTATTACGAAACCATCAACGCTGCCGCCGCAGGAATAACGGATCATCACGAAAAGCAGAAGTTCCTGAAAGTCCTCTACGAAAACTTCTACAAGGTCTACAATCCGAAGGCCGCCGACCGCCTCGGCGTGGTCTATACGCCGAACGAGATCGTCAAGTTTATGGTGGAAAGCACCGACTATCTGCTGCACAAACATTTCGACAAATCCCTTTCAGATGAAAATGTAGATATACTTGACCCAGCCTCCGGCACGGGCACATTCATCTGCGACATTATCGAGTATATCCCAAAGCAGCATCTAACCCGTAAGTACAAAAACGAGCTTCACGCAAACGAGGTGTCAATACTTCCTTATTACATCGCCAGCCTCAACATTGAGTATACCTTCAAACAGAAGATGGGCCATTACGAGGAGTTCCAAAACATCTGTTTCGTCGATACCCTGGACAACATTGCCGCGCTCGACTATTCAGGCAAGCAGGAGAGCCTTTTCGGGTTAAGCAGCGAGAATACGGAGCGAATAAAGCGACAAAATTCACGTAAAATATCGGTCATCATCGGCAACCCACCTTATAGTGCTAAACAAGCGAATTACAATTATCAGAATCCAAATAGAACTTATAAATCTATTGATAAACGAATAAAAGAAACTTTCATAAAATATGGGACAGCTCAAAATCAAAATGTTGTATATGATCCTTATACAAGATTTTATCGGTGGGCAATGGATAGGGTAGATAATAATGGAATTATTGCTCTTATTACTAACAGAAGTTTTATAAATAGTCGAGCTTTCGACGGCTTCAGGAAATGCCTCCAGGATGATTTTAATTATTGTTACATTGTTGATACAAAAAGTGATGTAAGAAGGAATTCAAAAATTGCCGGAACAACTCATAATGTGTTTGGGATTCAGACTGGTGTTGCAATAATGTTTCTGATCCGTTCAGAGAATAAAGACACGCAATGTCGGATAGAATATGTTGCGATGGACGAGGATTGGCGCAAAGAGGAAAAACTCGAATGGCTAAGAACGCATCCTCTAAATACAATTTCTTTCGAAAACATTATACCTGACAAGAAAAATAACTGGCTAAACCAAACAGACAATGATTTTGATGAACTGCTTCCAATATATTCAAAGGAAGAGATATCAATTTTTAAGCTGTGTTTTAATGGAATTCAGTCTAATCGCGATGAATGGGTTTATGACTTTGAAAAAGAGAGTTTAATTCAAAAAATTAAACTTTTCATTAAAAGGTACAACAAATCTATAGATAAAAACGAGAAAGATTTATCAATAAAATGGACATACTCATTAGCGGATCATTTCAAGAATAAGGATA
>CBDVDA010000181.1:0-5450 GCA_965372635.1 uncultured bacterium | reverse complement strand
AGGGTAATCATCTGCACCATCTCGGGAAGGAGTTCCTTCCAGGAGTTGACCTCCACGCCTTTACCGGTGAGGGCCGCCCGCAGCTTATCGGTTGTCTCTTCCACGAGGCTGAAATCGCTCAGATGAACGACGATCTCCGTCACGGCTCCGTTCATGGAGTAGAGGTAATCGGCATCGTCGATCCCAATGAGGATGACGGAACTGTCGAAGTCGGCCACTCCCGTGGCGAATATTCCTTTGAGATGATACTTGTCGGCGCCGAGCGAGCCGTCGGCGCCGTTTGCGATGAGGATCAGTTCATCCCCAATCCCCACCTTCAGGTTTTTTGCCATCCGCACCCCTACGATAATATCGCCGTTTTTCTCCGGTAGGCTTCCTTCTTTCATCCTCGACGCGAGGGTGGTAATTTCGAACTCGCGCTCACGCTCCACGCCGATGACAGCCGTCCCTGTCGTCCCGCCATCGCTGGCGATGAGCGCCTCTCCCGTTATACGGGTGGTAAACAACTCTACATTTTTCTCTCCTTCGAGAGCTCGGCGCAGCGGCGCAGTATCTTCAATAATATATTCAAAACTGTGGTGTTCGCGGTAGCCCTGCTGGTGGATCTGGATGTAGCCGGTGTTTGTCCTCACCGCCTTTTCGATGATCTTTTCGTAGGTGCCGAACTGGATGGCGCGGGTGAGAATGAAGATGACAAGGCCGAGAGAGATGGCGAGGAAGGTGAGGATGGAACGCCTCGGATGCCGCCAGATGTTCCGCCAGCCAAGGAGGAAATAGAGCCCGGTGGTTTGGATAAGCCCAGCAGAAGTTGCTTGCTCTGTCAGGGCCATTTTTTCAAGTTCCTCAGGGAAAAGAGATCGTCGCCGAGGGGCAAGTCAAATTCTATTTCGATAAGCCTTACAATTGTCTTCTTCCCCTTTTTACCGACGGGAACCATTTCCCAGAGTGTGGGGAGCGTTCGCCCTCCGAGAACTTTTATCTCCCCAAAGTCGAGGTATCTCACCAGTTCACCAGACTCGCTGAAATACTCCTGCCGAAGCGGCACATAGTCGGCTTCCCTCACAAAAAAGATGAGCTTTCCCCAAACGACGGGCGCATCCGGTTTCGGCGTCGCCTCCACCCGGTAGGCCTTCACCCCGGCCATATCGACGGTTCCCATCAGTTCATGGGTGTAATCCTCGACGACGCTCGATTCTTTCACCAGATCGTCGTTGGTGAAATCGCTCCCCATCCAGGAGGACATCATCATTGAAGGCGGAATCTTGATGACCCGCTCCACGCGGGGGAGGTAATTCCACATCTGGTAGTCGATCTTGAGCGACCCCACTCCCTTCTCCTTCTTCGGCGAGAGAATCCGAACGAGCGTCTTTTTCCGCCCCACCTCCCAGTTCTCCATCCTGAGCGTCCGCTGCCACCGAGGGTTGACGATGGTCATCTCCATGATGGAGTGGGCGCTCTCCCCCCGCATGAGTTGTTCCAATTTTTCGATGATCTCTTTGGCGGTAATCTCTTCAGCGTATGCCGCCCTTTGAGCCGCAAGGAGCAAAAGCAGGGAAAAGAGAAGGGGCCTTATTAAAAAAAGGTTTCTTCGCATGGACATTCCTTTATCCCTTTTTTTTGAGTTCAATGGTGACAAACATGCCGAGACAGCTATTTAAGGGGGAAAGCAGTTTTTCCAGTCCCGCAATCATCCCGTAGGAGAAGGAAGGGAGCAGTTGCCGCATGGAGAGGCCGCCGCTCAAGAGGTATCGGAACGGGGTGTGAGGCTGAATTCTTGTAATTTTAAGGTTTGGGAACTCCGATTCGAAACGTTTCCGGTCCCGTGAAAAAATGATCCAGGGGATGGCGCCGTTGGCCGAAGAGAGCGGTCCTTCGCCCTCGAAACCCCAACCTCCCGACGGGTCGAAGGGTTCGTGGTGAAAGTTTTGGTATACAAATTTCCCCCAAGGCGTATTTGCAGGCTCGATCATAATCACCTTCCCGCCTTTGGAAAGGGCCCGGTCAAGCTCCTTAAAAAACGCGGCAGAGTCGTTAATGTGGTGCAACACGTCGATCATCAAAAAGACATTCACTTCACCCTCTTCAAAGGGCATATCCAGTGCGGAAAAATGCCTGTCCACGTTCGGCAGGTTTATCACGTCCGATGTAATAACGCCGGGGATGACTTTCTTGATAAACCCGCCGCCGCTTCCCAGTTCGACGACTGTTTCCCTCGCACATTCGCCGATGCCCGCCTTGAATTGCCGGTAAAAATCGATGTAGAGGTTTTTTAAAAAGGGCTTTTCACGGATGATCCGGGAATGCACCAGCGTTGCCGACGGCGCATCCAAGTTTTCAATCTCCATCGCTTCGGGTAATCTCAGGATATCCATTAGTTTCATCCGGTTTTAAAAAACCTCGCCATGCCGAAGGGTTTAAGTTGGGGAGCGGGTGATTGTTAAAGATACTATTTCGGGGGGATTTTGTAAAGGCGGGAGGGGAGGGCGATTAAGTAGTTTAATCCCTGGCGGGTGCAATTCCCCGTAGCTTGCTACGATACAAAATAAATTACTCCAGTTCATACCCCGTCAGCTTGCTGCGGGGTGGTTGATTAAAGAAGAAGTTCGCAGTGGAGAAAAAGAAAGGGCTTCGCGGTTAAAGCTTTAACCGCGAAGCCCTTTTGCGACAGGTCGATTTCTGACAGTCCTAATGTACGAGATGCCTATGCTTTTTACCACACCCCGTACATATTTTCATAAACGTCATCAATGGCGTGGCGCACCTTTTTAAGAGGGCACTTGCAGCGGATCATTATCAGGTATTCGGCTGCCTCAATGTTTCCCTCTTCCATAAATTTGATGACGCTCTTGTAGGTAGGCTCATCGAGTTCTATCCCCTCGTGCGTGAACGCCTGATGATAGTCGGGTGAACGGTGATGATGCTTCTTGAAAGTGAAATGAAAATCACTGTTCCTGAGCCAGTAGTCGATGGAGAGTAGAATGATGATTGCGCAGATGAGAGCGATGTCCATTTTTGCCTCCTTATACTCTTTTAGATGATAGATTTGCAAGAAAGTTGCCAAAAAAGTCGTCTTCCAAATATTTCTCTATCCTCCCGATGGCTGGCTGTGTAGGGTAGTGAGGACAACGGTTTAGCGGCTTTGAAGCCTATGTTCTAAATTGTCACTGGGTGAGAAACTGAGAAATATTTCAGGACTGAAGGGTAACATGACAATTTTGAGCCGCATTTACGTTGCAAAGGTTTCATAGTTACAAAAAAGCCCCTCTGCCAGAACTGGCAGAGGGGCTTTTTTGCTTTGATTTTTAAGCTTGTTGCTATGCTTTTTTCAGCGCATCCTCGACGATGGTGTTGATCTGTCTCAAAATGTCTTCGGGCGCCTTGCTGTGCATGTTGGCCGTCTGCTCGATTGTCTCGATCGCCATACCGGGGCAGGTAAAGCACTCCCCACCGTAGTTATCTTCCAGCACCTTTCTCGTTTCGGGGTAGACCTGGATCATGTGGCCCACCGGGGTTTTCAGCGTCACCATTTCGCCCCGCTTGAGGGAGAGTTCCTGTGGCGGCGTCTCGGGGAGGGGAGGGGCTCCTGCTCCGGCATCCGCCGTCTCTTCGGATATAGGGCCGTTCAGCTTTTCGAGAAGTTCATCGAGGTTGATTCCCCGGATCTGACAGGCCGTTTTGAGGACCAGCTTATCGCCCATGGTTTTCCTCTTTTCAGGGTCGGCAAGCGCCTTGAACCCGGCATTGATAAAGACACTCAGCGTCTCCGGTCTCTTTGCAAGCACCTCGCTGATTTTCATGTCGGCGCTGATCGTTACGGCGGCCTTTTCGCCGGGAGAGGGGGAAGAGGCTGCGGGAGGAGGCGACGGCGCAGCCACGGGCGTCTTTCTCTTGGTCATCAACATAACGGGAATAATGTTAGTGGCAAAGAGGATCACCGCCAGGGTGCTGAAACCTGCGAACATCTCGAAAAACATGCCTGCCGTTTTTTTGTCGGGATCGATATAGCCGCCGACAATATAGGTGAGCATCATGCCGATGAGGCCGATATTTGCGGAATAAAAGTGGAGTGGAATGAGCATGGGCCATTTGACCGATTTCCCCATGAAGCGGGGCAGGATATGGTAGGCAACGCCGAAAATCATCATCGCCATAAAGCCGAAGAGGTTGAGGTGGATATGGACGAAGCGGAACCAGGTGTCGATGGCGTGGCTCGCCATGAGGACCCCCATCAGTGTTCCGGTGAGAAGATAGAGGGTGCTTGAAATGATGAACATGCGGGGGTACTTATCCATTCGTTGTTGCTCCTTTTTACTCTTGTTTAGTTTGTATTTGTTGCTGCCGGTTCCTTTTTCTTTCCCATGAGACGCGCCCCGATGATGCCGAGTTCAAAAAGCAGCATGAGCGGGAAGGCCATGAGCACCTGCGTCACCACGTCAGGCGGGGTGAGGATGGCCGCCGCGACGAAGGCGCCTACCATAACATATTTCCTGTTTTTCGTCAGCCCTTCAATCGTTACCAGCCCGAGTTTGGAGAGGAGCACGATGAAGAGGGGAAGCTCGAAGGCGACGCCGAAGGCGATGAGCAGCTTCATGGAGAAGGCGAGAAACTCCCGCATCGACGGGAGGGCCTTAATATCCTCCGTATTAAAACTCATAAAGAATTCGAAGGCGAAGGGGAAGACGACGAAGTAGCCGAAGATCGCCCCGCCCACGAAAAAAAACACCGAGAAAAAGGTGAAGGGAACCACATGCCTTTTCTCGCTGCTGTAGAGCCCCGGCGCGATGAAGGCCCAAAGCTGGTAGAAGATGACAGGCGATGAAATCATGATCCCGGCGATGAAGGCTACCTTGACATAGGTGAAGAAACCCTCCGTAAGCCCCGTAAAAATCATGGAACTCTGCTCGGGCATGACGTTCGTAAGGGGGAGCATGAGGAGGTGGAACAGCTCCTTCGAGAAAGCGTAGGAGGCAACGAAGCCGATCCCGATGGCCCAGCAACAGGTGATGAGCCGTTTTCTGAGTTCTGCGAGATGTTCCGTCAGCGGGGCGGCGCTGTCGTCGGGTGTCGTTTCTTCGGGCATTTCAATGTCCCCCGCCTTCCATCATGGCGACGGCGTGAGGAATCTGGTCTAAAACCGCCTCCAGCGATTCGGTGGCCCCCTTCTTACTGCCCGGCAGGTTGATGATAATCGTCTGGCCGCGGATGCCGCTTATTCCCCTCGAAAGGCAGGCCCGTTTCGTCTTTTTCATCCCCTCCATGCGGATCAGTTCGGAAAGTCCCGGCATGTTCCGCTCGATGACCACTAACGTCGCCTCAGGCGTCAGATCCCTCGGGCCGGGGCCGGTCCCCCCCGTGGTGAGCAGCAGGTCGAGCCCCTCATCGGACCATTGGATGAGCGTCTCCTTTATCTTCTCCTCGTCGTCGGGTATGACTCCTTACCTCTCTATCTC
>CBDVDA010000180.1:0-5467 GCA_965372635.1 uncultured bacterium | reverse complement strand
CGATCAGGTCGCCGCTTGAATTATCTTGCTAAACACCAGACTTGACAATAACTCTCCAAATCCCAGTGCTCGGTTAAACTAGCTAAGTGTCTTAACGAAATTAATTTAAAAGTAATTCATAAGTTATTAAACCCGTTACAGCCCCCGATATGGAATTTGTTCATACTATGACAAGAGGTTTCAAGTTCAAAACCTTTTTTCTACCACGGAAAGTGCCGGAAGAAGCCGGAAGTTAAAGAGCTAAAGATTTAAAGTTTTTTCTCTTTCCGGCCCTTTCCGGCTTTATCCGTGGTGAAAATCCCTTAATTATCTGCTTTCATTACTCTTCAAACCCCCCACACCCCGTCTCATCAGCATGTTTCTGCGAATGAGGATACTCCCGGCAATGGGCCGGTTTGACATCATGAATCCGGCAGATATATTTGTCCTTGTTCGGCAATTTCCTGAGCCAGGGACACCGGGCAACATCCTCACCGGTTTCGGGATTTATCCAGATATCGTAGACTGCCTCATCGTCACCCAGCGGAATAACATCGACCCATTCCAGAATATCATGCCGCCCCTTGCTCTCCCAGAGGAGAATGTCATCCTCTGAAACGGTGGTGGCAAATGCATCGTTGAGATTCAGGCAGCAGTGCCCGCACTGTTTGCAGTTAAAATTATCCATTTATTCTTCAAATTTCATCCATATCATCATCTATCTCTCTAAGTTCCTCGGAATAGTATGCCAAATCCGCCTCTTCAATATCCAATAGCAGAGCCATGTCCGCCGCCCGGTAGCATATTTGGGTAACGAGGGCCTCAATCTCTTTTTTGCTGAGTTTGTCTTTAACCGAATCTCCTATGGAATACCTGACGGCCCTTCGGAAGGACTCCGCCGCATGAGGGGCGTCAACAATGTCTTTCGCTCTTTTAAAATGCTCTCTTAATTCGGGCATCATCTTCTTGTCTTCATTCGCGGCCTTTGCAAGCCGTGCATCCGTCCACCCTTCCTTTTCAGCTCTTTCGAGGGCATCGACAGTTTCAGGCATCAGCTTTTCAAACCTTATATTACCCTCACCCGGTATTTCATCGAGATGGTCTTCATAATTCATATAACTGTAGCTGTACAACTCTGCGGCTAGAAGAAAGCGCCTGTCCATCCTGTATTCATGGCCTAATTCGTCATCAAAAATATCCATATCATCATACTCTTCGTCCTCGTAATCAGAGTCGTCAGGAAATGACAATTGCCTTACCTTCTCATCATCAGCTGCCACGTCAGTCTCCCCGCTGAAGGCTTTATCCAGAACGTCTAGCAGCGTTTTTATGGTCATAAAAACATGCCCTATATCTTCCTCCGGGCAAGGAGATTTTCTATCCATCAATTCATCATGTATGACGCCGGTGACAAAGGCCATGACATTCGGCTGAGATAATAAACGGTTTTTTGCTACCCTCTCAAGAAAGGCCTCGTGCATGCCGTCAAGGCTTTCAATGAAATCCTCGGTTTCCTGCATGCATGCGTTAATAAGGTTGGAGGATATGCGGCCAGCTATCTTCCCATACTCCTCTTCATACATGCGATAGATGCAATAAAAAAGATATGATAGGACATCGTCGCTGTTCTCAGGCAGATCCGCAGTCATTTCATGAATGAAACGGAAAGGTTCGATCTGTTTCGACAGAAACTTCTCCATCTCCCGGGCTATCTTCTTTGGGGAAAGCTTTTCTCTCTCCTTGAGGACTTTATCCACCGTTTCTAAAGATATGGGGGCCATTTCTCTCTTCAAACTCATCAATTCGCCTGGAAGGGAAGAACTGTCATCATGCAAAATCTGATTCACCACATCGGGATCGAACTCTTCGGCGTCGAACTCTCCCCCTATCCAGTCCATCATATCTTCATGATCGGGGTGCTTTTTGTCGGTCATGGCCTCCAGAAAACCTTCATAACGGGGAGGGCCGCCAACGTCTTCGGGCGGACAATTTCGCTGCCCCTTTACACAATGGGGCAGCTTTATCTTAGTATCGAAGGTGAGGATCTTTTCAAGAACTACTTTATGGTTCCAACCGTTGCCGAAATCGTATTCGTATATGAAAGAGTCCTTTTCCTTTTTTAGCAACGCATTTATGCGGCAGTCGTCTTCAGCCACTGTGTCATCGGGATAATCTTCATCAGGTACGCCGTAACTGACTCCGTCTTTAACAAACATATGAAGATGCGAGTCTGTCCAACCCATAACGACCTGAAGAATATTATGCAGGTCAGACAGTTTTGTCGTCGAGTCCACCTCCAGTCGCCGCCAGATGGGTGGGCTGATAAAATTCAGAGTAATGTTAATCTGATAGATAGAGCGTAGCTGCTTTTCGGCCATCTTCTTCTCCTTCTCTATTTATTGACCATCAATTCCAAAGGCGTTTCCATGCTGGATATATCTTTCCAGCGCCAGTTCCCGAAAACCGTCGGGGTCTTCATTGTCGAAACTTGTCTTCCATTCGTGTTCCCACTTCGTTTTTAGTCATTAGGGTCAGCGACCTATTAAAATCTCAACCTCCAAAAAAGAAAAAGAGACGCCTACCCAGCCGGGCTGACCTCCCTTTTCTAATCTAAAATCTCCGTCCTTTAAACTGTGCATCAAAATCCGTCACCCCTTATTTCTTTCGTCCTAATGCATTTCTATATACAGCGTTTTTGTCTAGGTAATTCTGGGGACACTTTACTTAATTCCCGCTTTAGTAAATTCGGGACAGATTAATTATCGGCTTTCATCACTTTTCAAAACCATTGACATTTCCCCCCAACATGATAACCTAAATTTGTACCAAGATGAAAGGTTATGAAAAAGATTCAGATCACAGCAGAACTTACTCCCGCCGAAGAAGGTGGCTATGTTGTTTACAGTCCTGAACTGGCCATCATCATCGAAGGCGAAACCGTTGAAGAAACCATTGAGAAGCTTAAAGACGCCGCCACCGGTTACGTAGAAGTGGTGGGCATCGAAAACATCCCGCATTTTTCAAAGGACCACCAAAGCCACAAGCTCGACCTCGTCATCAATGGCTAAACTGCCCCAGATCAGCGGCAAAAAACTCTGCAAAGCCCTGCTTTGTTTTTATGCGGCAAACGGGGAGTCACCGCATTTACCAGAAAAAATCCGGCGAGGAGACGATTACCATCCCCGTTCCTGTCCACTCATCCAGACTTCTGAAAAAAGGAACTCTTCACAACATCCTTAAAAAAGCCGGGATTACCGCCGAGAAGCTGGTCTTTCTCCTTGCTTTGCTTATGCACTGACGTTACTATCATTTTTCAATCCCCAAAAGCGTAAATTCGGGACAGATTTATTTTCTGCTTCCCTACTTTTCAAACCCAACGCACCCCGTCTCCTTCGCGTGCTTACTTGAATGAGGATACTCCCGGCAATGGGCCGGTTTTACATCATGAATCCGGCAGATGTATTTATCTTTGTTCGGCAGTTTCCTGAGCCAGGGGCATCGGGCAACATCCTCACCTGTTTCAGGGTTGATCCAGATATCGTAAACCGCCTCGTCCTCACCCAGCGGAATAACATCGACCCATTCCAGGATATCATGCCGCCCCTTGCTCTCCCAGAGGAGAATGTCATCCTCGGATACGCTGGTAGAAAAAGCAACATCGGGGTCAGGTCTTTGATCTTGAATTATAGAAAAAGCCGCGTCAACACTTTCCCCATCCCTTAACCTCCTTTTCCCCTATAACCATAAAATCTCACCCCCCCCATATAGCATCTCAGGTTCAACAATAAGTCTGTTTTTTTAAGTCACCTATCCATATCTGTCCATCCTGAACGGTGCATTGGAGGGGCATCGTTCTCTTAGTTAGCCATCTCTGCCGGTGATTTCGTGGCCATCTGAGGCAGGGCGATAACCTTCAGGTTTGTGTGTTTTGACAGCTTCCCGGCTATCGTGAATTAAGTATTGTGTCCCCATAATTGTTCACGTCAAAACAACGAGCAGTATGAAAATATTTTGGGCTGACTTTAACCGCATTTCTCTCTTTACCTTAGGGGATATAGCTCAATGAGTTTTTTGTAATTTTACATCTTTTTTATTCGCTGAATCCAGATATTTTTGTGAGGACTATGAGGCCCACATCCAGGTCGGTCGGGATCTCTGTCTCTTCAGACTGAAAATTGTTTCAACCACGGCAAAGAAAAAAACGTTACCATTCGGTGCTTTTTATAGTAACATTTAACCTCTTTTCTTCCAAACTGATTGGCCCGGAGATGTTAATGAAAACCTGTTTTTCATGTAATAAAGAACTCGACTTCCCCGAAAAACCGGGGCGGCGCGACACCTGCCCGGACTGCGGGGCAGACGTGCGGGTCTGCCGGAATTGCCGTTTTTACGATCCCTCCTCCTATAACGAATGCCGCGAGCCTGTGGCGGAGCGGGTCGTGGAAAAGGAGAAGGGGACCTTCTGCGACTATTTCGTCTTCGGCGGCGCGCCCGTTGGGGAGAAAGGGAACGAGGCCGCCGAGGCGAAGAAGAAGCTCGACGACCTCTTCAATCTGTAAAGGGTCAGACTGTGGAACTGCTCCGCAAACCGGCCCTCGATGAACTCTCTCCCTGCCCCTACCTGGAAGGGCGGGAGAAGCAGTCCGAGTATTTTTTTGCCCACAACCTCGATGAAGAAGAAATCTCATCGCTTCTTTCGGAAGGGTGGCGGAAATTCGGCATCTACTTTTTCCGTCCCGCCTGCCCGGTCTGCACCGAATGCACCCCTCTTCGAATAGTGACAAAGGATTTCACCCCTTCAAAGAGCCAGCGGAGAATCCTCAAAAAAGGGGCCGCCATCGAAGTGAGGTTCGGCCCTCCCCGTTTCGACCCCCGCATCTACGACATCTTCGAGACCCATTCCATAGAGCGTTTTTCTCAATCTACCGACCTCGAAGATTTTATCTTAAGCTTTTATACCGTCGCCTGCCCCGGCATTCAATCCGAATATTATCTTGAGGGCGAAATGGTGGCCGTCGGTTTTCTGGACCGGGGGCATGACTGTCTGAACAGCGTTTATTTCGCCTTTGACCCCAACCGGTCGGACCTCGGCCTCGGTACTTTCAGCATTTTGAAAGAGATCGAAGAGGCCCGGTCAATGGGCCTGCCGCACTACTATCTCGGCTACTACGTGCCGGGCTGCTCCCGCATGACTTACAAGGATAGGTTTCTGCCGAGGGAGCATTATGATTGGGAGAGTGGGGGGTGGTTGCTTGTCGGGGAGTAGAGAGAGAAAGAAAGGAGTAAATATTAATAATTGTAGGGCGTAATAGCGAAGCGTATTACGCCGCATGTTTAGCATTTAATCCGGCGCAATGCTTTTCAGTTATTGCGCCCTACCGGGCTAAACCCTAAATGCATAGTTGCAAGGCTAACCCTGGTCCCTCATAAAAATGTGCACTATTATACCATAAAATAGCAAATATATGTAGTTATATCAATGGGTTGG
>CBDVDA010000179.1:0-5502 GCA_965372635.1 uncultured bacterium | reverse complement strand
CCTTTGTCGATTATAAGGGAGAGGCTAAAGGCAACTATGAAGAGTTGATTTCGGAAATCAGTGATATTAGAAATGAAATCAGCCTGGTCGAAGTTCAGGGGGTATTGATTGATGAACTGGAGTAGTATATAAAGGCAGGATTGCCATGATAAAGGAAAAAAAGGGCTTTTAACCACGGAAAGAGCCGGATAAAGCCGGAAGTTAAAGACTTAAGGGAACCTCTAATAATCTGTCATGCCGGACTTGATCCGGTATCCAGAGGTCTAATTTAACTAGATTCCCGCTTTCGCGAGAATGACAAAATCGTAATTTTTAGAGGTAGCCTTAAAGATTAAAAATTTTTCATTGCTCTTTCCGGCCCTTTCTGGATTTTTCCGTGGTAGAAAAAGGTTTTGACCTTAACCGGACGAAGGTTCAGTGGTATATTGAAGTGATGGGTAAATAAATCTAACGGAGGGAACTCATGGATATTCAGACGCTTGAAATATTTTTTAAGTGGTGCACAATCATAAACGGAGGGATATTGATTTATTCAGCCATAGGATTAACATTTTTGCCCAATTGGATTTACAAGATTCAGAGCAAATGGTATCCCATATCCCGTGAGGCCTTCAACGTGATCATCTATTCATTCCTCGGCATTTATAAACTCTTCTTCATCACCTTCAACCTTGTCCCCTATGTGGCCCTCAGGATAATGGGATGATGGGGATTTACTTGCCATGAAGAACAGCATGATCATACCTACCGCCATCATGGCGTTGCTGGCGATCGTTCTGCTCGCCATTGGATACCAGCGGGGAGACGGGTCGCACGTGACGGGGCTGAAAAACGCCGTCAATACGACCCTCTATATTATCCCCCTTCTCATCTTTGCATTCATCGTGGCCGGAATGGTGCAGGCTCTGCTGCCGACGGAAGCGGTCTCTAAATGGGTCGGTACGGAATCGGGAATGCGGGGGATACTGATCGGAACCGTTGCGGGGGCACTATCACCGGGAGGTCCCTACGTGAGCTTTCCTATTGCGGCAGGGATGTTAAAGGCGGGTGCAGGCGCAGGCACTCTCGTCGCCTACCTGACGGGTTGGTCGCTCATCGCACTTGTCCGTCTTCCCATGGAGGTGGGAATCCTCGGCTGGAAGCTCACGGTTGTACGGTTTGCATGCACATTTTTCTTTGCGCCTATTGCCGGAATCATTGCCCATGTACTATTTTCAGGGTTTATGAAGAGGTGATGAGTAAACAGGGAAAGCGACTATTAAATGAAGTAACGAACTGAATGTTTTGAGTAGCTATAAAAAATCGGATACAATGAAAGGCTATGGCGCAGCCATCGAATAAATTAAGAAAACAGGTTGCCATTTCGGTGGGCCTCCTTATACTCGTCATTGCCACGGGAACGGTGGGGTACACCCTCATCGAGGGGTGGGACCTATTCGACTCTTTTTATATGACAGTCGTAACCCTGACGACTATAGGCTACGAGGAGATCCATCCATTATCCAGAACGGGAAGGGTTTTTAATCTCGCTCTTATCATCGTCGGCCTCAGTGTCGCCGGTTATACGGTCAATTATCTGCTCAGATTCATTCTTGAAGGTGAAATACGAGAGGTGCTCGGGAGGAGGAAAATGCAAAAAAAGATAGAAGAATTAAAAAATCACTATGTCATCTGCGGTTATGGGAGGATGGGACAGGTCATAAGCAACGAGCTGAAATCATCGGGGGTGCCCTTTGTCGTAATCGAAAAGGAGCCGGTGGAACTCAATGCCGACGAGGTTACGCTCATCTTGCGGGGCGACGCCACGAGAGACGATGTCTTAAAAGAGGCGGGGATAGAGAGAGCAAAAGGGCTTATCTCGGTGCTTTCTTCGGACGCGCACAACCTGTACGTGGTGCTCAGTGCACGGGGTCTGGCGCCGAAACTCAATATTGTCGCCAGGGCGGGCGAGGAAGGCTCCGATCAAAAACTCGTAAGGGCGGGGGCCGACAGGGTCGTTTCACCCTATTATATCGGGGGATTAAGAATGGCCAATACGGTATTGAAACCCTCCGTCGTTGATTTTATAGAGTTCGCCACCAGAAGCGGCAACCTCGAACTACAGATGGAGGAGGTGCCCATCCGGGAAGGGTCCGGCCTCGCAGGACTGACCATTGACAAGACCGGCATAGGAAAGGATCTGAATATTATTGTTGTGGCGGTGAAGAGCGCAGGGAAAATGAAATTCAACCCCACCAGCAGGATGTCGATTAACGAAGGCGATATCCTGATCGCCCTCGGAGAGGCGAATAAACTGAAAAAACTGGAAGCCCTTGCAGGGGCGAGGTGAAGGGAAGGAATAGATGAAGCGGATCACTGAACTCCATAAACTCTCCGCCGATCACCACCTCGGCCTGGTGATTGCCCGCCGGGCGAAGCTCGCTGTAGAGGGGAAAGAGGGCTATACGGTGCCGGGCATCTGGGCAGAAATTGAGAAAAAGTTTCCCGTCGAACTGGAGCCTCACTTTAAAATCGAAGAGGACTACCTCGTTCCTGCCATGGAGGTCGCCGGGGAAGGGGCGATGATAGCACGTCTGAAAGAGGACCACGTTTTGCTCCGAGCAGCGGTGAAGCCGGGGGCAGAGAGGACGGCAGAAGCGCTGAAGGCCTTTGCCGAACGATTGGAAAAGCATATCCGCTTTGAGGAGAGGGAACTTTTCGAGTCTGCGCAGGATAGGCTTGGCTCGGATGTTTTCGAGGCGATTGAAGAGGCATGCAAGGAAGCGGGGGAGAGACAATAAACTTCAAGGAGGGTTGTTAAGATGAAAAAATTTTTTCCAATGCTAGCGTTATCTTTTTTAGTCATTTCTGCCTGTGGCGGGGAGCAGCCGAAACAGGATGCGACTTCACCTGTTAAAAAGGAGGCTTCAACCGAGAAAGCTCCGGCAGTGGAAGAAACCCCGGCAGTGGAGATGACCCCGGCCCCGATTGTTAATAAGGAAACTGTAAAAATGGAAGCGCCGAAGGTGCTAAAAAAATGCCGCCCCTGTCACTCCTTTAAAAAGAAAGGGAAAAAGAAGGTAGGGCCGAACCTTTTCGGCATCTATGGTGCTGAAGCGGGGAAGGTAGCTGGATTTAAATATTCTTCGAACTTTATGAAAGCATTCAAAGGAAAAAAGTGGAACGATGCCATGATCGACGCCTGGATAAAAGACCCCAAAGCGCTGGCAGGCAAAACGAAGATGATCACAAAGATTTCGAATGCAAATGACAGGATGGAAATCATCGACTATCTTAAAGCCTTGAAGTGAGAAACTTAAGAATCACTTACCACAGCAAAAGAAGATGAGATATTGAGCCAGATTTCCTTAAGACGACGCAGATATGAAAAACAGAAACGAAAGCAACTACCGTGAAAAATCGTTCGGGATGCATGGTCTCATCTGTGCCAAGTGCGCCAGGGAGTTCACGTATAAAAACAGTCATCTTCTTACGGTGCATCATAAAGACGGAAACCACTTTAATAATCCATCCGACGGTTCCAATTGGGAGAATCTTTGCCTATACTGTCACGATGATGAACATAGCCGGGGGCTGCTGGGAGACTATCTGAGTAATGAAGAAAAGTCATAGGAACAATACCTCTGCGGCGGCAACCTGTCTTCACTGTATTGGGGGCGAATGAAAAACAGGCTTACAGGTGTTATATTTTATACGGCAGGTGTGGTCATGCTCACCCTCGCTTATAAAGAGTATTTTTCGCCTGCTTCGACAGTCTATCAGCTTTTTAAGGGGACGCTCCCTGAAAATATTATTCTTTTGATGGCAGGCGGCGGCGTTTTGGCGGTCATCGGTCTTTTTAGCATCTTTAGACCGAAGAAGAAATGAGTGCCACGTTGAGAAAAGAGAGACAGAATTGTCGACTATTTCTGTCAAATGGTCTATACTTTTTAGAACTGGAAGAGGTTTTTAAATGCGAAAGATTCTGATCATCGACGACGACAAGGCCTTCCTCAAACTTATTGAGACCTATATGCAGGAACGCTATCCGGACCTGGAGGTGACGGCCTGTGAAGACCCCTTGAAAGGTCTTGCCCTTATCACAACCGATCTCGACCTTCTACTCTGTGATTTGGAGATGCCGGGACTCGATGGAGGTAAGGTGCTTGCCTATGCAACGGAAAAAGGGCTCAGCAGAAGGAAGATCATCATCCTCTCCGGCCGTGATGCCGATTATCTGCATGAACGGTTCCCTATGGGGAGCTGTCTTGCGGTTCTGAACAAACACGAAGCGAAACAGAAGACTGTCCTCGACATGGTCTTCGATTCCCTGCAAAGGAAGAGTGGGAAATAGGGTGGACGCTTCACCCCGTCAATAAATTTAGGGAATCTCTATTAATCTGTCATGCCGGACTTGATCCGGTATCCAGGGGTCTGATTTAACTGGATTCCCGCTTTTACCCCAAGGGCACTTTGTCACTTTGTTCGGGCGCGCGGAATGACAAAATGTTAATTTTTAGAGGTAGTCTTTAGAAGATTTAAAATCCGTAATCCAATGACTCGTTTCTTCGCAAGGTGCGGGAGTTGGACCGACTTTTCACGACCTGTTTTATGGAGACAATGATGCCGAAAGATTACTACATGTTTAAATAAAAGAGCTTATTTTACCTTAAGTAAGTTTAATTGAAATGAAGATATCATATCTTAGAATCTATTAAATTAATTATTGTTATACAGTCAATGGTTTATATATAAATTATAATATATTAACTAAACTAAACTATAAGATATGCCTGTTATTTATAATAAAATCTCCCTTCTCTCCGGGGTGGGAAAAATGAAGATCAATTTAAAGACAGCCCTTCTGTCCATTCTCCTTGTTTTTCTCTTTTCTTCCATGGTAAACGCCGAAATGTACAAATGGGTGGATGAGAAAGGGGTCATTCACTTTCAGGACTATCCCCCCAACCTAAGCCCTTCTGTTAAGGTGGAGAAGCTCTCGGGCGAACAACTCCGGTTCGACAATTATATTGAACAGGGAGCGAAGAGCGATGGCAAAAAACCTTACGAATCGGTACTGAAAGAAGATGCGAAAAATAAGCGGCAGGGCAAAAAAAGGTATGCACGGAATCAGTCTGTCGAACTCTATGTGACCTCCTGGTGTGGGTACTGTAAAAAGGCGAAGGCCTTCCTACGGGCGCGCAAAATTGATTTCACAGAATACGACGTGGAAAAAGATAAGGACGCTGCCCGCCGTCACCGAAAACTGAATCCCCGCGGCGGAGTTCCCGTTGCCGTCATTAACGGTAAAACCCTTTTCGGTTTTTCCCAAACTGCTTACGAGAGTGCGCTGAAGAAACTATAGGATGGAGAGGCCGTATTAGGCGATATTTTTTGAAAAAAGGGTGCGAAAAATCAGGCCTCGAATTAACGTGCTATACTCCTTTTGGGAAACACACTAAAAGTTTGGGAGTTATAATCAAAAGTGGTGTTTAAATAGTTGAAAAAAAGCGGCGTATCTGG
>CBDVDA010000178.1:0-5535 GCA_965372635.1 uncultured bacterium | reverse complement strand
CAGGCCCTCCCCCCTTTACCTCCAGAGAGGAGTTATCATATTTTTCTAACGGGATAAACTTTACATCAAAATCCTTTAAGAAACAAGGCTTTTTATTGAAAACCTGACAAAAGATATTTAGCCACAGATTCACCCCGTTAGAAAAAAAATAATATTTTCTAACGGGGCAAGCGGACAAGAGCGGACAAAGGATAATTAGTAATTGTCAATTGAAAATTGTTAATTGAGACGGTTACTTCGCGGAAGAAACAAAAGCATCTGACCACAGATTACACAGATAATACGGATTGATCACAAGATTATTTCATGTCCTTTCGCGGGCAAATCAAAATCCTGTCATCCTGTCAAAATTTTAAACCTCTCCGTAAGGATACTTTCCATCCCACTTGCTGCACCTCGGCTGCACCTGGCACTCCCTGCAAAAGGGAACCGGAACCGGCTTGCCGTCCTTCATCACCCCTGCGTGCGTGCTGATCGAATAACCCCGCGTATCAAAGGGGAGCCCCCCTTCAAGGTCCATGATACTCTTCACTTCGTCCACCTCTGCCTTCGGTGCCTCGGGATGCACATGTTTATGCCAGAACTGCTTGATGGAAGGTATCCCCGGATGATCGCCGAAGCCCATGAAATCATCACATTTGGAGCTATCGAGCCAGTAGGGCTCGTTCTCGTTATGGATGGCGCCCACGGGACAGGCGTCACGGCACTCGGTGCAGTCCTCGCACCTCTTCCAGTAGTTAAGATCAATCTCTGCCTTAGGCGGATCGACGATCTCATCCACAAAGCCGACGGTGCAGATCTTCATGTCGAAACCGAACCGATGACCGTAAACGAGGGAGTTTTTCGCCCTCACGCCGAGACCGGAGAGGATGGCGGCCATCTTGAAATTGGTATAGATGGGAAACCACTCAGGAAGCCCGCTTTCTTTCAGTATGCGGTCCGCCTCCTCGTAGAGGCAGTAATCCCACGAATCGGGCGTGTGCCGCACGAGGACGATGGTGTTGACCACGGAATAGTAATGGATGTTGTTGGTGAAGTCAGCGCCGTACTCCTGCGCCTTCCCCTTAATGGGCGAGTAAGCGCAGACCTGCAACTGCTCTTTGCTCAAGAACCCCACCTGCCACCCCTCTTGGGGAAACAGTTTTGCAATGTCTGAGAATTTGATCACACCTTTGATCCGTTAAGTTTGTGTGACCTAGTATATATGTTGCTTAAATCGGTATCAAATACTATTTTATTGATCGTAATCCCCCTTTATCGTTCCGGTGCGTCAGTTTAATTGTTTGACCTCTCCTTAAGCCCCTCCTTGTTAAGGAGGGGCGCATGAGTGTGACAATGTGGCACAGATGTGTGTCGATCAGCATGTTCTTATGGCACACATTGAATAAACCCCTTTTCCAGCGTTCCCCTTAGTAGTCTTCAACCATACGGCATTAAAGAAGAATTTAAAAAATTCTTTTTGTCCGCTTTTGGTACGGTTAATGAAATAGTATATATGTATGCTGGTCAGCGGCCCTCTGTTTTTCTGCTTTAATGTGAAAGCTTAAATGATAGGGTGGAAGATGAAGGGGAAAAGAAAAAATGATAATGGTCCATGCCCGCTTATAGCTCCGCCGTTGGAAGGATATTACTGCGCCGATGTGTACAGTCGAGTAGAGGAAACTGACGACATCAAACCACTCTTTGAGGCGGCATTTGAGCAATCCCCCCTACCCGACTGTTTTTACTTAAGTTTCTTCTTACGGCATTCACATATTGACGAACCTTTAAGCAATTTGTCACATCTAAACAACGAAGGAGAAGTAAAGTAACAAGGACTATTTTGTGCTGCTCTTGTTGAAAATGCGCTGCTTTTAAAGAGACACGGGAGGCCAAATGGAACGCATAAAATTCTCACTCGCACTGTTCACAGCGTTAATTCTGCTGGCTTTCACTCTACCGCCACCCACTCTTGCAGAGGACACAAAGGCTGAAAAGGCGGCGTTGGAACTGCTTGAACTTTTCGAGGCGGAAACGGAGATCGCCACCAAGACGAAGCTGAACGCCGATTTCGTGCCCGGCATGGTGACCGTCCTCTACGGCGACGACCTCGAAGCGAGGGGTGTACACAATGTATGGGAGGCACTCGGGCTCATACCGGGCATCGAACTCACCATGGTCCAAAACGGCAGCAGGCAGATCATCGTGAGGGGGCTCGGAAAGAGCTTCTCCGCCAGTAACGTAAGGTTCCTCCTGAACGGCACGGCACTCGCTGCGGCCACCTCTTCCATCCCCTCCCCCTTACTCGATATAAGGTCGGCGCAGATAGACCGCATTGAGATCGTGCGGGGGCCGGGCTCTGCGGTGCATGGCGAGTACGCCTCCCTGGCGATAGTTAATGTGATTACAAAACGGGAAGGAAACCGAGTGTTTGCAGGCGCAGGGCGCTACCACAGCTTCGAAGGAGGCGGCATCCTTTCAGTAGACGATGATAAAAGAGATATGCGCTTCAGCCTCAATTTCTCGGCCATGGCGACAAACGGCGCAGACGTGACAACCGGCCCGGACAAACTCTTCGGCACGGCCAACGAACCCTTTTCCAACGCCCCCGGCCCCTCCAATGAGATGAGGGAGGCTGAGTCTCTCAATCTCCACTTCGATTACAAGAATTTTTCTCTGCAAGCGGGCTATCTCCGGGACGGCAACGGCGACCACTTCAGCCCGGGCAACATCCTCCCTTCGCCGGAAAAGAGGATTGCCAGCAAACACTGGATAAGGACCATCGAAGCGCGCCAGAAACTCGATGTCAACAGCGATCTCAATGCCGACATGCACCTCGGATGGCTGAAATACAACACGAGGAATGAGAGGCTCCTCAGCATCCCGCCCGGCTCGACGCTCACCGTCTTCTTCCCTCCCCCGCCGCATCCGGTCACCTATCCCGACGGCAAGTTTTCCAGCAGCGCTTACGAAGAGAGCAAGCGCTACGGCGGGCTGGACCTCAACTGGACCGGCTGGGAGAGGCACAATATTACGGCGGGCATCTCCTACTCAGAGATCAGAATGGGAGACGACATCTGGAGGGAGTTGAATTACGACCCCACAACTGGCGCCCCCCTCCCCTCCATGCAGCGCTTCGCCAGTTCATACAATCCTGACAACGCCACGAGGACCTTACGCAGCCTGGCGCTGCAGGACCAGATCAAGGTAAGCAAACCTCTTACCCTCACCGGCAGCGTCCGCTACGATGATTACGACGACATGGGCAGCCATTACTCACCGAGGCTGGCAGGCGTCTATGAAAGGTCGGACGATCGCATACTGAAGCTCCAGTATGCCAAAGCCTTCAGACCTCCCTCCTTTACGGAGATGTACAACAGTTCCCTCGGCAATACCGACCTCAAATCTGAAATGAGCGACACCTATGAGTTCAGCTATATCCACCGCCGAGGCCCCTCCGTCTTACGGCTCAACCTCTTCTACGTAGAGATGAAAGATTTTGTAACGACGGGAACCACGCCGCCTCCAATCTTCCAGAATTCCGGGAGAGCCGACCTGAGAGGCGCAGGACTGGAATTCGAGCAGCGATTCCTCGAATTATTCAAACTGGACGCCAACCTCTCCTACGCAGACAGCCGATTCGACGGGACAGACGGGGAACTCCCCGGCGCAGCCAACTGGCTCTCCAATCTGGGACTCTATTACGAACCGGCATCGGAAGTGCTCTTAAATCTACAGTACCGTTACGTGGGGGAACGAAGCCGGGAAACGACCGACACGCGGTCTGAACTTGACGCCTACCATACCTTCGATCTTACGGGCAACCTCTTTAACCTCTGGTCGAAAGGGCTTACATTAAGAGCGGGGGTAAAAAACCTCTTCAACGAGGACGTCCGTTATCCGGCCAGGGTGAATTCTTACCCCGATGACTATCCGAGACCGGGGCGGAGTTGGTGGACGCATCTATCCTATGATTTTTGATGAGGCCGAAAATGAAAAGAACCTTTAGTCTAAGAAAAAACCTGTTAAGAACGGGCGTCATCGTTGCCGGGTTCATGATGATTTCCTTGTCTCTGCCGGGGGCCGCCACCCCCGACTATATGGACGACATTATGCGCATCTCGCTCAAATTCTTCCCGAAATTCCTCGCCGTAGACCTCGACCTGAAGGAAAAGGTCTACACAAATGAAAAGCTCCCCATCCTCATCTTTTATAAGACGGACAAAACCTACGCGAGCGGCATTGCGGCAAAGATGGCGGCCAAGAACCGATCCATTGCAGGGTTTAAAACCGACATATTCGCGGCCAATAAGCTTCCGGAGAAAGTACCGGCAGCCGTCATCATTGTCGAAAAGCTGGACAACCTGTCACTGGCGGAGGTAATAGACTATTGCCGGCGAAATAAACTCCTTCTCTTCTCCCCCTTCGAAGAGGATGTAAAGAGGGGGGTGACGGTGAGCATTTCCATTGGCGCACGAATACGCCCCTATTTCAACGGCAAGGCGCTCGAAGAATCGGCGGTGAGGATACACCCCATCCTGTTAAAATCGTCTGTCGTCTTTTCAGGAGGATAGCCATGATACGGTTTTCTGCCCTGAAACGTCTCTCCACCTTCACCACGCTGGTTTTCCTCATGAGCCTCACCTTGATCATGTCGGCAGCCGCTCTCTACTGGACAAAGGTGATCAACCCCTCCTTAAGAGCGGGCGAACAGTTGAATGGAGAGCTTATGACGGCGACGGCGGCCGAGGTACTGGCTCTGCCTTTGTCCGGCGGCGACAGGGAGGAAATTGAGGATGCCCTTATCGAACTGACGCTCCTCAGGCACCCGAAGACAAACCAGAGCCTCATCCATGGTATTAAGGTTTTAACCCTTAGCGGGGAAGAATTCGAAAAATCAACGGAAAGTGAGGTCAGTTTTACCGGCCCCTACGTCTTCTCCGCACCTATCTACTCTCAAGCGGACAGCGGCCTTCTCGGAGAAGTGACCCTCCATTACGATGACCACGCCTTTGAACATCTCATTGCCGACACGAAAGAAAAGCTCTACTGGCTCCTCGGAGTGATTCTGATCATCATGGTTTTAAGCCAGCTCATCCTCTTCCGTCTGCTCCGTCCCCTCTCCGACCTGAGCAGCAAACTCAGAAGCGTCGATCTCGAAAAGGATGTCACCGTACCTAAGGTTCGCGGGATAATGACGGAGGAGTTAAAAAACCTCCTTGATGCCGTCAGAAACCTCTTTGAACGTCTCCATGCGGTGAGAAAAGCCGAGAACGAGGCGAAGAGCAAGGCAGAAGACGCCAACAAGGCCAAGAGCGAATTTCTCGCCAACATGAGCCATGAAATCAGGACGCCTATGACAAGCATCGTCGGCATGGCTGAACTCCTGGAAGATACAAAGCTGAGCAAGGAACAGAGAGAGTATGTAGAGAGGCTGATAAACTCGGGAGACTCTCTTATATCGATCATCAACGACGTTCTCGATCTCTCCAAGATAGAGGCGGGCCAGGTCGAAGTTGAGGAGATTGAATTCAACCTTGAAGAGGAGATAGAAAA
>CBDVDA010000177.1:0-5639 GCA_965372635.1 uncultured bacterium | reverse complement strand
TTACGTCCCCTTGCGGCGCCGGAAACGTGCCTTCCTGTTTCTCCAAGACTCCGGGAACGCACGCCCCCTCCCGGCGCCGCTTTTTTTCAATTTGTCAGCAAAGAAAAAAGAGAGGAATGATGACATTATGAAAAGAGTACTCGCAGTAGACGATTCGAGAACAATGCGCATGGCCCTTGCCATGGTCCTCAAAAGCGAAGGATACAGCGTAACGACGGCAGATGACGGGGTGGAGGCGCTGGCGGAGTTGAAAAAGGGGGAGAAATTTGACCTCATCATCACCGATATCAATATGCCGAAGATGAACGGCATCTCCTTTATAAAGAGCGCACGGGAGATGAGCGAGTACAAGTCTACCCCCGTCATGGTGCTAAGCACTGAAACATCAGAGGAGAAAAAAAAAGAGGGGAAATTGGCGGGGGTGAACCACTGGCTGGAAAAACCTTTCCGCCCGGAAAATCTTATCCGTAAAGTCAGAATGATAAACCCCTGAAAATCAATACCTCCTTTTGACCCAAGCTCCACCTTAAGTTCGCTTTAAATTCAAAACAGAACGTAATTATTCCCTTGCGGCTCTAGTAACGTGCCTTCCCGTTTCCCCAAGGTTCCGTGAGTCCCCCCCCCTTCCGGCAGCGCAATTTATTTAATAAGCAAACCCGCAGCAAGCTGGCGGAGTATTTGGTTGTCATTCCGGGCTTGACCCGGAATCCAGATTTTCATAGTTCTGGATTCTCGCGGGAATGACAAGACACAGCAAGATGCGTGGAATTGCATCCGACAGAAATTAAATATATCCATCATGTAGGACAAATTCCGACTAACTAATTGGAGTCCGTCCGATAGTAATTATCAACCAAAGTGGTAAAATCAACAAACATAAATTATTTTTAAAACTGAAAAAAATCTTGCAAGAAAGGAGGAAGCATGGCAGAAACAGCAGAAGCGACAAATGAAGTGGATGGTGGGAAGTTCCTCACATTTTTACTTCAGGAAGAAGAGTACGGGCTTGAGATACTCAAGGTACGGGAGATCATGGGGCTCATGGACATTACCACCGTCCCGCAGACGCCGAGTTACGTAAGAGGCGTCATCAACCTGAGGGGGCAGGTAATCCCCGTCGTCGATCTTCGTCTAAAATTCGGCATGAAAGAGGGAGTGGACGACAAGCGGACCTGCATCATCGTCGTCGATGTAGGCGGCGTGATGATGGGGATTGTCGTCGATACTGTCTCGGAAGTAATGGACATCGACGGCGGGAGTATCGAGCAGACCCCCTCTTTCGGGACCGAACTCGACACCGATTACATCCTCGGCATGGGCAAGGTGAATAACGGCGTAAAGATTCTGCTCGACATAGACAAGGTACTCACATCGGAAGACCTTGTTATGCTCGAAGGGATTCAAACCAATAATGAAAATGTAAAGGAGGCGTAAAAAATGTTTAGCAATATGAAACTAGGCACCAAATTGATAGTGTCCTTCCTGGCGGTAGGGCTCATCCCCTTTTCCGTCATCGGGCTTACCTCGCTCAACAAGGCGAGCAATGCCCTCTCCGATCAGGCATTCAACCAGCTCGAAGCGGTGAGGGAAATCAAGAAAAAGCAGATTGAAACATTTTTCGGAGAGCGAAAAGGCGACATGGGCGTTCTTGTTGAAACAGTGGGGGCTGTCCGTTATGAGGCCTTCAACAAGCTCCTTGCCGTTCGTGACATAAAGAAAAGCCAGATCGAGGGATATTTCAGAGAGCGTTTCGGCGATCTTTCTGTCCTTTCCACGAATGCAACCATTGTAAATGCTATGACCTCCTTCGAAGACGCCTTAGAGGCAGAGGGTGGAAAAACAGGCGGCCCCAAGTGGAGAGAAGCAGAGAGAAGATACGGCAGATGGCTGACGCAATACCAGAAAGAATACGGCTACTATGACCTTTTCCTGATTGCAAATGATGGCGACGTCGCCTATACGGTTGCGAAGGAGTCCGATCTCGGCGAGAACCTCGTAAGAGGACATCTGAGCACGAGCCCTCTCGGGAAACTTTTCGCCAAGGCGCGCAGTAGCGAGGCCATACAGGACTTTGAGCCTTATGCCCCGAGCAACAATGAACCTGCCGCATTTATAGGCCGTCCGATAAGAAGAGGGGGGCGGACCATAGGCGTCGTTGCCCTGCAACTCTCAATCGACCAGATCAACAAGATCATGACGGAGCGCGCCGGCATGGGCAAGACGGGCGAAAGCTATCTTGTCGGGGCAGACAAGCTGATGCGATCCGATTCCTACCTCGACCCTGTCAACCACACTGTTAAGGCGTCCTTCGCCAATCCCGACAAGGGGAGCGTAGATACGGAGGCTGCCGATGAAGCGCTGGCCGGAAAAACCGATCATGAAATCATCATAGACTATAATGGCAACCCTGTTCTTTCCGCCTTCACGCCTCTAAACATTAAAGGCCTCAAGTGGGCGCTCCTGAGTGAAATCGACGTGGCCGAGGCCTTTTCTCCTGTAGACGAGAAGGGGTCTGAATACTACGCCAAGTATATAGACAAGTACGGCTACTACGACCTATTCCTTATGACTGAAGACGGTTACGTTTATTACAGCGTTACCCATGAGGCGGACTACCAAACCAATATGGTGAACGGCAAATACAGCAGTTCTAACCTCGGAAAACTGACGAGGCAGGTCTTAAGCTCAAAAGACTTCGGTTTTGCCGATTTCGAGCCTTACGCTCCTTCTAACGGCGACCCTGCGGCCTTTATCGCACAGCCGGTGGTAGATAAAAGAGACGGCGATATCGAAACGGTCGTTGCCCTCCAGATATCCCTCGATGCGATTAACGCCATCATGACTGAGCGGAGCGGCATGGGGAAAACGGGTGAGACATATCTTGTTGGTCAGGACAAGCTCATGCGTTCAGACTCCTTTCTCGACCCTGTAAACCACACCGTAAAGGCCTCCTTCGCAAACCCGGCAAGAGGAAGCGTTGATACAGAGGCGGCATCGGATGCACTTGCAGGCAGAACAGATACGAATATCATTATCGACTATAACGGCAATCCCGTCCTCTCGGCCTACACGCCGGTTAAGATATTCGGTGTCAGCTGGGCGCTGCTGGCCGAGATAGACGAGGCAGAGGCCTTCGCCTCTGTTAAGGAGATCAGGTGGATCATCATAATTGTGGGTCTCATCGGTCTGGCAGCGATTATTGCCGTGGCGCTTCTCATCACCAGGTCGATCGCCATCCCGATCAACCGCGCCATTGACGAGATCGACGATGGGGCCGAGCAGGTTGCTTCTGCCTCTTCGGAGATATCCTCTTCCAGCCAGGCGCTGGCGGAAGGCGCAACGGAGCAAGCGGCGTCGCTGGAGGAAACCTCTTCATCACTTGAGGAGATGTCTTCCACGGTACAGCAAAACGCCGACAATGCCGGTCAGGCGCAGCAGCTCTCCACGGTCGCCAAGGATACAGCCGTTAAAGGGGCCGGTTCGGTCACCAAAATGATCGAGGCGGTAAACGACATCAACACCAGCAGCCTGGAGGTCTCCAAGATCATCAAGGTCATCGACGAGATCGCTTTCCAGACCAACCTCCTTGCCCTGAATGCAGCCGTAGAAGCAGCAAGGGCCGGAGAGCACGGCAAAGGCTTTGCCGTCGTCGCCGAAGAGGTGAGAAACCTCGCCGGAAGGAGCGCCGAGGCGGCCAAAACCACGTCCGGCCTCATCGAGGACAGCATGGTCAAAGCGAAACTCGGAAGCGAACTTGCTGCAGAGTCTGGTGAAGTATTGAACGAGATCGTTACGAACGCCACCAAGGCCTCAGACCTCATCTCGGAGATCGCCGCCGCATCGCGCGAGCAGGCGGAAGGAATCAACCAGGTAACGAAGGCGGTCACCCAGATGGACCAGGTGACGCAGCAGAACTCGGCCTATTCCGAAGAGACGGCGTCGTCGAGCGAAGAACTCTCGTCTCAGGCAGAAAACCTGAAAGACATCGTGAATACGCTCGTTGAGATCGTAGGTGGCCGTAATGAGCAGGAAATGAAGTTTGCCAGGCAGCAGGCACATAAACAAGCCGCCACAAAAAAGGCAGCCCCTGCACCTAAAAGGCAGACCCAGACCATCCTCCCCAATAAAAACGATGGCCAGGAAAAGGCTCTTGAAAAGATGGCTTCCAAGATGGTGAGCGCCAAAGAGGTGATTCCCCTCGACGAAGACGAGTTCAAGGAGTTTTAAATATCACAGTAACATCCCGGCTGCGGGCCTTACCTGCAGCCGGGATTTTTTTTGAAAAGGAGAACTAAGAAAAATGCAAAAGAAAACTTTCATAATCATAACGGCCCTCTTCGTTTCAGGGATTATTCTACCCGCAATATCAGGCGCCGAAGAGGACAAGGAACTAAAAATCAGCGGATTCGTTGATGCGAGCTATTTCGACCAGGAGCATAACAACAACGGCGGTTTCGAACTGGACCAGGTGGAAATAGACGTAGAAAAGAAGATCGATGACAAGCTGTCTGTACGGCTGGACATCAATTATCTTCCCAAGGATGACGATGCGACAACACCTGAAGATGAGAGCAAGCAGGAATTCGACGACCTCGTGGAACAAGGGTATGTAACCTATGCAGCAAACCTTGGAGATCAAGGGGTTGATCTTACCTTCGGGAAGTTCAACATCCCCATGGGCTTCGAACTTCTCGATCCTGTCGATATGTACCAGTATTCCCATACGCTCATTTTCGACTACGGCATACCGACAAACGTGACGGGATTGATGGCATCAACCACCTTTTCGAAGACGTTTGATCTCAGCTTGTATGTGGTAAACGGCTGGGATAACAACCGGGACGACAACAATGGAAAGACGATGGGCGGCAGGTTCGGTGTTACCCCAAAAGAAGGGATCAACGTCGGCTTATCGGGTATCTCAGGAAAAGAGGATGCAACAACAAACAACACGAGGACCGTATTCGATCTCGACTTTACAATAACAGCTGTTGATAAGCTCACCCTCGGCGGAGAGTACAACATGGGTGAAGAGGAGAAGCTCGGCGTCGGCGGTTCCGATGCGGAGTGGACGGCCTATATGCTCATGGCCAACTACGCACTGACGGAGACGTGCAGTCTCACGCTCCGGTACGATAACTTCGATGACGAAGACGGCATAAGATTGCCGAGTGGCATTGCAGAGGAGAGGAAGTCCTACACAATCGCGGCGCTTCACTCACTCGGCGAGGGGGCAGGCGTCTTGGCCGAATACCGCATCGATAAGTCGGACAAGACCGTCTTTTCGGGTGAAGACGACGAGGCCAGCTTCGCCGTCGAGTTTACGTACGCATTCTGACAAATAATCTTTTTTTACAATATAAAAGTTTGGCGTGAATTACAAACACCATCTGCGGTTCTGTGGCCTCAGTTTCGGCTCACGCCAAAATTTCCAAACCCATACCGAAGCTGAAACCTTAAGGGCAGATATGGTTGAGGGGCCATCCCTGTTGAACAAGAACTGCACCCCTCGCTTTTTCTTCTGACATTTATTTGTGGGGCAGTATCCTTCTTATCTTGAAGGTGCTGCCCCATATCATATCTATTAACCTAAAAAAAGCAGTTGGCCCTTGATTGTCAAGCCGGAACAGGTAGTAAAT
>CBDVDA010000176.1:0-5647 GCA_965372635.1 uncultured bacterium | reverse complement strand
TAGTATTCAGTTTCTGGATAATATCAAACCAGCAACCTAAATTACAATTTTTTCGTGACCTTTCGATTGAACCGCACTAGTAATTCCCCAAAATACTTACGGATAACACAACAAATATAGCGTTATCCATAAAATATGGATAAATACAGTGACCAATATCTCACCACAAGTAAGGCAAGGAGATCATGAGGGCCAGGCTTGTCAACGATAAACACAGGCTGTCCGAGGCTCTTGCAAAAGTACAAAAAGGTTGTCATTCCCGCAGTCTTTAAGCGGGAACAGGGTGTTTTGTTACAGAAAACCATATCCCCGATTGAACATTTCGGGGATGACAAAGAGTTTTGCAAGAGGCTCGTCCGAGAATAGATTTAGATTTTTTAATAAAAAAGCTTTCGGAAAACAGGGACAGATGTCCTTGTTTATTTGAGAATCAGTAGATTGCTAATTGTTAAAAAAAACCTAAAAACTTGCAATCTTGAAAATTGATACTTTACCTGGAAAATATTAATTTATATTTTCTGGAGCTTGCATATAATCAATTCCAGGGTATACTTTTTATGAGACTGCTTTTACTTGATTTCAACCGAAACAAAAGAACTGAATATGAATAATATCCTGAAGGCAAAAGGCAATAACTTCATAGGGGGGAAATCCTCATTATTGACATTGACAGGTGAATTTCGCAAATGAAACCTCTTGAAATAAAGGAAAACGTTTATCTTGTGGGAGCTATCGACTGGGACAGGAGGCATTTCCATGGATACACATACACAACAAGAACGGGGACAACCTATAATTCATATTTGATTGTCGATGATAAAATCACACTTGTGGATACGGTTTTGGAGCCTTTTGCGGGAGAGATGATCGACAAGATAAGCCAGATTGTTCCACCTGAAAAGATCGATAACATCATTATAAATCACGGTGAGGCCGATCATTCAGGCGCCCTCCCTGAACTCCTCGAAATCGCTCCGAAGGCAAAAGTCTTTGGTACGAAAATATGTCTTGAGAGTCTTGAGCGGCACTATCATTCAAAAATCAATTTTCAGATTGTAAAGACTGGTGATTTTCTTGAGACGGGAAATAAAAAAATAATGTTCATCGAAGCAAAGATGCTTCACTGGCCCGACACCATGTTCAGTTATCTGGTTGAAGACAAGATTCTTTTTTCAAACGACGTATTCGGCCAGCACTATGCATCGAGTGAACGTTTTGATGATGAAGTGGATGAAGGAATCCTTATGTATGAATCGGCCAGGTACTATGCAAATATTATGTGGCCTTATAGCATGTTCATGCATAAGAAGATGGAAGAGATAGGCAGCATGAAGATCGATATCGATATGATTGCACCCAGTCACGGCATAATCTGGCGCAACAATCCCGGTAAGGCGATAAAGTCTCACCTGGAATGGTCACAGGACAAGACCAAAAGAAAAGTTATTGTTGTTTATGAAACCATGTACGGTGCAACGAGAGAAATGGCACGGAAAATCGTCGAAGGACTCGTGGATAATGATGTTACCGTAAAGCTCTATGATATTAACGAATCAGATCGTTCCGATATCATCACAGAAATGCTCGACGCCGGAGGATTTATTATCGGTTCATCAACGCATGACAAAAATGTACTGCCCACTATGGCCGGCTTTCTGGAATATTTAAAGGGGATAAGTCCGAAAGGGAGGCTGGTGGCTGCTTTCGGTTCATACGGCTGGGCAAGCAGTGCCGTCAGAACAATTGAGAATCTTTTTCAATCGTTGGATATGGAGATAGCCTTGCCGGGCCTGACCTTTAAATATTTCGCATCTGAAGAGGAGTTGAAAAAGTGCTATGACTATGGTGTGAAATTCTCAGAACGATTATAGAGTGTGAGACGCGGTGAAAGCTGTTTACAGCAAAATCTTTGAGAAAATTTGCAATATGGAAATCTGCTGCTAGACTTATTAAGGAAGCCTTAATCCTACTTTGTCAGATTACGAAGATGTCCTTCGACAAGCTCAGGATAAACGGTAGATTGCAAACTTACCTCGTTCGTGGTGAGCTTGTCGAACCATAAATGAGGGGAAAAGCCAAAAACAACCTAATGTGACAAAGTAAAATTAAATAGGGCGACATTTTCTACTAACGCCCCCTAGCCCCCTCTTACTCTAAGAGGAGGGATATTGGCCCCTCCTCTTAAGATAAGGGGAGGCTTCATCGTGAGCTCAGCCGAACGGTTGAGAGAGGTTATGATTCCCGGCAAAAGTCTCTCTATTTTAGTGCCGGGTTAATAATAGAGGGTCCCTTAATCATATGGGAAGCTGAATATGGGGAGGTCATATCTATGAAGGATTCGACCAAAATTGCTAACACGGAAATATCGGTCCTATTAGGCGGCGGTGCGGGACAGGGCCTCAAAACGGTCGAGAACCTCCTTACCCGGATCGCCAAGCTCTCCGGCTATCATATCTTTGCTACCAAGGAATACATGTCGCGGGTCAGGGGGGGCTGCAACTCGACTCAGATCAGAATAGCCTCAAAACGTGCTGCCGCCGTTGTCGCTAGGGTGGATATCTTCATCCCCCTTTCTACAGAGGCCGTCGAGCGATACGCTCACAGGATTTCAGATTCAACACTCCTTGTCGGAGATTCTTCCCTCGTAAGTGACGATAACACCGAACTGCCTTCAGAAATCATCGATATCCCCTTTTTAAAGATAGCCAGGGAGATGGGAAACGTCGTCTATGCAAATGTCATTGCAGTGGGACTCATCTGCGGGGTTATTAATGTGGAGAAGAAAGTTCTTACCGATTACCTGTCTGATACCTTTGCCAGGAAGGGAGAGGAGGTAGTGAAGAATAACCTGGAAGCGGCTTCAACAGGTTATGAAAGAGGAAGAGAGCTGACAGCGTCAGGCAAGATATCGGTGGAAATCGAGCGTGATGATTCTGTTCGTGATGAGATCATTATCAATGGTGCAGAAGCGGTCGCCATGGGGGCCATTGCCGGAGGCTGCAACTTTATTTCCGCCTACCCCATGTCTCCATCTACAGGTGTACTGACTTTCCTGTCAAAACATGCCAAAGATTTCCATATCGTGGCCGACCAGGCGGAGGATGAAATCGCCGCCATTAATGCCGTCATCGGCGCCTGGTTTGCCGGTGGGAGGGGACTTGCATCTACCTCCGGCGGCGGCTTCGCACTGATGGAGGAAGGTTTAAGCCTGGCCGGTATCAGCGAATCTCCCGCCGTCATTCATCTCGCTCAAAGGCCGGGACCCGCAACAGGCCTCCCCACACGCATGGAGCAGGGCGACCTGGATCTCACCCTGTACGCAGGTCACGGTGAATTCCCGAGAATCATCCTTGCTCCCGGAAATACGGAGGAGGCATTCACTTTAACACAGAAGGCCTTTAATCTGGCTGACCGCTATCAGGCGCCCGTATTTATCCTTACCGACCAGTATTTGATTGACTCCGTGTACAATATTCCGCTCCCCGATGTTGACGGCCTGAAGGTGGAAAAACATATCGTCAAGACCGACCCCGGTTATAAACGGTACCGCTTTTCCAAAGAGGGTATATCACCGCGAGGAATCCCGAATTACGGCAGCGGGCTCGTCGGGCTGGACAGCCATGAACATAATGAGGAGGGACATATCTCGGAAGACCTTGAACTACGGGGCCGCATGGTGGAAAAGAGGCTGCTCAAGATGCAAACCATCAGGAAAGATATCATTCCTCCGAGGCTCATCGGCAAAGAGGATTGCCGTCTGCTTCTAATAGGCTGGGGATCGACTCTTAACATCGTTGCCGAAGCGTTGCAAAGGTTGAATAATGATGATCTCTCCTTTCTTCATTTCAGTCAGGTTTTCCCGCTCCATCCCGATACAAAAAGATACCTCGAAAAGGCTGAGATAACAGCGGTCATCGAAAATAATGCCACGGGGCAATTTTCACGGCTGATCCACCGGGAGACGGAGATCCTTGTTGACAGAAAGATACTCAAATATACGGGGCTTGCCTTTACTGTAGAGGAAGTAATTGAAAAAGTGGAGGAAATTATGGGGGAAAAGATATGATGACTTCAACACCCTTTGATATGGGGTCCATCGACATCGGGTGGTGCCCCGGCTGCGGCGATTTCGGTATACTCAACACTCTGAAGAGGAGCCTTAATGAACTCGGTATCAATCCGCAGGAACTCGTTGTAGCCTCTGGCATCGGACAGGCCGCAAAGCTTCCGCACTACCTGAAAAATAACTTCTTCAACGGTCTTCATGGCAGGGCGCTTCCTCCTGCAACGGCAATCAAATCAGCCAACCCGGCGTTGACCGTCATCGTTACAACCGGCGACGGAGACATGTACGGCGAGGGCGGAAACCACTTTCTGCATACGATCAGGCGGAACCCCGACATTACAAGCATTGTTCATAACAACATGGTCTACGGCCTGACGAAAGGGCAGGCGTCTCCTACCAGCCAACGGGGGTTCGTCACCCCTGTTCAGGTAGACGGCGTAATTCTGGAGCCCTTCAACCCCTTGGCAGTGGCCATTTCCCTCGACGCGTCATTCGTGGCCAGGGCCTTTATGGGACACCCCGATCAAACAGTGGCGATTATTAAAAAGGCGATACAGCATAAAGGATACGCCCTTGTCGATATGTTTCAGCCCTGTCCGAGTTTTAACGAGGTGAACTCCTTCAAATGGTTTAACGAAAACACCTATTACCTGGAAGAGAGCCACGATCCCTATGACAGGCAGGAAGCCTTCCGAAGGGCCTGTGAGACGGACAAACTCCCCTTGGGGATATTTTACATGAACAGGGACAAGGCAACCTTTGAAGAAAATCTCGGCATAGATGAGAGCCCGCCTCTCTACCGGAGAGACGTGGATTTTAATAAATTGAAAGGCCTGCTTGAGAGTAAGCGCCGTTAGATTGTTTCGATTATTTATAATTCTTCATCTATTATCGTTGACTTAAATGCTTTGAAGAGGGCCGGATAGATGCTGAGATTGGCAAAGATATTCAGTTCGATACTTCTATTAATAACAACTCCCTGGCTGCCCGATATAGCTTCCGGCAAAGACCCTTACGGGCATGCCGTCCAGCTTACTATTGAGGGCGCCATCGGTCCTGCAACGGACGATTATGTTAATCGGGCTTTTGATTCGGCTGCCAAAAGCGATGCCACGTTGATCATCATTCGCATGGATACGCCGGGCGGCCTGGATACGGCCATGCGGGGCATCATCAAGAACATCACAGGTTCCGCTCTCCCCGTAGCAACCTATGTGGCTCCCACAGGTGCACGTGCGGCCAGCGCAGGCACCTATATCCTGTATGCAAGTCATATCGCAGCGATGGCCCCCGGCACTAATCTGGGCGCTGCCACGCCTGTCCAGATAGGCGGTATCCCTTCGCCAGGTTCTAAGGAAAAGGAGAAAGGTAAGCAAGGGGTGGACGATTCTATGAAGAAGAAGGCGATCAATGACGCCGCTGCCTACATCCGAGGTCTCGCCGGGCTCCATGGCCGCAACGAGGAGTGGGCGGAAAAAGCGGTGCGGGAAGCGGCCAGCATCCCTGCCACGGAGGCCCTGAAGCTAAATGTTATAGATATCGTTGCAAGCGACATGGCCGACCTGCTGAAACAGATGGACG
>CBDVDA010000175.1:0-5736 GCA_965372635.1 uncultured bacterium | reverse complement strand
CGAACTGCCGACACGAGGATTTTCAGTCCTCTGCTCTACCGACTGAGCTACCTGGGCATATTAGGAAATAGGTACGAATTTGAAAGGCGACACTTTAGTAAATATCCCCCTTTCTGTCAAGGGATTTCTCTCTTTCGACCCCGCTTTTTAAAGTATGGGAAAGGTAAAAAATTGAGTCCCGGTTACGCGGCCGGAAGCGTTTTCAGGAAGGGGAACTTATTTCCCTTCAAGGACTTCAATCACGCGGTTGACGAGGGTTGTCGAGGTGAAGGGTTTGCAGAAATAATCAGTGGCGCCGAGGGCCATTACCCGTTGCTTATGTTTCTCTTCCGTCAGGGCGGAGAGGATGATGACGGGGATATCTTTCAATTTGTCATCATTTTTCAGTTTTTCGCAGACTTCAAAACCGTTCATCTCCGGCATCATCAGGTCGAGGAGGATGATGTTCGGCACCCACCCCTTCAGGGTTTCAAAGGCCTCTTTGCCGCTAGTTGCAATGTGCGCATCAAAGCCCTTGGCGGCAAAAAGGAAGGAGAGCATCTTGCTCAATTTCCCGTCATCTTCTACGATGAGGATCGCTTTTTTTGCGCCCACTTTACGCCCTTCCTGTTAAACTTGTTTTTACGGGTTTGAAAACTCAGCGTAAACATAGCACTACTGTACTTTTTTTTCAATACCTGAATGAAGGGAAGGTGATATTTGTCGTTGGAAAAAATTGCTCAAGGGGCGATGGTATGCAGGTTTCCGGCAAGGAGATTTTCTAGAGTGCCCTTTCTTTCGCCTTTTCTTCTTGGGTGTCGCTCTTTGAACTGCTCATCTGCCGTCCGCTTCTCTTCTCTTCCCGTTCTATTATTATGTCGATCAATTGAAGCAACTTACTTTTTTTAAAAGGTTTCTCCATGGCAGGGCAATCATTTTCCTTAAAGAAAGAGGATTTGTATGTTTCTATGTTTGAGGAAACAAAGATCGTTTTTTTTGCTATGAGAGGTGATGTTGCTTTCAGCTTCTCAAAAAAATCGATGCCGTTCATCAGTGGCATTTCGATGGTACTAATAATAGCGGAGTAATTGTTGGCCGAGCATTTTTCTAAAGCGGCAACACCGTTGTCGGCAAAATCTATGGCAGAGTGTTTGTAATGGTGAAAGAGGATCGCCTGGTATAAGTTTCTTTCGATCTGGTTGTTGTCGATAATGAGGAATCTGTAAAACATTTGAATTATCCGTACCTTATGAGTTTTATTAAATAGGCCCCCCAATGGGGAGACTTATTATTCTAACTCCCCCTTACTCTAAGAGGGGGGATCAATCCTCGAGGGTGGGTGTTTGATGGGTAGGGACTAAACGAGCCCTCGTCTCTTCGCCTTTACGAGAGCGTCTTTTCTCCCCTTCGCCTGAAGTTTGTCGTAGATGTTCTTGATGTGGGTATGGACGGTGTGATGGCTGATGAATAATTGCTCGGCAATTTCCTTGTAAGATAACTCCTGCTCCACCCTTTGCATAATTTCCTTCTCCCTGCGGGAAAGCAGGTTCTGGTCTTCAACGTGCCCTTCCTGCAATTCCCTGACGAGTGCCCGCGAGATCCTCGGGCTCATTGGTGCGCCGCCGTTGCAAAGCGTCTGGAGTGCTTCGATCAACTCCCTTGGCGTTGAACCCTTGAGGATGTAGCCCGATGCCCCGGCCCGGATGGCAGAGAGAATGGTTGACCTGTCCTCCATTCCCGTGAAGACGACGAGCTCCACCTCCGGCATCATCTTCTTGACCCGGCGGCTCAACTCGATACCGGACATCCCAGGCAGCCCGATATCGATAAGCATCACGTCGGGAAGCGTTATTCCGAGTTGGTCGATGGCATCCTCGGCGGAACCAAAAGTGCCCACCACAGTCCAGAAATTTTCGCCGTCCAGAATGTGCTTTAGTTTTTCAAGTAATACCGGTTCGTCTTCTACTATAGATAATCGCATAGGTGGCAAGATCATAACAAGTTGGGTGTTGGTAAGGTATACCCCTTGCCGGGTATTTTGGGGCTAGTTTTTCCCGTTTTTGTTAAGTATTGATTATAGCAAGCCATCAGAGTTTTTTCACAGGGCAGTTTTTAACGTTTCATGCACGTCGCCTACGTGCTCTTTTACCTTGACTTTATTCCAGACCGAGGCGATTTTCCCTACTGGATCGATAAGGAAGGTGCTCCGTACAATGCCCATCGATTCTTTCCCGTACATCTTTTTTAGTTGCCAGACACCGTAGTCCTCCATTGTGGCGTGGTCCGTGTCGGTGAGGAGTCTGATTTTAAGTCCCTGTTTTTCGATGAATTTCCTGTGGCTTGAAGCGGAATCCCGGCTTACGCCGAGGATGACCGCGCCGAGTTCGTCGAATTTTTCCACCTGGCCCGAAAAATCGATTGCCTCCGTCGTGCAGCCCGGCGTGTTGTCTCTCGGGTAGAAGTATAGTACAACCCACTTCCCCCTGAAATCAGCGAGGGTTGCCTCCTTGCCGTCCTGGTCGGTGAAGGAAAAGTCGGGCGCCTCATCGCCTTTTTGCAGTATCGTCATAATTTAAAAACCTCCTCCTTTGTTTAGAACGACGGTTATGATGTGCCCGTCCGGCAAAGGGTTTATATTTCCCTCGGTCGAAGGCCGTTCAGGAGAGATGCTCGGTCAGGATCTTAATGCCGATCCCGATCAGGATTATCCCCCCGAGGATTTCGATCTTGCTTTCGAAAAAATGGCCCACTTTGTCGCCGATATAGACGCCCGCCAGCGAGAGGGTGAAGGTGATGATGCCGATGATGAGGGCGGGCGTTACGATGTTTACGTTAATAAAGGAGAGCGTGAGCCCCACGGCAAGGGCGTCGATGCTCGTTGCGATGGCGAGGGAGAGAAGCACGTAAATCCGCTTCGGATCCTGATCGCACGCTTCGTCTTCGCAAAAAACCGTCGATTCGTAAATCATTTTTCCTCCTACGAAGCTGAGAAGCCCGAAGGCGATCCAGTGATCGATAGCAGCGATATATTCGACGAGTTTCGAACCGGCAAGCCAGCCGATAACCGGCATGACGCCCTGAAATAGCCCAAAGAGAAAGGCGATTTTCACCGCATACCTAAAGTGAAGTTTTCTCACGGCAAAGCCGCTGGCGATGGAGACGGCAAAGGCGTCCATGGCAAGACCAACGGCGATGAAGAGGAGACTGAAGGGATTCATTCCTTTCTTATACCACATCACCCCCGGCGGATGAAGCGTCATTTGCCATGACTGCCCCGGTGGACAGTTTACCGCCAACCGGTGAGTAGAAAAAACGATGTCCCCTTCCCTCACTTTTCTTCTCCCTGCTTGCCTCGCGCCTTGAGGGCAAAGGTCGCGTCCAGCGCTTTGATCCTCCCCTCCAGTTTTTCGGCCAGGTTTTTGATCGCCTGCCCGAGCCCCCAGAGTGTGTCCACTTTAACGCGGATGATCTCTTTCTTTCCGCCGGGCGGCGTCATATCGGCATAGAGCGTCAACTGATCGGCCAGCGCGCGTATGATGGCGAGTTCTTCCCCCAAAACGTCGTAATCGGAAAGGGAAAAAGTCGCCTCTTCTCCCCTTTTTACCGCCTTCAGCCGCGCCTCGAATTTTTCTTTCATTTAAGACTCCGTTGACTTTGCCTTTAAACCTAGAAACGGCAGTTGACACATGGTTTCTAGCGCAACCTCTTGATTCCACAGCACTTCCAAAAAATGCCCGATTAACCTATGGGTGAACCTAAGATTTTTTGAAAGCACTGTGAAACCAATACCTTACACTATAAATCCACGCTCAACCGCTGTTTCTAGGTTAAAACAAACGCTTCTTCTCCCATCAAGGGAGAGGGTCAATTAGAAATTCAACTCCCTTTTAGAGGGTAATCAAATCCATGACCTCTTTTTTACTCTCCTCGGCAAAGCATGGGGGCTTTTTTCTCTTTTTTCATATAAGCTTGAATCCTGATTAACCTTGTGCTAACCTTTCGATAATATTAGGTGAAGGCCCCGCCTCGACTGTATATCCTTGCCCGGGAAAACAGCTTAATGATTTGGGGCCTCCGTGCATCCAACGCTCGGGACCGCTAAAGAAGCGGCGCTCCTTTTGGTGCGGCCTTTCGCGTTTTCAACCTGAAATTGATAAAGCTGTTCCAGTTGCAAGCCGATCTGTAGCTGGAGGGATGATCTCGCCCTGCCCTTCGGCATGGCTGCCACCTCCCGATCATAGGACCGGAGGCGGTCGAGGTGCAGTTTAATGATTGAAGTTGATCTGTCCATGAGTACCACCCCGGATGGAATTTTGTAAGCTTTGACATAAACAATAATACGCAACTACGTTTTTGTCAAGCATAATTTACGCAATAACGTATTTAATGGGTCGATGAGGTATTCTTTTGGCAATTGACAACTTTCAGGACAGGCTGGTCATCGTTATCAACGTAGTGGCAGAGGGGAGTCAAAAAAGACTTGCCGATGCGCTGGGTGTGCAGCCTTCAGTCGTGAACGGGTGGCTTAAAAGGAACAGCAAACCATCTTCCGAACAACTCGCACGTTTCACAAATCTCGGTATCAATCTGAATTGGCTTCTCACGGGAGAGGGCAAGATGTTACAGACCCCAAAAGCCCCGTCGATGGGGGAAGGTCCGGAAGATTATGAACAGGTGGACAGGTTCATTGCTACAGAGTTGCCGGAAATGCTGCACAACTTCGACCGTTTGGATGATTTCGACAAACGCCGCGTTATTCACAGTATCGATGCCCTTCTCAAAGAGAAAGGCATGAACTACGAAAAACTGTTCAATAAATAAAAAGGTTGAATCCCGCAGAACTTTGCGGTATAAAAAGAAAGCTGACATAAGAGACGCCGGTGGGGGCAGATATAATTGAGCAAATTTCAAACGCCCGAACCGGCAATACGGTTTCGGGCGGTTTTTGTTTTGGAAACTTTTAATGCCATGTGACCCAATTAAAGTAGGCAACAAGAATTCGTGATATCCCAATACGCAGGAATTAATTCCTGCGTATTGGGATATTCGGAATTAATTCCTACTAATAACAAGTTAGGAGTCAAAACCATGAAATTATTCCCAAGAATATTTTTCATATTCCTCCTGTTGCTCTGGTGTTCTCCTGCACTGTCAAAAGATCTGCCACAGGGCAAACCAGCCTCCGAAGAAAAAAAGATAAGCCATGAAACACCAAAGCAGCAAACAAAACCCCAAAAGCAAATAGCCAAAAACAAACCTTTTATCACTAATAAACTCACAAGCCCTGTAGCCAATCCAGTTAAGGCATATTCCCCAAATTGCAAACACGAACAACACAAAGAAAGCTGGATGCACAAACTCACGAATGATCCCACCGCGACTTTCACTGCACTCTTGTCTCTCATAACTCTTGGTCTTTGGTGGGCCACTCTCAGAATTGCTATTGACTCGAAAAAAACTGCCAGAGATCAATTGAGAGCTTACGTGCTTACTGCCCATGATGATCTTTTAGAAGTTGATCAAAGTGGGTATTTGACCGCTATCGTTACCATCAAAAACCTTGGTCAAACCCCAGCCAAAGCCGTGAAAGGCTCCACATCGATACAGGTCTTCCCTTATCCATTGAAAGACAGTCTCAAACCAGTTGAAATCTCCACGCAAGCCTCCCAAGCCCCCCTCGGTGCCGATGAATCTGTCAAACAAATTGCTACCTTGGAATTGCTCCTGAATCAAACCGAGGTTAATGCTATCAACGAC
>CBDVDA010000174.1:0-5741 GCA_965372635.1 uncultured bacterium | reverse complement strand
CTAGTACTCCTTCAATGTGATAAATTGGGGTTCAGAGTTTCACAAATTGGTCAAGGCAAGGCGCAGTCCGAAGAGAATGGCTATTCCCTTTTCAAGGACTGCAACGCAGCATTGGCCGATTTGTGAAGCTCCCTTCGGGCCAGCCAGGAAGCTGTCATCTGTGTTGTTGCACTCCCTTGAATTAGCTACGGCCAGTCCTGCGGTCGTGCGCCTAACAGCTAACCGATTCCTGACTGGCTGAATCCTAATTTATTACATTGAATGAGTACTAGTGTCGCACTAGCCTTCCCCTCCCCCCTTTGCCCTGAAAGATCTCACATCGATAACATAGGTGCCTGCTATTTTATCGTGGAGCGCCTGGCTTTGCCTGTCTACCAGGACCATCAAGTATCCGAGCATAAAGAGTGAACCTGAGAGGGAGTAGCCGGCCCACCGCAGGGACGACCTCCAAAAACCGGGAGGATTCCCCCTTTTATCGATCACTTTCAATTTGAGAAGCATCTTCCCCGGCGTCTGCCCCGTTGCCCAGTGAAAAAAGATAAAATATCCCGCACTGATAAGAAGGGTGAGAAAGAAAAGAGGGGCCATCATACGGCCAATGTCACTTCCTGAAAGAGTGCTTCCTGAAAGAAATTCTCTTTGCTTTAGAGTGTAAAACCCCGCGAGGAAGAAAATGAGAAAGATAAAGAATTGAAGCGAGAGGTCGATGTTGAAGGCAAAAAAGCGCCTGAAAAAACTGCCCTTTTTCATGCTCAGTATATCGACTGAAGATGTCCCTCCACCCTTCTTCCCCTCTTGACCTCTATTGTTACTCTCGATAAAATTTGTTGCAAAGGCGGTCTCGAAACCAAGGTCATCTTCCTTTTCCTTAAAAACATTGTTTTCTTTATCAGAGAAAAACGGTTTATGTGAGGTTAAGTTAGGGGGCGACGGCATCTTCCTCTTTTTCTTTTCCCTGGAGGATGTCGAGCGCTACGTAAATTTCGGCATGGCTTCCGAGAAGAATGAGGATGTCTTCCTCTTTCAGCGCGAAGTTCGCCGGTGGGTTTGTTTTTGTCACATCCCCACGGGCGACGGCGATGATGTTGGCGCCCCCCGCTCCGCGGATATTGAGCTCCTTTAAGGTTTTCCCGATTACGGGGCTTCCCGGTTCAACGTAGAAATTTTCACTCACGCTGGCGGCGAAGAGAGAGGAGATATGCGTCAGCTTTTCCATAGGGAGAGACATTCCCCGCAGCATGGAGTACCCTTCCAGGCGGACCATGTCGATCTGGTTCTGTATGATGTTGCCTGGGACTTTATACTCCTTCAGTACGCGCGAAAAAATCTCTACCGACGTTTCAAACTCTTCGGGAACCACTTGGTCCGCGCCGAGTTCGCTGAGGTTGCTTATCTCCCCCATATATTTCGTCCTCACAATAATGTGGAGATGGGGGTTCAACTCCTTTGCGATCTTCGTCCCTCGCCTCGTACCTGCCGGGTCGGAGAGGGCAAAGACCATCACCTTGGCGGCGGTAATCCCGAGGCTCTTCAATACCTCCGGGTAACTCGCGTCACCGTAGTAGGCAGTATGTCCCTCTTTCCTCGCCTTCTTTATGTTTTCATGGTTCAGGTCCAGAATAACGTAGGAAATTCCCGTTTTATTGAGGACTGCCGCCAGCTTCTGCCCCATCAGGCCGTATCCCGCAATGATAACGTGGTTGATGACGCTGGCGTTTTGGTCCGTAATTTCACTCAACGCCTCTTCTCTGCCCGACATCATATCGGGGAGTTTTGAAGCGATTTTAGGCGCAAGCTTGATAAAGAGGGGGGTGAGTATCATGGAAAGAACAATGGCCGAGAGGAACCGCTGGTAAATAAAAGGATCGACCAGGTTATAATCGCTGCCGAGTTTCAATAACACGAAAGAGAACTCCCCCACCTGCGCAAGGCCAAGCCCGACGATAAGAGCGATCCTCAAGGGATAACGCATGATAAAGACGATCATTGTCATGAGAAAAGATTTGAGCAGGATGATGAGGAGGGTGAGTATGATGATGGGGAGCCACTGGGCGATGAGGCTGTCGAGGCGGATCAGCATGCCGATGGAGATAAAGAAGATGCTGTTGAAGATGTCCCTGAAGGGGAGGACGGAGGCGGTGATCTGGTGACAGTATTCCGACTCGGAGATGACAATACCGGCGATAAAAGCGCCGAGCGCAAGAGAGAGGCCGAAGTGGGAAGAAATCCACGCCGTCCCCATGCAAACCACAATCCCCGCCATGGTGAGCACCTCGGGGCTTTTCAGGTAGACCACCTGGTGCAGGAAGAGGGGGACCACGTAATAGGCGGTGACGATGATGGCCAAAACGGCGACGATGGCGAGGCCGAAGGCGCTCCCCACCTCGGTAAAAGAGGTCGCGCCGCCCTGTCCGAATATCTGCATAAAGAGAACCATGGGGACAATGGCCATGTCCTGCGTGAGGAGGGTGCAAAGCACGAGCCGCCCCTGGGGCGATTCCATCTGCCCCCCGTCCATGTAGAGGCGAAGAACGATGGCCGTACTGCTAAGGGCGATGACAAAACCGAAAAAAGAGGCGTGAACGAGCGAAAAATCGAAGCCATAGTGGGCAATCCCCATGACGGTAAGCGTGGTCAGGATTACCTGCGTGAGAGAAACGGCGAGCCCCCTAGCCCCCACTTTTTTGATTTCGCTGATGGAAAATTCAATCCCGATGGTAAAAAGGAGGAGGACGATGCCGATCTCTGCCATCACGTCCACCAACTCCTTTTCCTGGATTAGCCCGATCGCATAGGGCCCGATGGCCATCCCCCCGAGGATATAGCCGACTATTTTCGGTAATTTCAGACGATGAGAGATGAGGGAGGTGAAAATGGCGACGGCGAGGAGAATGAGTATTTCTTTAAGGAGAGGGAGTTCGTGCATCGGGTTTCCTTGGGATGTTTTCTTCCTAGTCTAGCAGACTTTGCTCGTGTCTTCTAGTTGGAAAAGGGGAACTTTCTGACGGTAGGATGCCGTCCGTTCGAATCAGCGTTGTTTCGTTAGAAAATTGCATTTCTAGAAAACTCCCTCCCTTTCAAGGGTCAGGGTGGGGATGGGTTTTACTCTGAAGTTACAACCTAAAACCTACCCATCCCCCTCCTGGCCTCCCCCTTGAAAGGGGAGGAATAAAGCTAATCTAACAGCGCTGCATCCAAATAATTTCACATGGTTATTCTTCGAGATGCTTCTTGATATTAATCCCTTTCCGCCCCCGCATGCTGACATTCCCCTCATCGTCAATGGCGGTGGGCCGATGCTCTTCCGACGCCTCGAAACGAGTCCCTGTTTTAAGATCGAAGAAGAGGGTGACAAACTCTTTCTCGCCCTTCTTTGCGCCGACGGAAAGATACCTCCCCGCCGGGGAGAGAACTAAAAACCGGGAGCTTGCCCTGTAGATGCTCTCCTTTTTGTCCGGAAACTGGAGGAGCAGGTTCTTCTCCCTGTCAATCACGTAGAGCCTGTTTTTCGAGGCCGAATCTTTTACGCCTCTCCCTTCCATCACCTCGATATATCCGACTACCCCCCCATCGGAAGAGATAGCCATCTTGTTTACATGGCTATCGGGCGTCTCCTCCTCGAAGAGCATGCGCCCTTCCGCATTGTAGAGCTTGAGAAGAGATCGTGTCACGTGGCGTCTTGCAGGGGCGGCCCCTTTTTTGGCAGGGGAAACCTGCTTCGGCATTCCGGCGAAGTATTCCGTCACGAGGGCGTATTTGCCGTTTTCCGAGACAGTAGCGTCCCGGCTGGTAGGGCCGTTGATCCCGGCGGATGCCACCGTTTCCTCCCAATCCCCTTCCCCGGCGGGCGATTCCTTTCCCGGCCTTTTTAAAACCATTTTTTTTATGGCCGTTCCTTTCGCATCGCGAAAGCTGAGGATGGGAGGATCGATAAATCTCTTTTCTACATGAAGGGCGGCGGCACTTTTGCTAACGAGCCGCACCCCCTCTTCCCTGCTAACCTGCATCTTTTTCAGCACCTTCCCATCCTTAAGAAGGGTGATTTCCATCTCTTCTATAACGATCCTCGGCCCCGGCCTAACTTGGGCAGCGGTTGCAGTTGTCGCACCGATCAGCAGGCAGAGCAGAAACAGGCGGTATAATTTCTTCATCTCTTGCACCCTTCCATTGCAATTTGAGTCTTTGTAAGTATTATGGCACAAAATCTCTTTTCAGTTAATAATTTAGTTGTTTGACGACGGCAAGGCAGGGGCATTGGAGTTTTATTGATCACTGCTACCTGAAAGTATTATAAATATCCTTCCTCGAAAAGTAGCAAGTTTCAACCTGTAATCATCAGGTTCTTCTGCCTTCTCTCAAAAAAATGATAATGTTAATCGCAATAAATAAATGCTGAGATTATATGCGATATTTCGGAGTGGGGACACCCGCCCTTTGTACAACCAAACAGACAAAATGTTAGGTGACTTTTAGGGTGTTTGGTAAAATAGGGCTTATTTTTTGTTGACTTCTCTTAAGAAGTCGACTATATATCTACATAAGTATCTAGTTTCTACACTTTGGGGAGTGGCTATTTACCATAAAAGTAAAAATTTGAACGATCAATAGGAAGCCTGGTGGCTTCCTATTTTCTTTTTTAGGTCATTCGTACCAATTAACATTTTATGTCATCCGAAAAAAAGAGTAGAGCACAACTTGAAGCGGAAAATGATTATCTGCGTAAAGGTAAGCATGCTGAAGTTGCGAGTTCCGTACTTAATAATCTCATCAAGTTTGGCTTCAGCTTCGGTATGGTGGTCTACATATCAAAAATGGTTATCTCACTTTCGGGGAAAACAACGCTGGCAGATATCAATCTTAAGGCTTTTGTCTCCGCCGTATTTTATAACCATGAGGCCCAAGTCGTTGATGCCTCATTTAATTGGTGGCCGTTATTCGGTAGTGCAGGTATATTATTCGGCATGCTAGGCTGTGGCTATGGTGTATTGCAGTTGAAGTTGAAACGGAACTATATTAGGCACAGAGAAGAAAGGTATGAGGCTCTTGAACTGCGTTTGGATCCTCAAAGATCTTCAAGTATGTTAACAAAATCAGGAGACACAAGACCGGAGGACAAGTAAAATGGGAAATGAAATAGCATATATTTTGTTCTTAAGTACACTGTTATTAGTTTGGGCATTTTATTCATGGCTTTATTGGCCCTATAGAGTGGATAAAACCAGGCAGCGACTTTTCTTTATAAGAAACGAAATATTTGATTATGCGGCTGACGGAAATGTTGACTTTAACCACCCCGGCTACTGGCATTTAAGAGAGTTGGTCAACGGTATGATCCGCTTTACGCATAAATTTGAATTTATTAGCCTTTTATGCCTTTATGTTTCGTTAAGAAAAGCGCTGCTACAGTCTGGCCGCTTTGAGAATATGATGTCAGATATAGAAGCATTACCGGAAGATGTCCAAAAGCAGCTTAAAAATTACATATATCAGGTCAATATGGTTATGGTGTCTCACTTAATACAAAGCTCGATTATTTTAATGGGAATTGCCTTTATGTTTAGGGTAATATTTTCAGTGAAAAAAGGTTGGGTGAACTCCTGGAAAATTGTTAAAGAAAAATTTCCCTGCATGCACGAGATAGATGCTATGACGATGGAGTTGTCTTAAGCTTCAGCTTAATAAGTAATTAAAGTCCACTCAAAAAGGCCCAACCCATTGATATAACTACATATATTTGCTAT
>CBDVDA010000173.1:0-5846 GCA_965372635.1 uncultured bacterium | reverse complement strand
GGATTAATTTCCCCCTACCTGTAGAATAATATCCCATGTCGGAAGTTGATTAACATCGTATCCGACAGATTCAAAAAAAGCTTCCCCCCTATAGTCCCATGTTCTTTTAATTGTTAATTGCTTAATTGGAATGTCAGGCAGTGGAAGCAACTCTTTTTTACATTCATCATTATATTCGTACACTGACGAAGAGAATCTGATTTCATTACTTTTTAACCTGAAATAATAGGACTCATGATCAAGGGTTCCTATTTTATCGAGATCAAATCTGTACGTTCCGTACCCCCTGTTTTTTGTCTGATTGTTCATGCAATTAGCGCCGGTTCTATAAGAGTATGTTTCACTCCCGCCATAGGTTCCGCTCATTTTATACATGTCATAGTCACAACCGGGTCTCGCAAGTTCCTCCTCTTCCTCATGTTCAGTCGTGGCATATCGGCGTGTATAACTTTTAAAAACAGGTTCGTAAAAGCTTTTTATATTTCCTCCGTCATCAACGGTTTCTACACGTATGTATTCCGGGAATGGGCCACTTTTAATCACAACGTTGATTGTCCCTTTTCCCGTCCCTGCCGGTTCAACAACATTAATGACATTCCCCTTTTTATCATTTAAATCGCCTATTAATGTATACTTGCACGAATAGGTATTATAGTAGTCCAAAAGCGCCACGTTACTTATCCGGGCAGAATCTCCAAGCCATTCCAGTTCGAAATCAATGTTCATTACATTAACTGATCCTCCGGAAATCCCCGTCGATTCCGACTCGGAAATTATAGGGTAAAATTCGCCCGGCCCGGCATATGAATAGGATTTAACATCACTCCTGAATGTCTTCTATTTAATAAGCAGATAAGACCAGCCGCTTCCCAGTGTCACCTCTTTCCCTGTGACCGCATTTCCCTCTTCCCCGAGCTTGCCGTTAAAAACGAGCATATATTTCCCCGCCTTTTTCGGCTTCGGGCTGGTGGGCGCGGTAAAAGAAAGGGGTGCGCTTTTGCCGGGGATGCCGCCGCTCGCGGCGGCGATGTTGCAGGGCCACTCTTCTGTGCCCGGCACGGCAATGCGGGTGTTGCTTTCGTCGTCGTAATAGAGGGTGCATGTGCCGTCCATCGCCTCTTTCGACCGGTTAATGACCTGGTATTTTCCCGCATTCTCTTTGTCCTTTTCAAGGTCGATTTGCCCCCGGAAGAAATAGTTGAGAAGTCCGGCGGAGTAGCCCACAGCGCGGGGGATGAGGAATTGGGCGTATTCTGCGTGGACCCGGTTGTTCAGGGAATAAACCTCGGCATAGCCCTTGCCGGTTTCCATGCCCCATTGATTCATTTCAAAGTCCCACCATGAGTAGGCGGAGAGTCTCGTGATTGCGCCTGATTTGGCACTCCTGTATTTGTCCTCTACCTGCCCCGTCAGGTAACGGACATTGACTTCTTCCAGGTCAGGCTCTTCACCTACCGTCTCTTTTATGACTTCCGTCATGCCTGTTTTAAGGGGGGTGTTGTAGTTTTTATAATCCTCAGTATCAAAATTCGTGTCCCGGCTAACAAAATTCCTGTTCGTAAACTCGGCCAACCCCATGCCGTCGTTCTTCCAGAATTTATCAAGACGGTTGAAACTGTTTTTCTCATCGGGATAGACGGCACTATACTCGTCCTCTTTCTCTATTCGGACCCCGCCACTGTTGGTATATTTCTCATACATGTCATGCTTGTTTATAAATGCCATTCCATGCGCGTCGTTTCTCACATGAGCCGGGACAGACGTGTCCTGCACGAGATGCATGATCTGCCCCAGCGTGCGAAAAAGCTCGGCAAACCGTGCGTCGCGCTGGTACTTCTCCGGTGAAATCAGGGCATATTTAAAATACCACCGTGCCATTTCCCAGTTATAATCATTCTCGTAATGGTCTTTGCCCCATTGAAGCGAAGGATAGGAGGACCCTAAACTGAGACAACCTGCATCACTGCTTTTACAGTCCAACCCTTTTCCCGTTGTGGGATCGAAAAAATGATTCTTAAATCTTAATTGCGCATCTCCAAGAATGCCCGGCAAGTCGCCATCCTCCCATGCGCTGCCGTCTTCGATCCAAACTTTGGCGCGCTTCTTGAGAAAATTACTTTCCAAGGAAATAGAAAAATTATTATTCAAAAATTCTTCAATACTTGAAGTTGCTACAGCCTGATTTGTTATTTGTCTATGAACAGTTTTTTCATAGCTTAAACTAATTGCTGGAAATAAGACTGCCACACTAAATAACAACCAAAATGATAAGCTTTTCATTTTTTACCTCCAGCCCAATATTCTCGTAGTTCATTATGCGATTTTTTTAAAATACTTATTCTCAAAGACTTGGTAGTTATTTTTGACAATTCCTCATCTAGCTGCTCAAAAATAATTCTAGCCTGCTCTTTCGTGTAGTGGGTGTCTGGAAAGTCTGCCCAAGAACTCAACTCATCATAATTGTTGAGGCGCTCCTCATCCGTATGCACCCTCACCAGTTTCAAGAGGAATCCCTCTTTCTTTCGCATCTGCGCGCCTGTCTGCGTTATTACCTTATAACCAGGCTTGTAAAATACCACCCTCGGGGCGAGCCAGTGGGTGGCGGTAAGAAAACTGAGCGGACTGAAACGCAGCCACCCCGGAATGGTTGCGGTCCCTTCTTTGTCCGTGGCGGCTACGATGATCTTGGCGTATCCTCCATATCCCTCGCCCGGCATGAGGTCGAGGGGCCATAGGGCGACCACCAGCGCACCCTCTACAGGTTTTAACTCTTTATTTTTAACCTCTTCAACAAGTTTTACCTCGTAGCTGCTATCGTAATAGAGGAGCCACTGCATGTTTTCCGCCTGTTGAAAATAAAGCTGTCCGGCAAGGAAGAGGCATAAATAGGCCGCAGCGGAGAGGATCAGCAACCATTTCATCTTTTTAGGGATTTTCGGGCGGGGCCTGTTTACCTCACGCGGCGCTTCCGGCATTTCATCACTCTTTTGATCGTCCATCGTCTTCCTTTAATCCCTTGTTAAAAACTCTCTATTTTCCAGAGGCCGTCGGCAGCCTTAACGAAATAGATAAAGTAGGTGATCTCCATGGTTTCACCCTTCACTTCTTCCATCCGGCTTATTCGGTATTCGGCCAGATCGTCCCTCACATAATCGATCTTTATGTCGCCCATAGTCTCCGCAATTTGAGGGAGACGCTCTTTCAGGGTATTGAAAAGCGTGCCGTATTTCTCCCTCGATGATGAATGATAGAAATTCAACGCGGCTATCTCATCGCCCGACTTCAATGCATTCTTCATCCCCGTCCATTTTCTTTGAAGCAGTGCGTCCATCGTTTCTTTCGACAGGACATTGACAACCATCGTTTCCGAATAGAGTTCTCCCGCACTGTCCAGAACCGTTACGACGGGCAGGTAAAGCCCCGGCGTTTCATACTGATGTGTAATCTCCTCCGCCGAGGCTGTTTCGAGGTCCGTCACGCCGTCGCCGTCGAAGTCGATCCTGTATTTCGAAACGTTGGAAATGTTCGATTCCACCGCGAAAGATGTCTTGAAGGGGGCGATGCCGCTCGCCGGGTTTGCTGAGATGGTGACAGGCTGAAATGCACTCTCGCAGGTTACGTTAACACTCTTTTCATCACTGTTGCCCGAACCGTCAGTTGCGGTTGCTGTGAGGCTGTTTTCCCCCTCCGTAAGCGGAACAAGGGCGATCCAGTTCTCTCCGTTCACCTCGGCCAGTATGCCGTTGACACTCACGCCTACGTCATCCGTTTGTGACTCCAGCGTTCCTCTCACGATGGTTGAACCTTTCCCGATTGCCGCCCCGTTCGGCGGGTCGGTAATCTGAATTTCGAGACAACTCATTATCCCTTCAACAGAGACGGTGACAAAACTCCAGGGTTTGCTCTTCAGTTCTACGACCATGCTGTTTTCGGCAGAAATATTGTGGATGACTTTCTCGATGCGGGACGCCTTCCCGTTGAAATCGTTCTGTGTGACAAGGGGCGTACCGTTGATGGAAATAACGCCGCTCGATATGCGGTTCTTCCCCTTTGCATCGCCATTCTCGACGATGAGCCTGAAACTCCCTTTGGGGTCGCAAGCCTCAAATGAATCGGAAGAAGTTGCCGGTTTAGCGATCTCGCGTGTGAATTTGTGCGGTTCGTAGACGACGGTTGTTGTCTCGGCATGAACGATGGGAGAGAGTAGAAACAGGGAAGAGCTAATAAGAAACTTTAATCTTTTCATCTGGAACCTCCTGGATAGTTGTGAGACCTTTTTCAATTTCAAGCGTTCAGCATGCTTTTTGAATCGGCATGAGCAAATTTCTTACATATGATGATATTAGGTAGTTTAGCACTATTTTTTTCGAGATTAATAAACAGAACCGTTTTTTTACTAACCTATTCCGACATTTTTTAAAAAACTTTTAAAAAGAGATTAAAGGCATTCTCCGACAGCTATGAAAAGTTTTCACATTTGGCTTGAAAACGTCTGCCAATGTGATACACTTTAACAAAAGAGATTCGGTTAAGAACTTGTCTATTCTTGACTGCGGGAGATTTAATTGCGTTGCATCGTTCTTTTCACAAAAGCGCCCATTCCGGGGGAGGTGAAGACCCGTCTGACTCCGCACCTGACGGCCATCGAGGCCGCCAATCTTCACGAGGCGTTTGTCAGGGATACGGTGTCGTTTCTCTCAGAGTTGGAAGGGACGGAAAAATATATCGCTTGCCATCCTGATGGAGCAGACCCGTTTTTCGAAAAACTGAAACAGGCTTTTCGTGTCAAGTCTATCGATCAGGGAGAGGGAGACTTGGGGGACAGGCTGAAACGGGTACTGGGTAAACTATCTTCAGAAGGTTTTGATGAGATTGTTGTCGTGGGAAGTGATTCCCCCACTCTGCCTCCGGAGAGAATCGGCGCCGCTTTCAACCGGTTGGCTGAGTCGAGGCTCGTCCTTGGTCCGAGCCTTGATGGCGGTTATTATCTCATCGGTTTTTCGGGAGGTCTGCCCGAGGTTTTTGACGGCATTAGTTGGGGGACGGAGACCGTTTTCGAAGAAACAGTGAGGTGTGCAGAGAAAAAAGATTACTCTTGTGCTGTTCTTCCCTATTGGTACGATGTGGACACTATACAGGAACTTCGATCCCTTGCCATTCACCTTGAAGGGCTTCCTTCCGGGGTGATTAGGGAGACGCGAAAGGTTATGGCATGTTTAAAGGACAAAATAGCTTTTCCATGAAGCCGGGAGGGGAACCATAAAACTACGTACTGAAATTGTCGTCAATATCCTGGCACTGATGGGCATGGCCATTATCTCTATAGGGATCATGGTGATCAAGGTGTCGGAACGGAACATGATCGATATGAAGATGGGGAGTGGGAGGGCGACTATCGCGCTTTTTCGGGCGCTTCTCGATGATGTTCACTTCCGGAAAGGGCGGCTGCGCACTGACCTGCTTCAAATCTTCATCGAAGATTTTTCAGCCAATTCGGGTGCAAGCGAAGTGTCCGTCGTCGACGGTAATCGTAAAATTCTGGTGTCTACGGGATCGTTACGTACTGGAACTATTTATGATGACCCGAAGCTTGAAGATTGTATGACCCGGCATCTCACCTTGACGGAGGCTACAAAAAGCGAAACGGCCCTCCTCTTCAGGAGGTACAGGAATGTCTCTATCTACACGCCGTTGCGGTCGGGCGGCGCGGTGAAGGTGGTTTTCCCCCTTACCGAGGTGAACAATCTTCTTCAAAGAACGACGTGGCTCATGCTCTTTTTTCTCTCTTTCGACCTGCTTTTACTCTTTCTCTTCGGCAGTTATCTCCTGACACGGCGCATTGTAAC
>CBDVDA010000172.1:0-5915 GCA_965372635.1 uncultured bacterium | reverse complement strand
TTTGCCGCTTTCGGATTTGCTTTTCTCCCCGAAAGGTCGGCAATGGGGGTTATGGCGGGAGCGGTTATTTCGTTCCTTAGCTTCAGGGAACTTAAAAAGACGCTGGAACGTTTTTTCATGGTAACCCTCTCGGGAAGCCAGGGCGGAGAAGGGGTTTTCATCGCCCGCCACTACCTGAAGCTGACCTTATTGTTTGTCGTCATTGCGGCGCTCTTGAAAAGCGGGCAAGTGGAAGTGTTCGGCCTGGCAGTCGGCCTCTTTCTCGTACCGGCCACATTAATTTATACGGGGCTTTTGCTTTATATCGGAAATTCTGGAGGAAAAGGTTAAATGACTCATCCTATCATCTTTTTTCACATACCGGGGGTACCCGACTATATTACGCTCACCATTTTCGTTATTATGCTGCTCACCTATCTCGGGATGCAGATGAAGAAGAGGCTCGCTCTCGTACCGGGTGGGCTGCAGAACGTCTTTGAAGTCGTCGTCTCCGGCATCGACGAAATGGTGACGGAGATCATGGGTGAAAAGGGGAGGCCCTATTTCCCGCTCATCGCCACGCTCGCTTTTTACATCTTTGTCGCCAATATGCTCGGCCTCATCCCCGGCTTCATGCCGCCTACGGCCAACCTGAATACGACGGCCGCCTGTGCAGTAATCGTCTTCGTGCTGACCCACATCATCGGCCTGAAGGAGCACGGCCTTCATTACATCAAGCATTTCACCGGACCTGTCTGGTGGCTTATTCCGCTCATGCTCCCCATTGAGATCGTGGGACATCTTGCGAGGCCGCTTTCGCTTTCCCTCAGGCTTTTCGGAAACATGACCGGCCACGAACTGGTCGTAATGGTTCTCATGTTTCTCGTTCCCTTTCTGCTTCCCGTCATCATGTCGATCATGGGGCTTCTGGTCGCATTCATCCAGGCCTTTGTCTTCATGCTGCTCGCGATGATTTATCTAAGTGGCGCCCTCGAAGAGGCCCATTAATTTAATAACAAATAAAAAAATAAACGAACAGGAAAAATCAGGAAAGGAGGAAGAACTAAGATGAAGAAATTTGCAACGCTGTTTTTTGTAGCTCTCGCAGCCGTTATGACAGCAACACCAGCCATGGCCAGCGAAGGAGGCAAGGGTGATCCCATCGCACTGGCGGCCATCATGATTGCAGCCGGCCTCGCTATCGGGCTTGCAGCACTCGGAACGGGTATCGGCCAGGGTCATGCCATCAGAGGCGCTACAGAAGGTGTTTCCAGAAACCCCGGCGCTTCAGGTAAGATCATGACCACCATGCTCATCGGTCTCGCCATGGTCGAGTCTCTCGCCATCTACGCGCTCGTTGTATCGCTAATCCTGCTCTTTGCTAATCCCTTCAAGGATATGCTGTAAGAGTAGTTCAAAAGATTGAACGCTTAAAAAGGCGGGCTATTTAGCCCGCCTTTTTTTATTTTAGCCCGCTCTGTTTACCTCTTGTCTTTATTCTGGCAAACAAAAAAGTATTTGAAAGTCGATGTGATATGGAGTAAAGTTGATTAACCTCCCCCTTTATCAAAGGGGGAATGAGGGGGATTTTAATGGGAAGGATAAAGACGAAAGAGATGAAAGTCCGAAGCAGTAATTTACTGCGCCGGGCTTTTTTGTTTTTGAATTAGGGCTTTTATCTGTTGTCATTTTATATTAGTATTCAAGTGTACACTAACTAAATAAAATTCATAATAAAATGTCCGAAGCATTAATTACACCATCCGTATTGCGCTGGGCAAGGGAACGGTCTCACCTGACGGCTGATGTCCTTGCAAAAAAGGCGCATGTCAAGCCGGAGCAGCTAGGTTTCTGGGAAATCGGTGAGGCACGTCCAACGTTCAGACAGGCGCAAAATCTCGCCCAAAAGCTTCATATCCCTTTTGGATATCTATTTCTTTCCTCTCCGCCTGAAGAAAAAGTACCTCTGCCTGACTTGCGTACCGTCAGGGATGAAGAATCTAAAACCTTAAGTGTGGATTTTCACGATCTGCTGAATGACGTCTTGCGGAAGCAGCAATGGTACCGGGATTACATTAAAGAAGAGACTACCGAAAAACTCCCCTACATCGGCAGGTTCAGCAAAAATAGCAGCGTAGACGAGGTTGCCGACGATATATGCAGCACCCTCGAAATTGACGAAAAACTAAGAAGGAGTTCACTTAACTGGGAAGACTTCCTGAGAAACTTTATCGCCCGTGCAGAAGCTGCCAAAATATTAGTACTCCGCAGCGGTGTCGTCGGTAACAACGGTCACCGAAAGCTGTCCGTCAATGAATTCCGTGGCTTTGTTATAAGTGATGACATTGCACCCTTAATCTTTCTTAACGGGCGAGACGCCAAGGCGGCCCAGATATTTACACTGGCCCATGAATTGGCCCACCTGTGGATTGGCGAAAGCGGGATCTCCAATCTGGATATAGGCAAGACGGCGCTGAACCAGAATCAGCAGGTCGAGCTTTTCTGTAACCGTGTCGCAGCAGAGCTTCTTGTACCCCGTGCCGTATTTACGGATGACTGGAAAACAGGCCAGTCCGTCGATGACAATGTAAGCCGGCTTGTGCATCGCTATCGTGTAAGCTCCATAGTTATTTTGAGACGCGCCTTTGATCTTGAGAGGATAAACAGGGAGCAGTTTTTTGAGTACTACGAGGTCGAGACAAATAAACATGCCGCCAGGGAGGATCGTCGGCAAAGCGGAGGTGGTGATTTTTACGCCACGCTGGGTAGCCGCAACAGCAAAAGACTGATAGGCACTGTCGTATCCGCTGCGCTGGAAGGTCGTTTATTATACCGGGAGGCGGCCCGTATGCTTGGGGTCAAAGTTAAAACGATCCAGGGCATTGCAACCGAGATAGGTTTGAGGTGACCTGAGATTGCCGCCATACTGCCTTGATGCCAATGTGTTTATACAGGCCAAGAACGGACCCTACGGTATGGACATTGTTCCTGCCTTCTGGGACTGGCTTGATCAGCAGGCTGAGGCGGGCAAGATATATAGTTCCTCTATGGTTTATATAGAACTTGCCGCAGGTGATGACGAACTGGCGGAGTGGGCGCATGATAGAAAAGGTGCAAAGCTCTTCGTCGAACCCGAGGGGAATGTTCAACAGTCATTTCAGGAAATTGCCGATTATGTAAATAAAAGATACCAGGAACATCATGCGGCGGTATTTCTTGAAGGGGCCGATCCATGGGTTGTCGCGCACGCCAAGGTTGACAATTCAATAGTTGTAACACATGAAACGCTGGTGCCTGACGATTCCAGCAAGATTAAGATTCCGAATATTTGCCGGAACTTTGGTGTTGAATATACAGACCCATACCGGATGTTAAGAACTTTAGAGGCAAGGTTTACACTTACGTAGACATTAAACATGAGTACCCAAACTAAAATAGAATGGACGGAGCAGACCTGGAACCCGACGACGGGGTGCAGCAAGACATCGCCGGGGTGCGTCAACTGTTATGCCGAGATAATGGCAAGAAGGCTTAAGGCGATGGGTGTGCCGGGTTATGAAAAGGGTTTCGAGGTGACTCTTCAGCCGCACCGGCTGGGTGAACCGCTGAAGCGGAAGAAGCCGACCGTCTATTTCGTCAACTCCATGAGCGATCTTTTCCACGAGGATATACCGGACGCCTACATTAAAAAGGTCTTTGAAGCGATGAAGAACTCGCCACGCCACATCTTTCAGGTGCTGACCAAACGGGCTGAAAGGATGGCAGAGTTTTTACAAGATAACGAGGTGCCGAAAAACGCCTGGATAGGCGTCACAGTGGAGAACAAAGAACACGGTCTGCCGCGTCTTAAACTGCTCAAGTCCGTAAAGGCGTCTGTCCGCTTTCTCTCCGTCGAGCCGCTGCTCGAAGACTTAGATCATGTTGATTTCGCTAATATCGACTGGGTGATTGTCGGAGGGGAGTCTGGCAACAGGGCAAGGCCGATGAATAAGGAGTGGGTGCTGAACATCAAGGAGCAGTGCGAGGCACAGGGTGTGCCCTTTTTCTTTAAACAGTGGGGGGCATGGGGGGCAGATATGGTCAAGAGACACAAAAAGAAAAATGGCAGGTTGTTGCAGGATAAAACGTGGGACGCTATGCCAAAGGTGGCGGTTGGATTCTAAAGAGGTCGTTAAAAAAGAGGGTTGAGAACCCTACCCCTTAATCAGTCCGAGCGGCCTCAATCTCGCCACCTTCCTTGCAATCCCCGCCCTACTAACCACGTCAACCACATCGGAGATATCCTTATACGCCTCCGGCATCTCTTCAGCTAAAGTGCTCCGGCCATGCGCCCGGACGAATATCCCCTTGTCCTCCAACTCCCTGTAGATGGCACGTCCTTTCGCCTTCTTCATCGCTGCATGACGGCTTAGCACCCGCCCCGCCCCGTGGCAGCAGCTTCCGAAGGTCTCTTCCATCGCCCTCTCCGTCCCCACCATCACGTAAGAGGCCGTACCCATGTCGCCGGGGATGAGGACTGGCTGTCCCACGTTCCGGTAGGCCTCGGGCAAGACGGGGTGACCTGCCGGGAAGGCGCGCGTCGCCCCCTTCCGGTGGACACATAGCGTTTGCCTCTTGCCGTCCACAATATGGGTTTCCTTTTTGGCGATGTTGTGGGCCACGTCGTAGACGAGCCGCATGTCGAGAGCTCTCGGCGACAAGTTAAAATAGCGCTCAAAAATCTCCTGCGTGAGATGCATCAAAACCTGCCGGTTGGCAAAGGCGTAGTTGGCGGCAGCCGCCATGGCGGCGAGATACTCCTGCCCCTCAGTCGACTGGATGTAGGCGCAGGCAAGCTGCCTGTCGGGTAGCGTGATGCCGAGCGTTTGCACATGCCTGGTCAGCCGGTGGAGGAAGTCGTCGCAGACCTGGTAGCCGAAGCCCCTCGAACCCGAATGGATCATCACCGTTACCTGCCCTTCCCGGAGGCCGAAGGCGGCTGCCGTTTCCGGCTCTAAGATTTTGTCTACTACCTGCACCTCCAGAAAATGGTTGCCCGATCCGAGGGTGCCGAGTTGGTCCTTTCCCCGTTCGAAGGCCCGCTCACTCACCAACTCCGGGTTAGCGCCGGGGATCGCCCCGCCGTCCTCCGTATGTTCGATGTCGGCTGGCGTTCCGTACCCATTCTTGACGGCCCATTTTGAGCCATCGACGCAAACCTTCTTTTCATCCTTTTTGGATAGCTTGACCCTCCCCCGTGATCCGACGCCTGTCGGTATGCCCGCGTAGAGAGCATCGACGAGCCCCTTGATTTCACCTTTCACCTCTCCGGCGTTAAGTGCAGTGGCGACGAGGCGACAGCCGCAGTTGATATCATAGCCGACGCCGCCGGGGGAGACGACCCCTGTTTCCCAATCGAAGGCGGCCACCCCGCCGATGGGGAAGCCGTAGCCGAGATGCATGTCCGGCATGGCGAGAGAATACTTGACGATGCCGGGGAGGCAGGCCACGTTGGCCACCTGTTCTGGCGAGCGGTCTTTGTGAATGTCGGGCAGCATCCCCTCGCTGGTGTAAATGATGCCGGGCACGCGCATCCCGCCGGAAGGGGCAACCTGCCAGCGGCAATCATCCAGCTTTTTAAGAACGATTCTCGTTTTTTCTTCCTTGTTAGCTGCCATTGATTAGCTCCTTTTTCACGGAATCATACTCAGAATATCCGTGCTGTGTGCGAGGATAAATAGATAAAAATTCCCTCTCCCCTGGTGGGGGTTTTGGGGCATGAATTGATGTCACCCCCACCTTAATCTCCCCCCTCAAGGGGGAGGAGATAACATGAGAGAAGCAGACGTCCCACCTCGCTTGTAAACGATGAGTTAATTTTTTTTTCAAACGAGCCTCTTGAAAAACTCTTTGTCATCCCCGAAATGTTCAATCGGGGATATGGTTTTCTATAACAA
>CBDVDA010000171.1:0-5917 GCA_965372635.1 uncultured bacterium | reverse complement strand
CCAGATACGCCGCTTTTTTTCAACTATTTAAACACCACTTTTGATTATAACTCCCCCATTTTCAACTATTATTCTTGGTTGGTTATGCTGTTTTTGACTTGTGTGGTATACCCAATAAGCGAGTATAATTGTACCCATAATGCTTAATAATATTTTCATATTTCATTCCTCCTATTATCGAACGAAAACACCTACTTTCCATACTCTTATTTCTACAGGCATTTAACCTTCTCCCCCTAATAATTCTCGCGCCATTTCTATTGCTGCGTTTAAAATACCGTTTAGGTCCTCTTGATTTAATTTATCAAAAGATATTTCTACTTTGTTGCCGACCAAATAATCATATGCTATTGGAACAGAGTCTTTTAATGAAGACTTATAGCGCTCATAAGTATCATCTTCAATTTTGCAGGTCTTTCTCCACTTGTCAGAAATTAAAGCAATCCTGTTATCATAAATATACTGAATAGATACTCTAGTGCCATTGATGTTAATCCTTGACGATAGGCCAACTGTACCAAACCTTATATCACCGCCTATATTCTCCCACTCTTTCCAGAATTGCCGCATAGGTTTTGAAAATTCTGGTTTTGATAAACTATCAATATATTCGTCAGGTGTGACGGTTGGCTTGCTCCCCTTTCTCTCCTTCTGAGGGATTGATGACTCAATTGTATGTGTCCCTGATTTGTGATCGATTTCTAACCTGATAACACTTCTTTCGATTTCCGTCGTATTGGCAACTACCCTTGGGTGAAATGTAATATTGTTTTCATTTAAATCATGTGGTGCTAATTCAACAAGAAAAACCGTAAAAGCAAGGTGTGGCGCAGACTGTATCGATTCCACCATGCCAAGGATATTTGTGTGTATCTCATCACCTGCTATAACAATTTTATAGTTGCCTGTTTTTATATTCCTGTCCAGAGCAGCGCAAAACAAATCTTGCCGAAAAGTTTCTTCAACCAGCTTCCCATCCGAATATGATGAATTTGATGATTTTAACAACTGACTTTTAATGTTTTCTACATCAAGCTCGGTAAATGCCTTTGCATAATCAATAGCTTGGGCTACAACCGTTCTGTGAGATTCGGGATTCCTTAGGAGCTTTGTTTCAATCAACACGATATCCGCATTTTCCGTTATGACGACAATGTCTATAGGACCTCGGCGGGTTGAAAATTCACGAGCTACAAAATTGGTTTCAAAGTTGGGGGTTTCCAGCTCAGGAACGGATAAGATTAATTGCGGGAATTGTGCAATTATCTCTTGAGGTGATATTTTGTCATACCCCTCATTTTTAAAACGATGTGAGTCAAGTTCTGATAGACTAAACGTGTTCTTATCTAGTGTGAATATTGGCATCTACACTTCCTCTCTATAATCATAATGATACTGCTAAAATGCCACATTTAATCAGTTATCGATTTATTATACTTTTTTGATCTGCTAGGTTATTTAAAGCACACATTGGAACAGATTGCAACTTTCTGGTTGAAAGTTACTACTATTTGATGCGGTTAATTTTGATGATTACAGGAAGTACTAATCATTTACAGCAAATCTTTGTTCTTACGCCCCTTCATAAAGACAGACCCATTTTCAAAATCCACATCTTCCATCTTCAGAAACCTCACCTTCGTCTTAGAATTCTGGGGATACAGTATTTTTTGAAGAGCCTTTCTTGTATACGTTGTCTCCACCCAGGGGGTGACCAATGGCTGAAAAATGAACCCTAGCAATTTGACTCATCAGACCTACTGCTTGGCAAGCAGTTGCTCTACTAAAGAAAATCCGGCCTACTTTTTTCTCTGGTCGCACCGGACAGGAATAACGTCTTTTGAAATATTATTTGTGATGGCATCCGGTCCCCGATACTTCTTTACGGCAATGTCGTAAACTCTGGCGGCGTGTATCTGCATCCCGTAGCAGCCGAGGTACTTTCTCTTACCTTCTACCCATATCATGGCAACCCAAGTATTGTTTACCTTATTCTTGTAGACCCCAATGTATATCGAGGAGCGGCCTTTTCTGTTGGATAGCCTTGACGACTTTACAGGTACCACGTCCTCTGGGATATTGTTCGTCAGGGCGAGCTCGCCATGATGTTTCTTGGCTGCAATGTCGTAGGCTCTAGCCGCGTGTATCTCTTCCGCATAATAACCTAGCCTGTGGGTTACGCCGAAGGCGACACACTGAGCAACCCAGCCCCGCCCGGACTTTATTACCCCTATATACCCCGATGAGCTACCTTGGTTTTTCCTCTTGCTCCCCTGACACGCCTGACTCTTTGACAATATCCTGAGGTTTTCTTTTCTGTTGTCCAGAGCGTTACCATCAAGGTACCTTACATATTCATTGTCATTGGGGTTCATGATGAATCTGTGCAGGTAGATATGAGGGCCTCTCTGCGGGCCGCACCTCACCCTTCGGGGGTTGTCATCTCTGGCACAGACATGCCACTTGTATCTCTCGGCAGCCTCCATGACATCGGCATAGTCATCGTCGTCAACAATGACCTCGTACCTATCAGCATTTACCAATAACTTTTTCATGATCCCCTCCCGTTGGAGGGAAACATATCATAGGGAGAGATATTAAGGCAATCTGGTTTACTTTTTTCTATTGTCGCACCGAGAGAGAAATCGGGGACGGGTTCACATTAATGCAGAATAAAGGTTGAATTTTCCCCTTAATTGTCTTGAATGCACTACAAAGAGAGGGTATAGTGCTTTCACCGGTGGGCATGAAATGCCTGGCCGAATGAAGGAGCGAAGAAAATGCTGACAGGAAAACGGATCGGCTTTATCGGCGCAGGCAACATGGCCGAGGCGATCATTAAAGGGCTCATCGATTCGGGGCGGGTAAAGCCGCCCGAGATCACGGCGAGCGACACCAACTTCGAGCATCTGAACGTCATCGTCGAGAGGCACGGCATCGAGGGGCATAACAAAAACTTCGAGGTAGTGCGCCACTCCGACGTGATCGTTCTCGCCGTTAAGCCGCAGGTGATGGGTGATGTGCTCGACGACATCGCAGGAGAAATTACCGGCGAAAAACTGGTGGTCAGCATCGCTGCCGGTATCAATACGGGGAAGATTTCGGAGCACTTGAATCCGGGCGCAAAGATCGTCCGCGTCATGCCTAACACTCCGGCCCTCGTCCTTTCAGGCGTATCAGCCCTATTTGCCGGGAGCGGGGTGAGTGAGGACGAACTCGATGTTGCACGGGCCATCTTCGATGCCGTCGGTAAAACGGTTGTCGTCGATGACGAAATAATGATGGACGCCGTAACGGGCCTTAGCGGCAGCGGACCCGCTTTCTGCTATACTTTTATTGAGGCGCTTTCCGATGCGGGTGTCGAGATGGGGCTTCCCCGCGATACGGCGAGCCTGCTGGCGACGGAAACAGTACTCGGCGCGGCTAAGATGGTGAGCGAGCTGAAACTCCCTCCGGCGGAGTTGACAAGCAGAGTCACATCGCCCGGCGGTACGACCGTTGCCGGGCTTGGGCAGTTGGATGAAAAAGGCTTTCGGGCGGCTGTGCATGCCGCCGTGGAGGCTGCAACGAAACGATCAAAAGAATTAGGAAAATAAGAGAGGGAGCTATGGCTGGAAAAAGCGATACAGGTATTTCGAAAGAGGACGAAAAACGAGCGCTGGAAGTAACGGAAGAGGCGCGAGAAGAGGAGTGGAACCTCCCGAGCTTCGTGGGCGATCTCTTCATGGGGAGACTCAATATGAACGCCATCTTCCCCTTCCCCGAACAGAAGGAGGAGGATAAGGCGGCAGGCGATGCGATCCTCGCAAAGCTGAAGACCTTCCTCGAAAAAGAACTCGATGCAGACGAGGTGGATCGGGTGGGCGACATCCCCGATAAGGTGATCGAGGGTTTCAAAAAGCTCGGTCTCTTCGGGATAAAGATTCCGAAAGAGTACGGCGGTCTCGGCCTCGGTCAGTACAACTACGGACGCATCATCGAACTCATCTCCAGCCACTGTGGCTCAACGGCGGTCTTCCTTTCGGCCCACCAGAGCATCGGCGTACCGCAGCCATTAAAACTCTTCGGTACGGACGAGCAGAAGAAAAAATACCTCCCCCGCCTTGCCAAAGGGGAAATCTCCGCCTTCGCCCTCACCGAACCGGGCGTCGGCTCCGACCCTTCCAAGATGACCACTACCGCCACGCCGACGAAGGACGGCAAACATTTTCTCATTAATGGTGAAAAACTCTGGATTTCGAACGGTCCCAACGCCGACATCCTCGTTGTCATGGCAAAGACGCCGACGGAAGACCCGAAGAAGACGAAGATCACCGCCTTCATCGTCGAAACGGGGACGCCCGGTTTCGAAGTGAAACACCGCTGCCGGTTTCTAGGCTTAAACGGTCTGAACAACGGCCTGCTCAGTTTCAAGGATGTGAAGGTACCAAGGGAGAACATTATCCTCGGAGAAGGGAAAGGGTTGAAACTCGCTCTCGTGACGCTAAACACAGGACGGCTCACCCTCCCTGCCGGGAGTTCGGGAGTGGGGAAACAGTGCCTCGCCATCGTAAGGAGGTGGGCAAACGAGCGGGTCCAGTGGGGCGCACCCATCGGACGGCACGAGGCGGTGGCCGAGAAAATCACCGCCATTGCTGCCGATACCTTCGCTATCGAGTCAGTGGCGTGGCTCACGTCGGCCATGGCCGACAGGGGGCAAGCCGATATCCGACTCGAAGCGGCCATGGCGAAGCTTTTCTCCACGGAACGTCTCTGGACAATTATCGACCAGACTCTCCAGATCAGGGGCGGGCGGGGCTACGAGACGGCCCAGTCACTCGGCGCGAGAGGGGAATACGCCACGCCGGTAGAACGGATGCTCCGCGATGCGCGGATCAACACCATCATCGAGGGGACGACGGACATTATGCATCTCTTTATCGCACGGGAAGCGCTCGACCCGCATATGAAGATCGCCAAGCTCTCACCCTTGACTGGAAAGATGGATATGAAGTCAGCCATGAAATATTACGCCACCTGGTACCCGAAACTCTGGTTCGTGAGAAACGCAACGCCTGAGCGCCACAACCTGTCGGGAAACCTGCACCGCCAGATGCGGTATGTGGAGAGAGGCACACGGCGTCTTGCCCGTACCCTGTTTCACGCCATGGCGCTCTACCAGGCGAAGCTGGAAAAGAAACAGCGGGTGCTCGGCCGGATCGTCGATATGGGAACGGAACTCTTCGCCATGGCGGCAACGATTTCACGCGCCCAACTGCTCTACAACAATAACCGAGGCGACAGGTCGCCCCTCGATCTCGCCGATGCCTTCTGCAAACGGGGACGACGGCGCATCTCGGCGCTCCACCGTGCCGTCTATTGCAACGACGACAAGAGTGAATACGCCTTGGCGAGGAAGTTCCTCGACGGTGACTTCGCCTGGATGGAGGAAGGAATCCTCTCCACCTGGAAGGGGCCGGAGGAAAAGAAGGAGAAGGCCGCTGCCGCTAAGGCTGCCAAGGCAACGGTAAAAAAGGAAGCACCGAAGGCGCTTGCCACAAAGAAAGCAACACCAAAGAAAGCACCTGTGAAGAAGAAGACGGACAAAAAAGCTGTAATAAAAAAGGAACCGGCAAAAAAGAGAGCGCCGAAGGCGCCGGCAAAAACGGCAACGAAAAAAGCATCACCCAAAAAGGCCGAAGAGAAAAAGAAATAGAGCGAGAAAAGGGTATGCAGGAGAAAAAGCCGGGCCCGAACCGGTTTAACCGGGCCGGGTTTTTTCTTGTAATCCCATGATAACTCGTTGAGTGTTTATTCTTACATCCGAAAAATGATGACGAAGACGCCGCAGAAAAAAAGCATTATATTTCTTGTAAACGATCAAAAACCGACTCAAAGACAAGGTCTTTTTCTGACGACTCTCCGCGGGGCAGACCTG
>CBDVDA010000170.1:0-5941 GCA_965372635.1 uncultured bacterium | reverse complement strand
GCCCGCGTCTACTCCTGCCAATATCCTTGCATGGTCGCCCTTTTCCGGAGATAGATTTAAGAAAGCATCCTTTATCTTCTCCCGCAAGGTTGCGGCCAGAGAAGACTGCGCCGCCCAGACATAATCCGGGTATGGGGGTGTCTCGCCCAGAATGCGCACTTCTTTTTCGCTCAACCTGCCGTCTTTGTACATTTTTTTAATGACTTCAGAGTTCGCAACACCGATATCTGCTTTGCCGTCGAGCACATAATAGGCCGTCAGGTCGTGTTTCCCCGAGTAGATGACCTCGTTAAAAAAGTCTTCCGGGATGATTCCCATCTCATGCATGAAGTGGCGGGGCATTAAATGACCCGACGTGGAGAGATTGGAGCCGAAGCTGAAACGTTTCCCTTTAAAATCGGCAAGGGTTCCGGCAGTACTATCGGCCCGAACGAGGTAATAACTGGTAAACCGGGTATCCACGTCCCGCATGACAAGCGGTATGGCGTCATCTTGAATATGGGCCTTCACGAAGGTGAATCCGCCGAAATAGGCAAGGTCGATCTTCCTGTCGTGGAAGAGTTCCACAAGCTCGTCATATCTATCCGGGATGATCAGCTTGTAGGGTATGCCTATCTCCTCAGAAAGATGCCTGAAGAGCGGGGTATAGCGTTCGATCAGCTTATCCTTTGTTTCATCGGGCAGGATGCCGATCCTCAGGAGTTCAAGGGAGGGCGCGCCCTCCTCTTTTGTTGAAGGACAGCCCGAAAGTATCGCGAATAGCATAAAAAGCAGAATTGTATATATGATTTTTTTCATGATTTCTCCATTTTGGGAAGGCTCACATAAAAGATGCTCCCTCCCTCGGGGTTATCCTCCACCCAGATCTTTCCTTTATGCAGTTCCACGATCCTCCTGGCGATGGCGAGTCCAAGCCCGGTCCCCTTGACCGACGTGCCTGCCACCCGTTCGAAACGCTCGAATATCTTCTCCTTGTCCTCATCGTCTATCCCCACGCCCTTGTCTATCACCGCTACGAGCCAGTCTTTCCCCTGTTCATCTACCTTCACGGTAATTTCGCTTTTTTCAGGCCCGTATTTTATGGCGTTGGAAACAAGGTTGTAAAAGACCTCCTTCACCAGCATGTTTACCTTCGCCGGGTAGGTCTTGTCGCGCTTGAAGAGAAGAGACATCTCTTTCTCCTTCAGGTCGAAATCTAGGTCGTGGACGGCCTCCTTGATAATATCGCCAAGGTCATACATGTGGGAATCGATTTCCGTGAGGTCTTTGATCCGCGAGTAGGTGGAGGCGTTTTCAAGGAGTTCCACAAATTGTGCCATGTTGTTCCTGACCAGGTCGAGCATTTCAAGCTTCTTTTCATCTTTCTCATTGTCATGGAGGATTTCCGCCGCATTGAGGACGACGTTTGCAGGATTTAAAAGATCGTGGCGCATGATGTCGGTAAAGAGGTCCTTGATCCGGTTCGATTCTTCCAGGTCTGAGGCGTACCGTCGAGCTTCCTCTTCGATCCGCTTCCGCTCCGTAATGTCCCGCATGGAGGCGACAAATATTTTCTGTTTGATCCTCTTCGTCTCCGTCTCCTCGATCCGCATCTCCAGCGGGAAGGCGTGTCCCTCCTTCGTCAGCCCTTCCAGTTCCAGCCGTTTCCCGAGCACCTTCGCCTCGCGGGAGTTGAGATAACGCTCCATCCCTTTCCGGTGCCTCTCCCTGTATTTCTCCGGCATGAGCATTTCGATCTCCATCCCGATCAGTTCATTTTCAGGATATCCGAATATCCTCGCCAACTCCTCGTTTGCGAAAATGATGCGCGAGTCGATCCCGATGGAGATGATCCCTTCCCCTGCTGATTTCACGATGGCGCGGACCCGCTCCTCCGACTCTCTCAGCGCTTTTTCGAAGACCTTTTTCTTCCGGTTTACCCTCGCCACTCCCCAGGATCCGCCGGCGGCGATAAGCAGCAAAATAAGATAAATACGGAAATATTCGCCCTGCATAATGACGGCATGTTCGTAGAGCACCTCGGGCGGCATCCTGTAGACCACCTTCCAATAATAGTCCTTCGCAAGGAGGGAAGTATTACTCGACGCATGGGCCTCACCCGAACCGGTGCTCGACTTCTGTCCTTCAATAAGGGGATAGATGGTACCGAAGGTAAAGAGACTTTTATCGAGGTAAAATTGTCCCGACGTGGCCCCAGAAATTCGCCGCCATGCGCGGGGAAAAGTATTACCGAACCTTCTCTCCTTCCTCTCTTCGAACATGAAGCCCCACTCGTCTTCCGGGTTCGGCGCTATAAACCAGTATCCATCACTGTTTAGAAACATCGCCTCACACCCGTCTTCCAGAGATATTTTTTTAATGCGATCGAGCAGTTCAGAAACGAGATAGTTAAGAATCAGGACCCCCCGTTTTTTCCCAAGGCTGTTGAAAACCGGCATACCGAAGCGGACCATCGGCTTAAAGGGGAGCTCCACTTTTCCATCCTCTATGTTCAGGTCGAGCGGGGAGACATAGATATCCCCACTGCCGAGGCTGAAGATGTCCTTGAAATAGTAGCGATTCCCCTTGAACTGGAGTTCCTCCTTCGGAACGAGCCTCGGACGACCATCGTCATAGTTGATACGAATAAGCTCCTTTCCCGTCTCATCGAGATACCTGATCTGGTCGTAGTGCCTCGTCTGCATCATGACGGAGAGGTAATCACTGACCAACTCTCTGGCGTTGAAGTCGCGTGATGAATCGAGCAGCTCCTTGAATTCGTGCAACTCTGAGAGAAAAATCAGTTCTGCCGTGCTGTATTCCAAGTCGGTTGTGATGGAGTTTACAAGACGGGAGGTAATGCTTTTTTCTTTCGATTCGATCCTCACCATTTCGGCCTCCATCTCCGAATTGTACAAGAGCAGCAAGGGGACGCCCATAAGGAGCGATGTGAAGAACCAGAGGAGGAAGAAAGTTGTTTTCATTTTGCACCCAGGTCTTTAGGGGATTAACTTGCAGCCACCGGGCTTTTTTGAAAAAGCCATGCAAAAAAACAACAAAAAGAGCGAAGAGAAAATGGATTCTCTCCTTTAAGTATAGTCCTCTAAGGGTGAAGAATCAAGGCAGGGAGAGGGTTCTAACGTAGGGGCGCGCCCGCGTGTGCGCCCTTTTTCTCTACCCTTTCAGAGTCATAAGGGCAGACACGTGGGTCTGCCCCTACATTTATGCTTCCCGGCCTATAAGCTGACATCACCTCCACCTTTAATCCTCCCCCCTCAAGGGGGTGGAGCCAAAGTAATCAACAGAGAATACGGGACATCTGAAAAAGTGTCTTTGCGAGGAGCGTTAGCGGCGCGGCAATCTCTAATTGCTCGATTTTCATAGAACTGAGATTGCGACCTTTCACTCGCAATGACCGAAAGCAGCCGCCCCGTTTTCGCGTCTTTCGCGGGAAAAACCTTCTTCTTATTTTCCGGGAGGCCTCTCTTTCAATAAACTCACGCAAAAGAGACTCCCCCCGTCCCGGTTATCCTCCACCCAAATCCTGCCGCCGTGGAGATCGACGATTCGTTTGGCGATAGCGAGGCCGAGCCCTGTCCCGGTGCGTCGTCCCGGCCCTGCCGCACGTTCGAAACGCTCGAATATGCGTTCTTTATCGGCGTCGGCCACACCGCTGCCGGAGTCCCTGAAAGAGATGACCCACGCCTCTTTTTCGTTCTTTATGCCGATCTCGACGGAACTGCCTGCCGGGCTGTACTTAACAGCGTTGGAGAGGAGGTTGTAAAAAACATCGCTCAGCATGGCGTTGACAGGGACGAGGCATTTCTTTTTCCTCGTACACTCAACCTTTATCTTCTTTTTTGTTATCTTCGGCGCTAAAGTATGGATCGCCTCCTTCAACATTTTGTGGATGTCGAGGTTTTGAAAATCAACCTTTTCCATATTTTCCAACTGGGAATATTTGGAAGCGCTCTTTATAAGCGAAGCGAGGGAGGAAGCGTTGAGGACAATCTCCTCGGCCATCTCCCGCATCCTCGGATCACTCTCTTCGCCAAGCAGCAGTTCGGCAAAATTTATCACCAGATTGATCGGGTTCAGGAGGTCATGGCGCATAATATCGGTAAAAAGGTCTTTAAAGCGGTTTGACTCCTCCAGCTTTTCCGCGTAGTTTTTAATAGCATCTTCGGCTTCCAGCCGTTTCATATTGCCTCTGAAGGCCTCTATGATACTTGCACAGGTTCCGAGCAGCGGGCTTAAGTATTTGAAAAGGCTCTCATCATATCCATCGAGCCTGTTGGCAATACCGACCATCCCGATCATCCTTTTACCCCTGTACAGGGGCAGGCCCATAAAAGAATTCAACGGGGGATGGCCCTCAGGCAGCCCCCCCCGTCTCGGATCGGTTGCCGGACCGTTTGAGATAAGCGGTTTCCCCGATGTAAGGACAGCCCCGAAAAGGGTCTTCAGATTGCGAAATTCAAAACCGCTATCTTTATGTTGCTCGTAAAATTCCCTCGTCGCCTTGTTCCAGGCTATGTTTGTAATAGCATGGGTATTGAGATAGGGATTGCCGTCAGGATCATGGAACAGTTCACCTATGAAACCGTATTCGCTCCGTGTAATAGAAAGGATATCTTCAAGAAGATTGTCAAATAGTGCTTGACCTTTCACATCCGTAATGAATTGATGTTGCGCCCGGCTGATGGTATCCAGCAGTTTGTTGCTTTTCAGAAGATCGATTTCCGCGTTTTTCCTCGCCGTCACATCTCGAACGAGACCGTCGTAGGCTATGAATTCCCCCTTTTCGTCGTAGCGGAGGACGGGCGTGTTTCTTATCCAGCGCAGGCTGCAATCCCTGGCGATTATCCTATGCTCAAAAGCGGGCACTTCCTTCCCGGAAAGCAGCATGGAAATATTCTCGTGAACCATGGGCTGATCTTCAGGATAGACCATCTTAAACCACAAATCCGGATTGGCCTGATAGTCTTCAGGTGAATACCCTGTGACCGCTGCACATCCCGGCCCGTGGCTTGATGAAACAGGTTTGCCATCTTTGACCGACACCGAATAAATGTAGTCCGTCACCGAATCGAGGAGTTTTTTATAACGTTCCTCACTTTCCTGAAGTTCCTTCGTTCGTTCCGCGACCAGTTCTTCGAGGTGGATACGATGCGTCTCCAACTCCAACTCGTTCAACTTTTTCTCGGTAATGTCCTGGATAATCCCCATTATCCTAACGGGTTTGCCGCTAAGATCGTTACGAACAATTTCCGCCTCCTCATAAACTCTCCTGACTGACCCGTCAGGCCGGGTGAGACGGTATTCCGCCCTGTAAGGATGCTTATCTGATTTGAGGGCCATCGTAGTCTTCTCGATGATCATTTTCCTGTCTTCGGGAAGAACAAATTTCATAAATTCGTCGAAGGTCATTTCAAACTGCTGCGGCGAAAGCCCGAATATCCTGTACGTTTCGTCCGACCACCAGAGCCGGTCCGTTTCAGGGTCCTGGCCCCAACTTCCCATATGCGCTATTTGTTGGGCCTTGTTAAGCCAGTCCTTGTTCTCCTTAAGTTCCGATTCGTAATCTTTTCGTTCAGTGACATCGATTGCATAGTGCAGGTATGTGTCCTTGGTCAGCGGTATCCAGTAGGTATCCCAGACTTTTCCTCCTGCCTCTACATCGGTATTCATTGGCGTCTGTTTTTTGAGGGCTTCATCGGCAAGGCAAAAGGTGCAGCGAACGGGGTGGTCGGGAAGGGAGCCCTTTTCTTCAATATATCTCTTGTCTTTCTCGGGGATAGACGCGCTTTTGCCGAAATCACGCCAGCATATACATCCGGGATAGACGCCAATATCCTCGGCAGCCTTGTTGGAGGCCAAAACGGTCCTGTCTTTTCTGATTATCATCGTGGGGTAAGGCAGGCTGTTCAGAAGTAGCGCATTAAGTTTCCTCTTTTCACTC
>CBDVDA010000169.1:0-5974 GCA_965372635.1 uncultured bacterium | reverse complement strand
CCCCCTCTTACCCCGCCCCCGTCTTGAACTTGCCGATCGCCTCGCCGAGGAGATCGGCCAGTTTCACGAGGTCACGGCCATATTTTCAAAGCCTATATGCCCATATTGCAAACCATCAAAACAGTTGATATAATCCCCTCATCTTTAAAAATACGGAGACAGAACAATCGACATGGACGCCATAGAATGCATAAAGACCCGGATGAGCATCCGGAAATTCCGTCCCGAACCGGTTCCGAAAGAACTTCTGATCGAGGTAATCGAAGCGGCGCAGCGGAGTCCCTCATACAAAAACAGCCAGCCTTGGGAATTATCCATCGTCTCGGGAAAAATGAAGGAAACCCTGTCAAAACGCCTCATCGACCTGTTCGAAGCAGGGATAGCACCGAAGCCCGACATCTCCGAACCATCCGGTTGGCCGGAAGAAATCGAGGCGCGGATCAATGACATGCTGGGGAAACGGGGCAAGGCCTTCGGGCTTGATCTTAGCAGTCCTGAAATTCAAAAAAAATCGAAGATCGCCAATTTCAACTTCTACGGCGCCCCACAGGGGATATTTTTGTTCCAGGACGGATCTCTCAACGAATGGTCTATTTTTGACATGGGACTATTCGCCCAAACGCTCATGCTCGCCGCCCACGCAAAGGGACTCGGAACCGTCCCCCAGGCCTTCCTGACGGACTATGCGGGTGAGGTGAAAAAATTCCTCGGGCTGCCCGATTCAAAAAGGCTGGTCCTCGGCATATCCATCGGCTACCCTCAAACAGGCGACAAGGCGAACAACTACCGGACAGAACGGATAGAACCCTATGAGATGGTGCGCTGGGTAGAATAAAACAGAGCCTGCGCTCTCCGGAATGCAGGCAAAAACTACGCTTTATCATTCAGATCAGACTGCCGTCCTCGTTCCCTACCTGACAACACCCCCTCCCGCAACTTATTTCCTTGACAATTCCCTTGTTTTTACACTAGAATTTACGATTTCATAGGCGAAGGAAAATTATGTTTGAAGGACTTACAAACAAGCTAAACCGCGTCTTTAAAAACTTAAAAAGTCGCGGAAAGCTTACGGAAAAGGATATCGACGTCGTTCTCAAGGAGATCCGAATGGTTCTCCTCGAAGCGGACGTCAATTTCAAGGTAGTCAAGGATTTTATCGCTTCCATCCGTGGGCGGGCCGTTGGCCATGAGGTGCTGGAAAGCCTGACGCCTGCCCAGCAGGTGATCAAGATCGTCAAGGACGAACTGGAGGCGCTTCTCGGCAAAGAGACGGCGGAACTCGACCTGGCGGCACGCCCCCCCGTGGCGCTCCTCCTCTCGGGGTTGCAGGGGTCGGGTAAAACGACAACGGCGGCAAAACTTGCAAACCGCTTGAAAGGACAGAAGAAGAAGGTGCTCCTCGTCCCGGCCGACACGCAGCGGGCGGCAGCCATTACGCAGCTTAAAAAGCTTGGGCAGAATCTCGGCGTCGATGTTTATGACAGCAACCCGGAGAATTCGCCTGTTGAAATCTGCAAGGCAGCCATGGAAGAGGCGAGAGTCGGCACCTATGACGTGGCGATTATAGACAGCGCAGGGCGTCTCCAGATCGACGACGCCCTCATGACAGAATTGAAAGAGATCAAGGCGACCGTCGAGCCGACAGAGACCCTTTTCGTGGCCGACGCCATGACGGGGCAGGAGGCGGTCAACATCGCCCTCGAATTCGACCGGGCCATTGGACTCACCGGCGTGATTCTCACAAAGCTCGACGGCGACGCCAGGGGCGGTGCGGCCCTCTCCATCAGGGCGGTGACGGGCAAACCGATCAAGTTCGTCGGCATCGGTGAAAAGTCGGACGCCCTTGAACCCTTTCACCCCGACAGGATGGCCTCGCGCATCCTCGACATGGGAGACATCCTCTCCCTCGTCGAAAAAGCGGAGAAGGTCTTCGAAGGGGAGGATGCAGGCGCTCTCGAAGAGAAGTTCAAAAAAAGTGGTTTTGATCTGGAGGATTTCAAAAAACAGCTCCAGGCGGTAAAGAAGATCGGCTCCTTCGACCAGATCCTCGGCATGATTCCGGGGATGGGAAAAATGGCCAGGGCAGATATGGCGCCACCCGAAGGGGAGATAAAAAAGATCGAGGCGATCATCGACTCCATGACCCGGAAGGAGCGGAAGAAACCGGCCATCATAAACGGAAGTCGTCGCCTCAGGATAGCAAAGGGGAGTGGCACAGAAGTACAGGATATCAACCGTCTTTTGAAGAAATTTCAGCAGACGCAGAAGATGATGAAGAGTTTTTCGAAAATGGGGATGAAGGGCCTGAAGCGCGGCGCCCTTCCCTTCGGTTAAATTAATTTCATTATAAACGCTAAACCAAGAGGAAAGGGAACAGAGTATGGCAGTAAGAATTAGATTGTCACGAGGCGGCAGGAACAAAAAACCTATATACCGGATCATCGTGGCCAACTCGGAAGCACCGAGAGACGGCAAGTTTTTAGAGAAAGTGGGCTCCTACGATCCGAACGTCGATCCCGCCGCTGTCGAGCTTGACCAGGAGAAGGTACTCAAGTGGCTCAAAACCGGCGCAAGGCCGACGGAAACGGTACGGGCGATCCTGAAAAAGAACGGCGTACTCGACACCTTCGCCAAAGAAGCAAAGGCATAATACGCAAGAAAGAAGAGGCGAAGGGAATGTCGAAAGAACTGATTGAATATATGACCAAGGCTCTCGTCGAGTTTCCGGATGAGGTGACGGTTGAAGAGGTGGAAGATGACCGTGGCGCCGTTATCAATCTCTCCGTCGCCGAGAGCGATCTCGGAAGAGTGATCGGGCGAAACGGGCGGACGGCGAAGGCGATGCGGGCCATTTTAAGTGTCGCATCTACCCGCTCGAACCGACAGTGTCTCCTGAAGATACTCGAATAAACAGGGACATTGACTGAAGACCGCCTCCTCATCGGGAAGATAATCAAGCCCCACGGAATCAAGGGGCAGGTTAAGGTTCTCTCTTTTGCGGAATCACCCGAGACCTTCAGGGATTTCGGGCAAGTCTGCCTGAAAGAGAAAAAAGGGCGCGAACGGCTGATTAAAATCAGCAGCGTAATCCTGGCAGGCGGCGGAGTTGCACTCGGACTGGACGGTATCGAAGGCAGGGAAGCGGCTGAGGCGTTGAGAGACGCCGAGTTATTCATCACCAAGGACCAGCTTGAGGAACTTCCCGAAGGAGAATATTACCGGCACGAGTTGATCGGCCTCAATATAGTTACGACAGAGGGGCTAAAGATCGGGAAGATTGAAGAGGTAATGCCCACGGGAAGCAACGATGTATACGTTGTCAGGCAGGGGGAGAAGGAGTATCTCGTCCCCGCCCTTTCCGAAGTGATCGAGACAATCGATCTAAAAAAAGGGGAGATGATTATCAAACTCTTTGAGGGCATGATCGAAGGACTATGAAGTTCGACGTGATCACCCTCTTCCCCGGCATGTTTAAAGGACCGCTCGACGAATCGATCCTCAAGCGGGGCATAGAAAACGGGCTCATTGAAATAGGGTTACACAACCTGAGAGATTATACGCACGACAAACACCACGTTGTGGACGACGCCCCCTACGGCGGCGGAAGCGGGATGGTCTTCAAGCCCGAACCGGTGGTGGAGGCGATTGAGACAGTTAAAGAGGACGACGCCCATGTCGTGCTGCTTACACCGCGGGGAAGGAAGTTCGACCAGGAGGCAGCCAAACGGCTTTCCGGGCACAAGCAACTCCTTCTGGTCTGCGGACGTTACGAGGGAATCGACGAGCGCGTCTCGGCCTATGTGGACGAAGAGTTATCCCTTGGCGATTTTGTCCTCACAGGCGGCGAAATTGCGGCACTCGGAGTTATCGACGCTGTGGCAAGACTCCTTCCGGGCGTTCTCGGCAGCAGCGATTCACCGGAAGAGGAATCCTTTTCATGGGATCTGCTGGAATACCCCCACTATACGCGGCCCAATCTGTTCCGGGGAGAGGCGGTGCCGGAGGTGCTTCTTTCGGGGAACCACGAGGCAATCCGCAGGTGGCGGCGAAAAGAAGCGCTAAGGAAGACATTAAAAAACAGACCGGACCTCATTGATACTGCATCACTCAGCGATGAAGACCGGAACCTGCTGAAAGAATTAGAAGGGTGAAAAACGATGGCCTTTCGCGGGTCTACCTCGCACTGCTGCACTACCCGGTGTATAACAAAAACCGGGACGTTGTCACCTCAGCCGTAACGAACCTCGATATCCACGATATCGCACGGCTCGTCAGAACATACAACCTGGGCGGCTATTTCATCGTCAATCCCGACGGCGAGCAGCGGGAAGTAGCCGAGGCGATCGTGCAACACTGGAGGTCGGGTTACGGGGCAACGTACAATAAAGATCGCAGTGAGGCGATGAAGAGAGTCCGTATCGTCGCATCTCTGGCCGAAGTGGACAGAGAAATAACGGGACGGCACGAAAGAAAGCCGTTCCATTACGTTACGACAGCCAACGCACCTAAAGCTTTTGAGAAAAAAATCGTCTCCAACGGGGAGGCGAAAAAACAAATAGAAGAAGGAACAAACCCGGCCCTCCTCCTCTTCGGAACGGGGTGGGGACTGGCGGAGGAGATACTCGAAACATCGGACTTCATCCTCGAACCGATCTTGGGCGAGGGAGAATACAACCACCTTTCAGTCAGGTCGGCTGCATCCATTGTGGTAGACCGGCTTTTTGGACGAAGGTAAACACTTAAAAAGGCAAATTATTTCGGAGGTTTTTTGAGATGAATATTATCGACAAGATAGAGCAGGAGCAGATGAAAGAAAATGTGCCCGATTTTAAATCAGGCGACAAGGTGAAGGTTCACGTAAGGATCAAGGAGGGAGAAAAAGAGAGGGTCCAGATCTTCGAAGGGATCGTCATTAAAAGACAGAACGGCGGCAGCCGCGCCAGCTTTACCGTAAGGAAAATGGCCTCCGGCGTCGGCGTAGAGCGGACCTTCCCCATTCACTCTCCCATGATCGACAAGATCGAGGTGGTAACAAAAGGCGTGGTACGCCGGGCACGGCTCTATTACCTTAGAGATCGTACAGGGAAAGCGGCCAGGATCAAAGAAAAGCGCGATTTTTAATCCGGGCCGGAGTTTCAACCGGTGGGAACAAAACCAAAACAGGGGTCACTTTTTTCGAATGATGAAAAGAGTGACCTCTTTTTTTATGAGCGGAAGCTCACAACCGAGGGGTTTAAAAATATTGCAGGCATCGACGAAGCGGGCCGGGGGCCGCTAGCCGGGCCAGTGGTGGCTGCCGCCGTCATCCTTCCTGCCGGAGTAGCCCTCCCCGGCGTAGACGATTCTAAAAAACTCTCCCCAGCCAAACGAGAAAGCATTTTCCATGTTGTGCGGGAGAAGGCGGTCGCAATCGGCGTCGGGATGGCGGACCCAGATGAGATCGACGCCATAAACATCCTGCAAGCGACACTCATTGCGATGAAACGGGCCGTTGACGGCCTCACCTCTCCCCCCGATTATCTCCTCATCGACGGCATCAACACCATCAAATCGCCCCTCCCGCAGCTTGCCGTCAAAAAGGGGGATTCTCTCTCCCTCTCCATCGCCGCCGCCTCCATTATTGCCAAGGTGACGCGTGACCGGATGATGGTGGAATTCCACGAGCGCTATCCCGTCTACGGTTTCGACGGCCACAAGGGGTACGGTTCCGCCGCCCACCGGGCGGCAATAGCAAAGCACGGGCCATCTCCCATCCACCGGGCTACCTTTGCAGGAGTAAAGGAGTTCGTCAAGTGACGGAAAAGAGGCTCGCACTCGGAAAAAAAGGGGAAGAGATTGCTGCCGGATTCCTAAAAAAATCAGGCTACAAGATTAAAGAAAGAAATTACCGCTCCCCTCTCGGCGAGATCGACATCATCGCTATGGAAAAGAAGACCATCGTCTTTGTGGAAGTAAAAACGCGAAGCAGCGACCT
>CBDVDA010000168.1:0-5975 GCA_965372635.1 uncultured bacterium | reverse complement strand
CCCGCTTTTAAAAAAATGAAAAAAAAATTATTAACAACTGTTGCGCTTTTTGTCGCCCTCGTTATCGCGGGCAGCTATGCCTTTCAGTATAAGGGCGCCGTCAAGATTCAAACGGCGGAAGCACCGGAAGAGGTAGTAACGAAATTTTACGCATATATCAGCGACCGGGGGCCTATGTCTCTCGGCGAGGCGTACAAGCTTTTGAGTACAGAACACAACACGGTAAGTGAGGACGGTTTCAAGAATATCGTTTTGAATTATCCAAGTGACATGAAAGTAAAAGTATCCGGCGGCAAGGTGAAGGACAACCTGGCCGTCGTTCCCATAGAGTATGAAACCGCTTCCGCCTTTGGCGGCGTCTATACGGTCAAGACGGAAGTGAATCTCAATATAGATAAGAAATCGAACAGTTGGAAAATAGACTTTACCGGCGAGACCTACGATACTGGGAGAGAGACTTAAACCGCTTCTCACTTATGCATCTCAAGGTGTCGGTATTTATTCTTGTCCTTCTTTTAGCCAGTGGAGCCGTTGCAGCGGAAAGGACGTTCAGTGAGCATATTATCCCGACGAAATATGCGCTGCCTACGGAACTCGTTATCGACAAGGATGGCAACGTCTGGTTTGTAGAACAAAATAGTAACAAGCTCGGGATTTTTATCCCCGAATCACGCTCTTTTAAAGAATACGAAATACCGCTGCCCGGCAGCCCGGCAGGCATTACGCTTTCTGAGGACGGCGTTATCTGGATCGTTAACTCGACGGGAAACAGCATCATCAGTTTCGATCCCGCCAGAGAGGCCTTTAACGGATACCCCCTCCCTGCGAAGGGGAGCAACCCCTCCGATATAGCATCGGGGAAGGATGGCCTGCTCTGGTTTGTGGAGAGAAACAGGAACCGCATCGGCAGCTTTGATCCCAAAACGGCAAAGCTGAAGGAGTACCGCCTCATCACTCCCGAAAGCCAGCCGTCGGCCATTGCCATAGACGGTGAAGGGACGGTATGGGTGACGGAAGCGGCTGGAAACAGGCTCGCTAATCTCGATCCTGAAACGGGTCAGATTAAGGAGTATCTTATACCGACTCCTTTTGCCGGCCCCTCCGACATTGCCGTTGACGGTAAGGGGAAGGTCTGGTTTTCGGAGATGATTACAGGCGTGATCGGCATGTTCGATCCCGCTACGGGGAGATTCAACGAGGCGGTTATACCGACGAGAAATTCCGTTATTGTGAGGATCGCTATCGGGAATGACGGAAGAATCTGGTTTACTGAAAACAGGGGGAACAAAATCGGAGTTTTCGATCCCGACAGCGCCACCTTCGAGGAATACGTCATCCCCACGTACCGGAGTCTGCCGATAGGGATAGCGCAGGACAAAAAAGGACGCGTGTTTTTTGCCCAGTCTGAGAGGGAGGCGAACCGGATAGGCCAACTCGATCTTTCGCTCGCGAAAAGTGTGGATCCGCTAAAGAGGCCGAAGATGGACTTGAAGCGGGAAACAAAAGAAGGGCTGCTCATCAAGGTGGCCCTGCTGATCGGCCTTCTGACAATGGCGGCAGTTGTAATGATCGTTATGAGGAGAAAAAAATAGGGAATGAATATTTTCAGCCAGATAATAGCCGTTTCATTGACGACGATGGTTTCAATATCGCCGTCGGTGGAGTCGGGAGCGCTAAAGTTCTACCAGATCCCGGTTTCTTCGGGTGCGCCCGCAGCGATCACTACCGATCAGAGTGGAGCGATCTGGTTTTCAGAGATTACCGACAACCGGATCGGCATGTTCAACCCGACAACGGAGCGGTTTTCTCATTTTAAGATACCAACTTCGAGCAGCTTTCCTACCGACCTGACGGTAGATGCAAAAGGGAATATCTGGTTCGCCGAATACGACGCCAACCAGCTCGGGTTCTACAATGTGGCGAAGGGTAACTTCGAAGAATATGAAATCCCCACGTTAAAGAGCCAGCCATACAGGCTCGCACTCGATAAGAAAGGAAATGTCTGGTTTACCCAGTTTGCAGGCAACAATGTGGCAATGTTTAACAGGAAGACGAAAAAGTTCAGAGAATACTCCATTCCCACGGCGCAAAGCCAGCCGACGGGGATTGCAGTAGACAGCAAAGGGACCGTATGGTTTATCGAAACGCAGGGGAACAAACTGGGCAAGCTTATTCCGGGGCAGGGCGTGGTGGCGGAGCATGAACTTCCAAAACCCTTTTCCGCCCCCAATGAGTTGGCCATAGACGGAGAGGGAAACATCTGGCTCGGCGCGAGGACAACGGACAGGAAACTTCTTCGTTTCTCTCCTGGGACTAACGTGTTCGAAGGATTTGAACTCCCCGGTAAGGGGGTAACGGAAGGGCTCACTGTGGATGCTGACGGGAATGTCTGGTACTGCGACAAATTTAAAAACAAAGTGGGAAGGTATTCCCCGATTGATGGTTCCTTCGTAGAGATCGACATCGCCAAGGGCGACGGAAAGCCGCTCGATGTTGTGGCATCGCAAGCCAACAAGGTCTGGTTTACCCTGAACGGGACGAACCGTATAGGGGTGATAGACGGGAGCCGACTGGGCGCCGATAAAGGTCCCGAACTCTCTATTAACATGAATGATTCTGCTAAAGATTTGTTAAAGCAGCTGGCTCATTAAAAAATTATCATCAGGGAGGATAAGTAATGGTATTAAGAAATAAGGGGGCACGCATTCTGGCGCTGTCTCTTATGACGGTCGCCGCAGTGGGGCTCAGTTCAACGGAAGGATTTGCCGATGCGGCCGCAGGAAAGAAGGCCTTCGGCGCAAAGAAATGCGGGGGGTGCCACCAGACGGCCGGTCCCGCCAAAGAGAAGACGATTGCAGACCAGCTTAAAAAGAAGGGGCCCGAACTCTGGTATGCAGGAAGTAAATTTCAAAAGGCGTGGCTCGCCAAGTGGCTTGCCGATCCGAAACCGATCAGGCCGCTCGCCTATAATTCACTGACGAAGAAGAACAAGGGCGATCATCCAAAGCTCTCCGCAGGGGATGCCGCAGGCGTGACGGATTACCTCATGAGCCTTACCTCGAAGGACGTTCCGGCTGTGGGGATAAAGCCGAATAAGAAGATTAAGGGGAAATTGATCTTTACGAAGAAGATGCCCTGCTCAGGTTGCCACCAGTATGTGTCGCGCAAGAAGGTTAAGGGTGGGCTTACAGGGCCGTCCCTCGTCGGTTCCAAGGAGAGGTTGAATCCCGACTGGATCTACGCCTACATGAAGAACCCGAAGGTCTTCAAGCCGGTTAAGATGATGCCGGTCTTTACCGATCTGCTGACAGACAAGCAGATGAAACAGGTTTCAGCCTTTGCGGCCAACTTCTAAAATACGGATGATATAAGGAGAATTTCAGATGTTTAGATTTTCATTTATTGTACTCGCTTTAGCGGCCATTGCCCTGCCGAGCGTTGAGAAGGCCGAGGCGGCCAGTGGAAAGCAGGTTTACGATTTTTACTGTGCACAATGCCATGGCATGACAGGGACGGGTGACGGCCCGAATGTGACGAAAGACATGCCCGTTACACCGAGGAATTTCACAAACGCTGCCGAAATGAACAAACTGTCCGACAAGGATTTGAGAAACGTCATCATGGATGGCGGCCCGGCGCTCAGCAAGTCGGCCATCATGCCCCCCTGGTCCAAGACGCTCACAGAGGGCGAGGTGGGGGGACTGGTGAAATATATCAGGAAACTCTGCAAATGCAAGGGTAAACAATAAGATTTTTTGGTTTGACAATATCTGTGAAGGAGGTGAAAGGCTAAGGGGAAAAACTCGATTCCATCAAAGGTTTTATTAACTTAAATATAAATATAAAATTAATAAAGGAGGTTAAAAAGATGAAAGGCAAAGCAAAAATTATAGCAGTATTCATGGTACTCGGCATCTTTGCATTTGCATCGACGAGTCTCGCTGCGAAGAGGTGCACCGCTCAGGGTAAGAAAGTAAAATGCCCGACACGGACTGCAAAAGAGTTGGAAAAGGCGGCCAACAATTACGAACAGGAAGGCTTGGATATGGCGGCAGGTAAAGGCGGGTCCACCTACGGGATCGCGCCCTTCGATTACCTGACCGGCGTAGGGAAGATAGAGGAAGTAACAGAAAGCGGCAAGAAGGCCAATACAAAGGACTTCAAAACGGAGAGCGGGTACGCCAAGGGGACCGGTAAGACCGAGGTCTGGAACAGGAAAAAAACCGCAACAGGGACGAGTGCCGACTACAATGCGTGGACCAATAACTGGTCTCCCTCTTTCAAGGAGACCCTTATCCCCGGCACCAACCCGAACGAAGGTAAACAGTGGTACTATGTTTACTGTGTCGGCTGCCACGGTTGGACCCTCAAGGGTGACGGGCCGAACGCCATGTACCTCGATCCCTTTCCGAGAGACCTGACGGCGGGTAAAAGGTACATGAACAAGAAGACCAACGTGGAACTCTTCACGGTCATCAAGGGGGGCGGCGCTGCCGTAGACCTTTCAGAGGCGATGCCTTCATGGGGTAACCTTCTACAGGATGCGGATATCTGGAACGTCGTTGCCTGGATCAGGGCGAATGCAGACAGGCAGAAGATTACGAGCGTGGGCGAGTATCTCAACCCCAAGTCATCCTTCAATCCCAAGTCCAAGGCGAATAAGATCACGCCTCTTAACGCCGGGAAGAGTGACGAGCTTGCCGAGAACCAGGAGATGATGGAAGCGACTCTGGCAGGACGTGGGAATATCAAGGGCTCCGGATATGTTGAAGGCGGCCTGAGAGGGGAAAAGCTGAAAGCAAAGAAATAAGAAATTTTTAGATGCTTTAAGCGTATCTAAAAGAGATTTTCGGGCAGGGCACAACAGACGTTGTGCCCTGCTTTTTTATGCCCTTTTGTTTTTTATTAGCCTGGTCATCGGGATTTTACAGGCATAATAGCACCTGGCAAATCAATTGAGAGTGCTGGTTTACGCCGCCCATCATTTCAATCGTTACCTTCACCCAGTAATCCTCAAAAATTCCAGTCCCAGAAATTGTTTATTAGTAGGTAAACGTGGCAATCTGACTTTATTGCACCTGATAATTTTTCAACTTTCCACCCAATATTTAACCCTTTTTTCCTGTAATCGTCAAAACAAGACCCTAAAAACTAGCAGGTTACAAATGGAAACGGTGAATGCTATGATCCTTACATATACTTATTCAAGTAATGTGGATACAATGCTATTTAAGTATTGGCAGAATATCAATTGCATTGGAATTGCAAGAATTTGATGGAGGAAAAGATGCCAGAAGAATGGGTCGAGCAGATGCAAAATCAAGTGAATACACTTGAAAAACTTCAAAAGTATATTAATGTCTCCGATGATGAAAGGGGGGCAATTGAGACGATGGATACCAGGTGGGGAACGTCGCCCTACTTTGCCTCCCTGATGGATAAGGATGATCCCAACTGTCCTATCCGAAAGCAGGTGATTCCCTCTATGAAGGAGCAGGTGAATGAATTCGGGATGGAAAACTACCTCGTCTGGAAAGAGAACAGGGATACGGAAGAAGTCCGCCCCGATTGTATCGCCCGCCAGTATAAAGACCGAATCGCCTTTACCGTTATCGAAACATGCGCCATTTATTGCCGGCACTGCTTTAGGAAGGAACTGGTCGTCGACCGGGACCTGAAACTCCGCTTCGATCTCGATGAAGGGATCGCCTGGATTGCAGAGCATACCGAGATTCGCGACGTACTGATTACCGGCGGCGATCCCTTGCTCTTGTCCGATGATAAACTGGAATCTCTCATTAAGAGGCTTCGCGAGATACCCCATGTTGAAATGATTCGCATCGGCACCCGGCTGCCCATCGTCCTGCCCCAGCGTATTACAGAAGGCTTGAAGAAGGCGATCGGAGGCTACCACAAGGTCCCCGTCTGGATCAACACGCAGTGCAACCACCCGAAAGAGCTTACAGAGAAAACGG
>CBDVDA010000167.1:0-6166 GCA_965372635.1 uncultured bacterium | reverse complement strand
ACTACCTGTTCCGGCTTGACAATCAAGGGCCAACTGCTTTTTTTAGGATTAATAGTTGCATAAGTTCTTGCAGTGGTTCCAACACAAAGTACGGGAACATAGGCATATGAATACCAATCAACTATGCAAATACTTATGCAAAGATTAATATTTAGGGCATTTTCAGGGGAGGCAGGAAATCGGTATAGATTTCCGTCACTCCTTTTTCAGTTATAAATCTTTTTGCCTTGCCTGCATTATTAACGGTGTGCACATAAGTGGAGATGTTCTTTTTTGCAAGCGCCGTCGGAAGGGCGGTCTCCGCCCTTTTCTCCGGCATTGTTACCGCAAAGGAACCGTCAAAATTGTCAATCCATCGAAGAACATCGCTGTTCGGCCCGCCATAGGTATAGAGCGTCCAGATGATCGATGTGTAGCCCATAGCCTTTACTTTTTTAAAATTTTCCGGTTGGTATACCTGGGGGATCACCCGCTCATGGGCACCCTCTATTTTTTTGAAAACAATGGAGAGCGCCTCAAGATTGCTTCCTTTAACGTCCGTTATTAAGGTAGTTTCGGGATGTTGACGGAGCCAGGAGGAGAGACCGTCGAGGGTGCAGTTTTCATAACCTTTCTTCTCACGAAGCAGTCGGCGGAAGGTTTTCAGCGTCGGTCTCTCCTTTGCCTCGAAACCAAATCGCTTTTTAAAACTTCCCTTCCAATCGTGCAGGCAGACAAGTTCTCCGTCTTTGGTAAATGAAAAATCGATCTCGAAATATTTAAACCCTTTTTTTAGATTCCGGTTCAGCGCTTCAAAGCTGTTCGTATACGTTTTCCCGTCGATGCCGCCTCCTGCATGGGCGACTCTGAGTGGCTTGAATCCCGTCTCTTCAGCGTTACAAACCGGGTGAAAAGAGAGTAACGCGAGGACAGCTAAAAAGCTGAAAAGTGGGGTTGATCGCTTGAGTTTCATGGAAGGGTAAACATTATTTACTAGAGAGTTTTATCTCTCGTTCATCCCTTTTTAATAGAACGAGCCGCTTCAATTCATCGATTGCAAAAGTGACAGGGCCTTCGACCCTTTTAACCACCCCTTCTCCCGCTCCCTTTTTCCCCACTACAAAACAGTAACCCTTCTTTTCCCCTTTCCCCGTATAGGTGCTAATGACCGAACACTTATCTACCCAGATGAAAGGGGTGGCATCGTCAAAATCTTTAACATGGTCGGCCAGCTTTTTGTGGATCAGGATATCAAACTGGAACCTCAGTTCCGTTTCCATCCTTTCATTAAAGCTGACTAAAATGGGGAGTCTGAATGCCCTCTTGTCGATTTTCATTTCTTTCTTTGTGGCATCGATTTCTATATTCTTTTCGATTTTCGGAAAATCCCAGAAGGCCACAATGTCCGGTTTCCAACTCATCAGCCGGTCATTAAAGTCGTCCAGCCCGACGAGGGTCTCCTCTTCACTGAGCAGGTTCCGCCCGAGCCCTATGGCGCCATCAAAACCGAGAGAGGAGAGAAGAGTCGGCCCGATGTCGAGCGTGGAACCCTTTTTTGCAACCCTTTCAGGGTTTTCTTTGGTGGGATCGATAATCATAAAAAGATTTCTCCGCTTCCCCTTGCGGAGCAGTGAGGTGGCGCTGTTTCTCATGGCAAGGTGGTCCGAGGCGATTACGATTACTGTCTTCTTTCCGGAAGGGGAATTCATGATTTTCGCCACGAATTCACTCACCAGATAATCGGAACAGGCAACGGCATTCAGGATTGGGTTCGACCCGTCGCCATACTCTTTCCCTTTGCAGCTTTTTGACGGATGGCCGTCGGGATGGTGCGTATCGAGAGTGAGCGTAAAGAAGGCGAAGTTATTTCCCCGAGCCGACAGTTCTTCGAATTTATCGTATGCAATTTGAAGCAGCGAATCGTCGTAAAGCCCCCAGCCTGAACGGTACTTTTTGTCCGGCAGGAGAGGGAGGAGTTCATCCCTCCCTTTCACCTCGTCGAAAGCGTGGGTGGCGTAAAACTTCCCCTTCCCCGCAAAATCGAGGCTCGCTCCGCCAAGATAAGCGAGATAGTACCCCTCGCGGTGCAGGAGGTCGCCGAGGCAGTCGGCATTGCTGAGAAAGGTGTCCATGCCCGACATGGTGTTGCTGTGCGATGCAGCGAAGAGCGGAAACCCGCACTGGCTGGCGGCCACCCCGGCGATGGTCCAGCCTGTGTTCCTCACCTGGGTGACATTGGTAAAAGAGGTGCTCTTCTCCTCCAGTTTCCGAAGCCCTTTGATCAGGCCGGGGAAGAGCTTCTCGTCGAAATAAGTCCGCTCCAGGCTTTCAGCATAGATGAAAACCAGGTTCCGGGGCGCTGCCGGTCTTTTCGTGATTTCCGGTTTCCTGTAGTGATATTCGAACCGGGACGGATCGCCGGTGTGCTGTTTAGAAACATTGTTTTGCGTGGATGCCCCCACCTCACCTTTTTCCACCGGGGGGAAGGGATAGAAAAGGTCGAACAGGTCTTTCGATCCGGGATTGACGAAGAGGGCAGCGGAAATAAGAAAAAAAGAGAGGGGAGCCTTGCCTCCTCTTTCCGGCAGTTCCCCTTTCCTCCCGGCGGAAGAAAACCGGAAAATAAAAAAAAGAGAGGACAGTGTCAGAATGCCCGAAATGGCGATGAGCGGGCCGTATTCGGTGAAACCGGCCCCTGCGAGGCCGTAGCGGAAATGATAGAGCGCCGATTCATCGATGCCGTTGCCGGTAAAGTAATCGGCAACGAAAAAGCAAAAGGAAACAATGAGAAATAAAAGGGAGAAAACCCCGAAAGAGAGGCGGCCCAAAGCAGACGCCGCCGACTGCCGGGCAACAAAGAGGCTGAAGAAAAAAAACAGCAGCGATAAAATCATTGGTAATGTGAAGTCCATTACGTTTTATCCGCTCATTAAACTATCTGCCGCCAAGAAGGGCGAAGGCTGCGAGGAAAAGGAGTCATTGTAGAGCCGGATGAACTTAAGATTTTTTGATGCCTGAAAAAAGGGGGGGGGATTAATGGTGCCGGAGGTCGGAATCGAACCGACACGGAGTTGCCCCCGCTGGATTTTGAGTCCAGTGCGTCTACCAATTTCACCACTCCGGCGCGCCCTAAGTTGTATACTTTTCGGGGGGGCTCTGTCAAGGATATTATGCGGTTTGCGGCCGATTAAAGCGCTGGCTAGCAGCAGGCTGCAGCCGGGCTTGAATCTCCTCCGCTCACGACCGCTGAGGCTGGTGCGGGGCCGCAGTCGAAGGGGCCGTAGTGGACCGATTTGTCTCCCTCTACCCGGAAGTGTTTTGCAAAGCGGGTTGCTCCCACCATATCAGCCGTATTGCCGCAGACGAGCATCGGCTTGCCGGTGATGAATTTGTGGTGGTCGTCGAGGTCGAAGAAGTGGGGAAGGCCGGGAAGGGTGCCGAGGTAGGTTGCCACTTGGCCGTAGTCCTCACAAATATCTTCCATCTCCAACTTAAAGGCGCGTACCGTTATGGAATAGAAATCGATCATGCCGATCTTTTCGTAGACCGACCGATCGTCTACCTCTATCGAGCGGCTGGAGACAACGCGGTGATCGGCGCACCCCATCTCCCGCATCATGCGCCGGAAGTCTTCCACGTACATTGCGCCGGAGAGGCACTCGCCGTGAAGAATCTGGTCGTCAATCAGTTCCGCCGGTATCCGCCGCCCTGAAAAAACGTCTGAGAAGTAGAGCTCGCCCCCCGGTTTGAGCACCCGGAAGATTTCCGAGAAGACGGCTTTTTTATCGGGTGAGAGGTTAATGACGCAGTTGGAGATCACCACGTCTACCGAGTTGTCTGCGATGCCCCCTTCCTTCATATCTTCTATAAAACATTTTTTGAATTCCACGTTCGGTTTCTCATAGCCGAAACGCTTCATCTGTCCGTCGAGATGTTTACGGGCGACAGCGAGCTGCTCGTCCGTAATATCGACGCCGATTACCTTCCCCTTCGGCCCAACGAGTTGCGAGGCGATGTAAACGTCCCGGCCCGTTCCGCAGCCGAGGTCGAGCACGGTGCGCCCTTCCAGTGCTGCCGGGATGGGGGAGCCGCAGCCGTAAAAACGGGCGATGATCTCGTCGTCTATCTTACCGATGAGCCGTTTGATTTCATCGGGGAGCGCCTCCTCGGTGCAGCAGGCGCTCGTTTTCAGATCGTTCTTATGCTGAAGAATCTTGCCGTAATAGTCCTTCAGGTTGTCGTGATGCAAGGTTGGTGCGGGCATTTCTTTTCCTCCTGAAAATCGATGGTTGCAAGTCTAGCAGCCTTCCCCTTTTTTGTCCAGATGGGAGGCAGCCAAAGCTTCTGATTATAGTCTTTTTAGTGACTTCGAGCTAAAGACACTTATCCGGCTTGTCCGACCGGGGAGAGTCTGGTATAGTACGGCCCCAGATGAAACAGACAACTGAAAACACGGCGAAGGCCGTCCATATCTTCACCGACGGCGCCTGTTCAGGCAATCCCGGACCGGGAGGGTGGGGGGCGATCCTCAGATACGGCGATCACGAAAAGGAACTTTCCGGGTTCAGCAAGCATACGACGAACAACCGGATGGAACTCCTCGCCGCCATCTCCGCCCTGGAGGCGCTGACAAAAAACTCCACAGTGGATCTGACCACCGATTCAAAGTACGTAATGGACGGCATCACCAAGTGGATTCACAACTGGAAGAAAAAGGGGTGGAGAACGTCGAACCGGAAGCCGGTGGAAAACCGCGAACTCTGGGAACGGCTCGACACGGCGTCGGTGAAGCACACCGTGAAGTGGCACTGGATCAGGGGGCATACGGGCCATGAAGAGAATGAGCGTGCCGACCAGCTTGCCACAGGCGCTATTTCAAAGGGGTCGCAGGGGGCGATAGATTCGAACCCGGCAGGTGAGTTGCCTTAGCAGAGTTTCGTTTGGTGCTTTCTTCTTGTGTGGAATCAGGAACCTCTGACATCTTCAGCCAGAAACCTATTTCTTCTTTTTTGCGGTTTTCTTCTCAGCCTTCTCGTCCCGTTTCTCCCCTTCGGCGATGATCTCGGCAACGATGTTTCTCTGCTCTTCCGGCATCCGCTCCAGGATTTCCGCGTCGCCGTCCTGCTCCCAGTAGAGGTAGGCAGTACCGACAATCGCTGCAATCCCCTTTAAAAACTCGTCTTCTGATGCATCGATCTGCAGCAAAAGTTCCTCCATGAGGTTGATCCGGGACGGTGCAATCCACGACCTGAAATAATAGAATAGTTGCTGATAGAAAAGCTTTTTTTCCGCCTTCCTACCGTGTTCAAGCGCCTTTTTAAAATATTCCTTCGCCGTCCCGGCATTGTCCCCTTTTACGGCCTCCGAACTGATGTTTAGTGCAACTCGGACAGCACTGGCGTTAATAATAGGGTGATCTTGAATCTGAAGGCCCTGTAAAATCTTTTCATAGGCCTCGTAATAATAGCTGCCTTCACCCGTCATGCTACCGAGGTTAAAGAGCGTATTTCCCCAATTGTTAAGCGCTTCGTATGTGTCTGGATTGATTTCCAGCGCAGCCCTGTATCTTTCACAGGCCTCCGTTAAGTAATCATCCTTGCCTGTCAGTCTGCCGAGTTCGCTGAGCGTAGTCCCCCAGCCGTTAAGAGCTTCGTGTCTGTCCGGTTTGATTTCCAAGGCGGCCCGGTATTTTTCAATGGCCTCCTCTAGGTGCCCCGCTTTGTCCGTCATGCTACCGAGTTCACTGAGTACATTCCCCCAGTCGCTAAGCACTTCATGATAGTCCGGTTTGATTTTCACTGCGGCTCGGTATTTTTCACAGGCTTCCTCAAAGTATTCTGCGTTGCCCGTCATATTGCCGAGGGTACGGAGAGTAGTTCCCCAATTACAAAGCGCTACAAGATCGTCCGGCTTGATCTTCAAGGCGGCACGATATTTTTCACAGGCCTCCTCGAAGTGTACCCCTTCCTCTGTCAGTCTACCGAGGTCGCTGAGCGCATTTCCCCAGTTTAATAGCAGTTCATAGATATTTGGTTTAATATTGACAGCATTCTGGTAGTTTGCAAAAGCTTCTTCAAAATGCATTTTTTCTCTTTTCAATTTTCCCAGACTAGACAGAGTGTTTCCTAAGTTGAAAAGGATAAACCATAAATAAGGTTTTAACTTATGGGCTTCGCTCAATATGCCA
>CBDVDA010000166.1:0-6197 GCA_965372635.1 uncultured bacterium | reverse complement strand
CACCACGGTTAATCATCTTATGCTCTTGGGGGAGAAGCAAAACTATTATTCATCTTACGTAACGAAAATTAATATAGCTGTGAGATAAGCATTCGTGAAGATGAAAAAAAGAATAACCCAACAGACACTCCTTCCAGTTCCGACTCTATTGAGACAAAATTACTTTTAGAAATGGAGCGGATGGAGAAAAGGCTTTCCGAAAAGATACAGGAAAAGAATGTAGAGAATTTAAAAGAAATGATTGATACAAAAATCGGGGAGCATAAGGACCATATTAACAACCGCTTTGCAGATTACAAATGGTTTTCGGGAATCGTTGTCGCGCTCCTTGGCGTCATATTGGGAAGTGGTGGTTATGTTTTGATAGAGAACCAAGTCAATAAGGTCATTGAGGGAAAGGTCAAGATTGAACTGGAGCATGATATAGAGGAGGCTTTAGAGTATATAAAGAATAAAAAGAGAGAAATTGAAAATGAAAGCCGAAAAATGTTAGAAGAATCAAGACAATTAGTTGCAAAAAATATTTCTGAAGAGAAAATAACCCGCGAAGAAAAAGAAGTTTTGACAAAAGAAACAAAGGAGATTGAGAAAAAAGAAGAAAAAGAAAAAACTGCCGAAGATTATTTGGTACTTGCGACAAATGCCTGGAGGAAAAAAGATTATGAGAATGGATTACATTTTGCCAAAGCCGGGTTAAAGCGGCAACCGAAAGATAAAAGGCTTAATGCCACCTTAATCCATAGAAAAGGAAGTATTCTGGGTGGTATGGGAGAAGTTGAATCGGAAATAAAACACTATAAAGAAGCAATTAGTTTAGACCCCTCATTTTCATTACCCCACTATAATCTAGGAATTATTTATCGTGCTCAAAACAAATATGCAGAAGCAGAAAAGGAATATAAAATGGCTATAAAGTTAGACCCTAATAATTTAAATTCCCACCACAATCTTGGGAATGTTTATTATGATCAAAGAAAATACGTAGAAGCAGAAGAGGAATATAAAAAGGCTATCAATTTAAACCCTAAGGACACTGCCCCCCATAACGGACTAGGAAATGTATACAAAAGACAAAACAAATACGTAGAAGCGGAAAAAGAATATAAAGAGTCGATCAGCTTAGACCCTGACAACGCTACCCCCTACAACGGTCTCGGAGCTCTTTATCATGATCAAAACAAATACGCAGAAGCAGAAAAGAAATATAAAGAGTCGATCAGCTTAGACCCTAATGACGCTCACCCCCACCATAATCTTGGAATTCTTTATTACCTTCAAAAGAAATACGCCGAAGCTGAACGGGAATACAAAGAGGCTATCAGGTTAGACCCTGATTTCGAAACCGCCCGCAACAATCTCGAATTTCTTTACAAGGAACAAAAGAAAGGCCCATAAGACCAGCCCGCTAGCGTGCAATAACGCTCTGATATTGCGCCATCCCCCCCCCCCAACAAAATCCCCTCTTGCACCAAACCCCACTTTCCCCTATAACTATACAAACACCAATTCATCCCAATAAGAGGACAACCAATCGAACGCAACCATGACCACTAAACCAACACCCCTCGCCACACTAAAAACCGTCTTCGGCTACAGCGCCTTCCGGCCCCACCAGCAGGAGATTATCGAGGGAGTAATAAACGGAGAAGACGCCTTTGTTCTCATGCCGACGGGGGGCGGCAAGTCGCTCTGCTACCAGGTTCCGGCGCTGCACCGTAAAGGGACGGCCATCGTCGTTTCACCCCTCATTTCGCTCATGAAAGACCAGGTGGATGCGCTAAAGGCGAACGGGGTGCGCGCCGCCCAGTACAACTCCTCCCTCGGCGAGAAGGAGGCGCGAAGCACACTGGCCGCCTTTCACAACGGTGGACTTGACCTCATCTACATTGCGCCCGAACGGCTCATGAGCGAGGAGTTTCTGGAACGGATTAAGGACATCCCAATCGCGCTGTTCGCCATCGACGAGGCCCACTGCGTCTCCCAGTGGGGGCACGACTTCAGGCCCGAATATATCCAGCTCGGGCGTCTTCGACGCCTTTTCCCGGACATCCCGCTCATCGCCCTCACGGCCACGGCGGACCCGCAGACCCGCGACGACATTCTCCACCGGCTCGGCATGAAGGAAGCGGCCCGCCATTCGGCAGGCTTCGACCGGCCCAACATCCGCTATACCGTGGTGGACAAGCATAAACCCTTCGACCAGCTTAGCACCTTTATCGGCAGCCGTGCCGATGAGGCGGGCATCGTCTATGCGCTCAGCCGCAAACGGACGGAAGAGGTGGCTGGAAAGCTGGCGGCAACAGGCATCAAGGCCGCCGCCTACCACGCCGGACTCCCCGCTGCTCAGCGGAGGCGGGTGCAGGAGGAGTTCCTGAGGGACGATCTCCAGGTGGTGGTTGCCACCGTCGCCTTCGGCATGGGGATCGACAAGCCGAACGTGCGATTCGTCGTCCATTACGATATCCCGAAAAACATAGAAAGCTACTACCAGGAGACGGGCCGGGCCGGACGGGACGGCCTTCCCGCCGAAGCGCTGCTCCTTTTCGGTTACGGCGATATCGTCGTCGTTCGGAGCCTCATAGAAAAGGGGAATAACGAGGAGCAAAAACGGATCGAAGTGCATAAGCTGAACGCCATGGTGGGCTACGCCGAACCGCTCACCTGCCGTCGGAGGGCGCTCCTCGGCTATTTCGGCGAGGAACTGCCGGAAAACTATAGTGACGGCGAGTGCGGCAACTGCGACATCTGCCTTAACCCGCCCGAACGTTACGACGCCACCGACGACGCCCGGAAACTGCTCTCCTGCATCTTCCGCCTCGGCCAGCGGTTCGGCATGGGCTACGTAATCGACGTGCTGAGAGGCTCGGAAAGCCAACGCATCCAGAGTCTGAGACACAATAAACTTTCCACCTACGGAATCGGCTCATACAAAAGCAAGGAAGCCTGGAGCGGCCTCGTCCGCCAGCTTGTGCATCTCGGTTACCTCAATCAGGACGTAGCCAACTACTCGGTGCTGAAACTGACGGAGACGGCGCGGCCTCTCCTGAAAGGCGAGTTGGAGTTGATCCTGCCGAAACCCCGCGTCAAACCTAAAGCGGTCAAGAAACCGTCCCGTAAGAAGATAGGGGAACTCGATTACAACCAGGACCTCTTCCAGGCTCTGCGGGAACTCCGGAAAGGGATCGCCGACAAGGAAGACGTCCCCCCCTACATCGTCTTCGGCGACGCCGCACTCGCCGAGATGGCCGCCTACCGCCCGAAGGATGAAGCGGCCTTCCTCCGCATCAACGGCGTAGGGCAGCGGAAGATGGAACGCTACGGCGAGGACTTTATTGCGGCGATTATAGATTTTGGGGGATAAGCAAAGCTGGGTTGTGGAAGGAAATCCAAATCAAACGGGTATGATGGAGTATAAATGTTGGGTTTCGCTTACGCTTTATCCAATGAACTGAAGCTGGATTCCCCCCGTATCAAGTACGGGGTAAACTTTCAAGTCGGTAATGACAAACTGAACATCCCCGGCTTACGGTTGGCGTCATTCAAACAGAATAGAGTTTAAGCCCCACCACCCCTGCAATATTCTCAAAATCCCTGTCCCGTTGCATGAGTTGCGCCTTTTTCTCTATGGCAATTGAAGTGATGAGGCAATCGATTGTGCTCCTTACTGTTATGCCCTTTCGCCTGCACTGCCTGTAAATTTCCGAGCTTTGGATGTAGGTCTCAACGCCTGCCGGTCCAAATATGGGAAAGTTCAGGAGATAGTCTTTTGTCTTTTTGAATTGTGTGTCCGACCTGATTCCTTGCAGGATTTCGGCAAGGGATATCTCGGGGAGTCCCACCTCGTCCCCCTCCTCGATCAGGCGGTGAAGTTCATGCCGATGGGGCGTCTCGGCGCCGGTGAGGAAGTCGATCCAGACGCTCGTGTCAACGAGAATCATGTCCGATTTTTGCGCATCTCATCGAGATCGCCTTCCCACTCCACCTTTCCCTCAAGGTCCAGTATCTTTTTCCTCTGCTCTCGCTCGACAAGGACACTCAAGGCATAATGGACTAACTCTTTTTTGGTTTTCATGTGGGTAAGATTCATCGCCTTATCGACAAGAACGTCATCCAGATTTATATTGGTGCGGGACATATATACACCTCTTATTGTTTATTTATACCCACAGTATGGAGCTTAAAGGTGTAGATGTCAAGTTGCATATGCACCTTATTTTTGTCGTTTAAGCAGGCGAGCCTACTCGTTTCGAAGCGCCTCCGAGGGTGAGATGGCGGCGGCGAGTCTGGCAGGCCAGTAAGAAAAAACAAGGGTGAGTATGAGTGCCGTCACAAGAGGGATGAGAACGCTTCCCGTGCCGATATTGATTTCGACGGGCAGCAGGTCGCCCTTTAAGAAGAGAAGGAGAAGCGAGAGGACCGTCCCGGCAAGCGTAGCAACAAAGGTAACGAGCAGCGCCTCGGAAACAAAGAGGACGGCAATGTCCCTGCCTGTCGCCCCCATGGCGCGGCGTAGCCCTATCTCCATGACACGGCTTCGGATGTTCTCCAGCATAAGCGTCATGAGCGTAATCCCACCGAGTACGATGGCGAGCAGCGCCACACTCCCAACGAGAGAAGCGAGCGTTTTTTGAAGCGACTTGATACCTGCAACGAGAGATGCCGGGGTAACGAAAGAGAGTCCCTCCACCTTAAAACCGGGCTGTGAAAAGAGCGCCTGCAAGCGCGGAAGAGCTTGGTCCACATCTAAATTGTCCGGAATCTTCAGGTAGAGGGCATCGACGGAACCGGCTGTCCACACTTTCTTTTTCTCCCAAAAGGGACGGATAGAATTGGGAATAAAGACGACGTTCTCACCAAGGAGGAGCCCGGCATCCCCCACCTCGGCGTCACTCCCTCCCCCGCCCGGCGCGAGCAGGCCGATCACTTTGAAGGGGAAACGGTCGAGCATGACAAGATCGCCCACCTTCCATCCCCAGCGCTCACTAAGTGACCGGCTCACGACAATATGACGCTCCCTCTTGTTTATGTCCTCCTTATCGAGAAAGCGCCCTTCCAACATAGGCCACTGTCTCACCTGAAGCAGAGAACTGTCGGTAGCAACAACGGAGAGCATCTCCTTCGTGCCGAGAGTAGGGACTTTATAGCTCCGCTGCATGGAGACGATACTTCCCGGCAGGTTTTTTTCAAGAAATGCGGCATGGTCCTCATGAAGCAGGTTTTGGGAATTTCGGCCCCTATCATTTTGGGAAAGAATAGCAACCACGTTGGCGCCAAGCTCGTCAGAGAGGCGCTTAGATTTCATGTTCAGGCCGCTAAGGATGGAAATCAGCACGGTGAGCACCGCCATGCCGAGACCAATGGCGAGACAGGCGACGCCGAAACGGCCCGGCTGCGACCGTATGCCGTCCCGGATATCGAGCCATGTGGAACGAAAGGAGCCCTTCATTCCTCCTCCTCGATAACTCCGTTGCAGCAAATGAGCCGGCGCGTACAGTGCTTGAGGAGCGCCTCGTTGTGGGTCACCATGAGGATCGTCATACCGATCCGGTTCAACTGCGTCAGGTAATCCATAACAGCGTCACTCGCCGCCCCGTCAAGGTTCCCCGTCGGTTCGTCGGCAATAAGGAGTTTCGGCGACAGGGCGATGGCCCGTGCAATGGCGACGCGCTGCATCTCCCCGCCGGAGAGAAAACGTACGGCGCGGGATGCGATTGCAGAAAGGCCGACCGTCTCCAGCGCCTCGCCGACTCGCCGATCCATCTCTTTCTCTTCCAGAGGAAAATATCGGAAACGGAATCGGACATTTTCGGCAACCGACCGGTGTGGTAGCAGGCAGTATTTCTGGAAAACCATGCCGATCTTCTCGCCCCGAAGACGGCAGAGCGCCTCTTCATCCAGGCCGTTCAAGGCCTTCCCCTCGAAGGAAACGCTGCCCCGCGTTGGATTATCGAGCAATGCGGCGAGATGGAGAAAAGTGGTTTTCCCCGACCCCGACGGACCGGTAACGGCGAGGAATTCCCCCTCATCGAGGTTAAGGTTTACGCCGCAAAGTACCTCCACCGTTCCGACGGGAGAGGAAAAGACCTTGTCTACCTGCTGCATTTCAAGAAGAGCCATGTATACCTTTAGGGAATCTCTATTTATCTGTCATGCCGGACTTGATCCGGTATCCAGGGGTCTGATTTAACTGGATTCCC
>CBDVDA010000165.1:0-6223 GCA_965372635.1 uncultured bacterium | reverse complement strand
AAAATGCGGTTGGTCAGTTTTCTGTTAACGTTTCAAACAACATCATAACTTCAAACACTGAGAAAGGTGTTTATCTTGCTGCAGACAGCCCGAGCAGTTTGATACTAACAAAAAATATAGTGAAAAATAATAGCAGTGATGATGTTTATCTTAATATAGGCACGAGCTCTTTGGACGCCGGGACTTCCGGCAGTGGAACAGGGTTAAATACATTCAGTAACCATGCCGCTCTGTATACCATTAGAGAATTTGGGAGTGGCACATATATGGCCGAAAACAACTGGTGGGGTGGGGCCGCTCCTGATACTTTCGGGACGATCGATACGGACCCGATCAACAGCGAGACCCTCTCCTTTTCTGCTTCACCGCCCTCCGGTATTTCCACGGGCGGGACGCCTGTCGTCATCACCGCTAACAGCGGCACCTTCTTCGTCGACAGGGTGGGAGTTGATCAGCCGAGTAATACAAACTACCGGATTGCGGTCACCTTCGGCAATGTGACGGCAACCAATGTGGTCGTTAATGATGCCGGGACGGAAATTTCACTGTTGACCCCAGCCGGTACGCTCGACGATATTGTTGATGTTGTGGTGACAAACTCCGGCGGACAGACGGGTACATACGCGAACGGTTTTAAGTATACAGCTGAATCTGAAGTCAGCGGCTGCTTCATTGCCACGGCAGCCTACGGCAGCTACATGGCGCCCGATGTGAAGGTGCTGAGAGATTTCAGGGATGAGCAGTTGCTCACCAACAGCCTTGGCCAAAAATTTGTAGAACTTTACTATGAATATTCACCGCCTATGGCCGACGTAATCGCCAGATATGAGGGGATGAGGACGGCCACGCGGTGGGCGCTTTTGCCGCTTGTTTACGGAGTGAAATATCCTGCTGCGGCTATGATGATGCTGTTTGCCGGGATGACGGCAGTATTCTGGAGGTTTGGAGGACGAAGAGAGGAATAAAATCTCTTTTACTTCCTTGTGCTAGGATAAGAAAGGCCCGCTTTCGGCAAAGCCGGAGGCGGGCCTTTTTATCAGACGATTTCAGCTACCGGGTCGGGGTCCCTTCTCCGTCTGTCGTTCTTCCTGACCGACTGGGCGAAGACGGCAAGGAGAAAGAATGCGGCGATAAAGAGGAGAGAGAACTGCGGAGCAGCGATAAGTGAGGCGACGACAAAGAGCCCGTTAACCGTGAGACCCCAGATAAGTCCCGCCTTGATAAACTCGGTTGACAGGCCCGCCCGGATTAGTCGTAGTTCCAGTGCAGAAAAAAAGAGGAAGTAAAACATTCTAACGTACTTTGGGATCGTGTCGTTATCGCGCTTTTTCCGTTGCGGAGCATAACAGACGGGTGCTTCTCTGATGCTTCCGGCGAGTATGGCGGTTAACGTTTTGTAAAAAAGCCCCGATGGGAATTTTAAAATGGTTTCTTTCACAAGGCCGGTTCTAACGACTGCCATGGGAGAGGCGAAATCTTTCATGGTGACGCCGGAAACGAGTGAAAGAAGCTTATTAGCGATAAAGGAGGGGAGCCTTCTTCCGAAGAGACTTTCATGTTTCTTCTCTCTGTAGCCGTTTACCAGTTCCGTACCAAAGGTCATTAAATCAGCCAGCATAAGGATGTCCGCAGGGTTGATAGAAAGGTCCGGATTCATAGTGGCCGCCAGCTTTCCTTTTATGATTCTCAGTCCTTCAGTGATGGCCCTTTGCTGCCCCCAGTTCCTGTTCAGTTTTATGGCACGGAAGCGGCGATCTTCCTTGCAGGGAGATTTAAGCTTTTCGAAGGTCTGGTCGGAACTGCCGTCATCAACCAGTATGAATTCGTATCTTCCGTCGTTGCCGAAGACCTCTTTCAACCTCACGTAGAGTGGCTTTACCAAATCTTCATCGTTGAAGAAAGGGATGATGATAGAGAGGCTGTCGCTGTTTTGACTTGTCAGATTTTCAGTATTAGTCGGCATGAAAGGCTCGCATCTTCATTTCAGGTTCTTCACACAATGATTGCAGTGAGCAGCATGGCGGTTTCTCCAAATGAGACAAACTTCCCCTCCCCTGGTGGGAGGGGATTAAAGGGGAGGGGGTATAATCTGATGTCACCCCCACCTTAATCCTCCCCCCTCAAGGGGGAGGAGCTTGTATTAAAAGAGAGTTGTCTCACATTAAAGATTCCCGAATGCCTCGTGGAATTTGATGACGCCGCTTTTCCCTTTCAGTGAACCTTTCTTCAGTTCCAGTACCATGAACACGTTGTCGGGAACGTCGTACTCCGATTTGATTTTGTATTTGACGGATGGAATGAAGCCGAAGCGGGGGTAATATTCAGGATATCCGAGGACGACGACGGCGTCGTACTTCTTTGCGAGGCATCGCGCGATCCCCGTCCTCACGAGTTCCGAACCGAACCCTCTCTTTTGAAATTCCGGGACCACCGCCATGGGGGCGAGCCCCATGATTTTCAGGTTTGAGTCGTCACCCGCCAACTCCACGGGCGAGAATAGGATATGCCCCACGATCTCACCCTTTTCCTCGTAGACCATGGAAATGCTATCGATGCCGCTCTCCCGCAAAGAATCGACGAGCTTCGCCTCACCGTCGGATTCGAAGGCCGCAATATTGACGTTCCAAATCTGCTTTCTGTCGCTTGGCTGTTCATCTCTTAAAGGTAGTGAAACCATTGGTGCAGATTTACACATTTGATGTTTCCGGTTTTTTCACAACTTTCATTAATCCCATCTATAGTAATAATCACTTTACAATAGTACCTACTTTAGTATAATCACTTTTATTTTCATAGATAATATAGTAGATATATGAGCAGAAAAACATCAATCGCAAAAATTGCAACTCCTGTTTTGGGGGCTATACATGAAAGAGAAAGACTGTATAGTCTTATAGATCATAAACGTCCTCTTACCTGGATAACCGGCCCTGGAGGTTCAGGCAAAACAACACTTGCTGCAAGCTACCTTCGATCACGAAATATTCCCCATATCTGGTACCGCCTTGATGTTGGCGATGGAGATATTGCCACCTTTTTCCACTATCTTGCCCAGACCGGCAAGAAGGCTGCCCCCCGTCGAAAAACTCCTCTGCCCCATCTGACACCTGAATTTATGTTAGGCATACCCACCTTCACAAGACGCTTTTTTGAAGAACTTTACAGCCGTTTGAAACCACCGGCTGTAATAGTCTTTGATAATTACCACGAAGTTCCCGCTGAATCTGATTTTCATAACATCATTACTAATGGACTGTCAGTTCTGCCTGATGGGGTCCGGGTGATCATCATGAGCCGGACAAATCCGCCGGAGTCTTTTTCTCGTCTGCAACTTAACAGGAAGATGATAGTCATCGGTTGGGAAACCCTCCGCCTCAATATTGAAGAGACAGCAGCCGTTGCTCGTATCATCAAACCGGCAGCAATGGAATCTCACGTTCCTGAGGTATTACACCGGAAAACAGGTGGCTGGATGGCAGGACTCATCTTGATACTGGAGACGGACCACCCCGATAACTTTACCACTATGATACCGGGAGATGAGACGCCTGAGGCGATATTTGGCTACTTTGCGACGGAGATAATCTATGGGTTTGATGAAGAGATCCGGGTCTTTCTGTTGAAAACCGCCTTTATGCCGAACATGACACTGGAGATGGCAAAGGGCCTGACCGGCGTTAAACAGGCCCGCCGCATACTGTCTGATCTCTACAGGAATAACTGCTTTATAGAAAAGCGGCTGCAGAGTCCGCCTGTATATCAGTATCATCCCCTTTTCCGGGCTTTCTTATTAAAAGAGGCTGAGGAATATTTTTCAGAAGAGGAAAGAGCCCAGCTTTTAAGACATGCCATTAAGCTCCTTTTTCAATCAGGACAGGTGGAAGATGCGGCGGAACTCATCATAGAAACAGGTGATTTGGAACAACTCATTCCGCTGATTCTTAAGAATGCGCAGCCTTTTATTGCACAGGGGCGTAACCGGGTAGTTGAGGCATGGATACTGGCGCTGCCGGAGTCGATCCGGGAGAAAAACCCATGGCTCATCTTTTGGCTCGGCTCCTGCAAAATGGCTTATAATATGATTGAGGCCCGGTCCATTTTCAAAAAATCGCTCCAACTTCTGGATTGTCGGAAAGATAGTGCAGGGACTTTTCTTTCCTGGTGTGGGGTGGCCGACTCTATCCTTTGGGGATGGGATGATTTTAAAAGCTTTGACGGCTGGATTGATGTTCTGAATGGTCTTGTCAAAAAATATGACGGCATCCCTGAAAGTGAGATCGAGACCAGAATTTCCGCTACAATGTTTTCAGTCATGGTTAAATATTACCCTGACCACCCGCAATTTGAATTCTGGAAAGAGCGTGCTCTTTCTCTTCAGGAAACCAGTCCTGATCTGAGTTGTCGCATATCCGTTCTGGTCCATTTCGCTCACTACCTGCAAATGTGCGGCAAATTGAAAGAAGCTGATGAGGTTATTTTATCGATCAAGAGCTTAGTAGATAGTCGCAATCCATCCTGTTTAGATATAATGCAGGCAAAATTGATCGAATCTGTTCAGGCCAACTTAAGGGGCGACCACAAACACTGTTTGACAGTGGTTGACAAGTTTCTTGAAATTTCAAATCAGAACGGTGTTCATCTAGGTGATGTGATGATTGCGGGACAGGCTCTGTGGAGTTCCTTAAAGTGCCAGAATTTTGAAAGGGCTGATCATTACATGAAGGTCATTGAATCTTCATTACATTTTATCAGTCCTTACGAGCGTTCTTTTTATCATTATGTTAAAGCCCTTTTTGCCCTCAACAAAAAAAACATGTCCCTTGCCGATAAGGAAAGCAGTCTTTCTCTCCAAATATCTTTAAAAATAGGAGTGCTGCCATCACTTATAGCCATTTACTCATTGCGCGCTTATGTCCTTCATGAGCTGGAGAAATATGAGGAAGCTTCAGCGGCGCTTTCAGAAGCCATTAATTTTAGTCTGAGGTTTGACAGTCAGTCCTATACTTTTGAATTTTCCTTGTTGGAGGCCCATTTCGCCTTTCAGAGAGGAGATGACGTGGCGGGCTTTAAGGCGCTTGAGGCAGGTCTTTCCCAAGGGAGAGAAAGAGGCTATGAAAAGGCCCTCTATTTCGGCCTGCCCGAGATTAATAGGAATCTCTACGCTAAAGCGCTTTCGGCCGGCATTGAGGTAGAGTATGTTCAGCAGCTTATCCGTAAAGACAGCCTCCTTCCTCCTGAAGATATAAATGACCTTGAAAACTGGCCCTGGCCGATCAAGGTTTATACTCTTGGATCCTTTGAACTGGTTATTGATGAGGAAACAGTCCGTTTTTCCGGCAAGAGCCAGAAAAAACCCATTGAGATGTTGAAAGCCATTATTTCTCTCGGGGGGCGGGATGTTCGGGAAGAAGATCTGACCTGCAGACTCTGGCCGGAGGCAGAGGGTGATGCGGCTCACCAGTCTTTCAAAACGACCCTTCACCGTCTCCGCAAGCTTCTTCGCCATGAAAAATCGATCCGGTATGCAGATAGCATGGTTAATCTGGATCGTAATTATCTCTGGGTTGACGTCTGGGAATTTGAACAGCTTGCCGGTAAGGTTGATCTGGCGTTGCGCAAAGAAGAAACCGGCGCTCATATGAAAAAAAGTATTGAAAAAATGGAAAGGGCGATCAAACTTTACCAAGCTTCCTTTCTCTCCAGGGACAGCTGGCACCCCTGGGCGGTACCATTAAGTGAACAATTGAAAAGTAAATTTCATCGTCTTGTCAAGAAACTTGGAGCCTGCCATGAGCAAGCGGAAGAATATGAAAATGCCATCCATTGCTACCAGCGTGGTATAGAAATAGATTGCCTGGCAGAAGAGCTTTATTGCTCCCTCATGAAATGTCATCAAAAACTGGGAAATCAAGCCGAAGCAATAAATGTATATTATCGTTGCAAAAAGGTTCTTTTATCTTCGCTTGATATAGAACCGTCGGAAAAGACGGTTTCTCTGTTTAGAGAGCTTTAATAGTTTATATCTTTTCGGGACCAGCCAGCCGATGAGTGCCTTAACTCCTCCTGTAGGATTATCCCTGTAACTAACTTCTCCTTTGTCACATTAGGTTGTTTTTGGCTTTTTCCCTCATTTATGGTTCGACAAGCCTGTCATGAGCATACCGAATGGCTCACCACGAACGAGGAAAGTTTGCAATCTACCGTTCATCCTGAGCTTGTCGAA
>CBDVDA010000164.1:0-6284 GCA_965372635.1 uncultured bacterium | reverse complement strand
CATCGGCGGCAAGGTGATCCACAGGGTTATCGACCGAACCTTCGTGGACGGAAACACGCGCTGGATAATCGACTACAAGATCAGCCGCCACAAGGGGAGCGACCTTGATTCTTTCCTCAAAAATGAGTTGGAGCGCTACCGGGCACAACTGGATGAATATGAAGCAATCCTGAAAGCGGGAGGAGAAAGTCTCCCCATAAAAAAGGGACTCTACTATCCCGCCCAGTCGGGGTGGATCGAGTGGTAATACACGATGGAAAGGAGCAGAATCGATGGCCAAAAGTTACGACTGCCTGAAGGAAAAACTACCATCTCGTTCCCAAGCTCCAGCTTGGGGACGAGTGTGAAACGGGGAACTTCAAAGATTAAGGGCACCTCTAAAAATTGCACTTCGACAAGCTCAGTGCGAACGGTTTGACCGATAAATCAACGGGTTATCCGTTCGTGCTGAGCTTGTCGAAGCATGAGCGGATAATTTTTAGAGGTGCCCTTAATTAAAAACAAAGGAATTACTCTCCATGGGAAAAACATACAAGCAACTCAATGAAAAGCTAAAAAATTTTATTTCAGAGCAAAAGATATTCTTCGTCGCCAGCGCCACCGAAGCAGGCCGGGTGAACCTCTCACCAAAAGGATACGACACGCTGAGGATCATCGACGACAATCATATTCTCTACCTCGACTACCCCGGTAGCGGCAACGAAACGGCACGGCATATAGCTGCCGAAGGGCGGCTCACCGTTATGTTTACAAGCTTCGGCGAAAAGCCTCAGATCCTTCGCCTCTACGGAAAAGGAGAGGTCGTCTCGAAGGAGGCGGCACGCTTCGACGAATTGTTCGAGCTCTTTTCCAGACATGAGCGGACAGCCGTTCGCCAGATTATAGTCGTATCCATAGAGGAAATAGAAACCTCCTGCGGTTTCGGCACACCCTATTTCGAATATAAAGGTGAGCGGGAGAATCTGGAACGGTGGGCAAAAAAAGAGGCCTCCAAGGGACCTCTTGGCAAATGTCTCGATGGAATAAAGGAAACATTAAAGTCAGCCAAAGATTTCATCGACTGACTATTCCTACTTTGTCAGATTACGAAGATGTCCTTCGACAAGCTCAGGATGAACGGTAGATTGCAAACTTTCCTCGTTCGTGGTGAGCTTGTCGAACCATAAATGAGGAGAAAAGCCAAAAACAACCTAATGTGACAAAGTAGAACTATATAATACGATTTCCTCCCCCTTGATGGGGGATTAAGGTGGGGGTGATATCAACCTACCCCCTCACCCTACCCTCTCCCACCAGGGGAGAAGAAATTTTGAGCATGACTTCGTAATAAATGAGCAAAATGCCTAAAAAACAAAAATGGAAAATCGCCGTCGATCGGGGCGGAACCTTTACCGATGTGGTGGGGATCGACCCCACAGGCGCATTTCACACGGAAAAGCTCCTCTCCCTCTCCCCCGCCTACGAAGACGCCTCCATCGAAGGTATCCGGCGCATGCTCGGCATTGAAGGGAACGCACCCCTGCCGGAGGAACGGATCGAGATGATCCGCTTCGGCACCACCGTGGCGACAAACGCCCTCCTCGAAAGGAAAGGGGGCAAGGTCGCCCTCTTCATCACCGAAGGGTTGGCCGACCTGCTGGAGATCGGTTACCAGGCGAGACCGGACATTTTTTCGCTTGCCGTTGAAAAACCGCGCCCCCTTTACACAAAGATAATCGAGGTAAAAGAGAGGCTCGACAGCAACGGAAAGGTCGTCCTGCCCCTTGATGAGACTTACTTAAAAAGGTCGCTCGACGCACTCGAAAAAAAGAATTTTGACGCCGTTGCCGTCGTCCTCATGCATGCATGGAAAAACCCGGCACACGAACTCACCTGCGAAGAAATCATTAGAAAAAAAGGCGTCAAGGACGTTTTTCTCTCCCACCGGACGATGAATCTCGTCAAGATCGTAAGCCGTGGGCAGAGCGCTGTGGTGGACGCCTACCTGAGCCCCATCATTCACAGCTATCTCGACAGGATCAAAGGGGCGACAGGCAACATCCCCATCGAATTCATGATGAGTTCGGGAGGGCTTGCGAGGCCGGAACACTTCCTCGGCAAAGACGCCATTCTTTCGGGACCTGCCGGAGGGGTGATCGCCATAGCGGGGGTTGCGGAAGAAAAAAATTTAAAAGGGGCCATCGGCTTCGATATGGGCGGCACCTCCACCGACGTCTCCCGCTACGACGGCAGGCTGGAAAAAGTTTATGAAAAAACGGTCGAGGGGATCGAACTCCAAAAGGAGATGCTCGCCATCAACGCCGTCGCCGCCGGGGGAGGCTCCATTCTCGCCTTCGACGGGCAGAGGATGCTCGTGGGACCCGAATCGGCAGGGGCCGACCCTGGACCCACCTGCTACGGCTTCGGCGGGCCACTCACCGTGACCGACGCAAACCTCCTCACAGGCCGGATCGATCCCGCCTTCTTTCCTAGCAATTTCGGCCCGAAGCGAAACGCCCCCCTCGACGAAGCAGCCTCCCGGAAGGCATTTGAAAAACTGACCCGCCGAATCAACGAGGCGACGGGGAGCCGCTTTTCAACCGAAGAAACAGCCGCCGGTTTCCTCCGTGTGGCCGACGAGAGGATGGCCCTCGCCATCAAGGAAATCTCCGTCTCAAAGGGGTACGACGTGAGGGACTACGCCCTCGTCTGCTTCGGCGGCGCCGGGGGGCAGCACGCCTGCCGCGTCGCCTCCCTCCTCGGCATAAAGAAAATCCTCTTCCATCCCCTCGCCAGCCTCATGTCCGCCTACGGCATCGGCCTTGCGAGAGGAGAGCGGAAAGAGGTGCAAAGCATCCTAGTCCCCTTCTCCCCTGAAAACTGTGCCGAAATCGAAAAACGCTTTGGCAATATGGAATCAAAACTCCTGCCGGGCGGGAAATCAGCCGGAACGGCTATCATCCGGGAGATCGACCTCCGACCGAGCGGAGCCGACGACGCCGTCACCCTCCCCTTCGGAGATTTCGAGGAAACCTTTTCGGACTTTTTCTCCAACTATGAGCGGCGTTTCGGTTTTGCACCGGCGAGGGACAAAATAGAGGCGGCCAACCTCCGCGTCGAGATGCGGGAGGCGGCGGACTTTTTCAGCCCATTCCGGGAGGCGCGTTCAGGCAGGGCAAACGAAATGCCGCCCCCTCTCGGCTTTACAGACGTTCTCTTCGACGGGCGAGTGATCTCTACCCCCCGCTTCGGGAGAGAGTCGCTCCCCGTGGAGGTTGCCATCCCCGGCCCAGCCCTCGTAACGGACCGCTACTCCACGCTGGTCATCGACCCCGGCTTCGAAGGGAGAGTCGAAACAGATGGCGTCATCACCATCAATCTCGTAGCCGAAAAGGAGAAGAAAAGAGAGGTTTCTCTCTCAAAACCAGACCCGGTGCTTCTCGAAGTCTTCAACAACCTCTTCATGAACGTGGCCGTCGAGATGGGACTCACCCTGAAAAACACGGCCCACTCGGTGAACATAAAAGAAAGGCTCGACTTCTCCTGCGCCCTCTTCGATGTCGGCGGAAACCTGGTCGCCAACGCCCCTCACATCCCGGTTCACCTCGGCGCTATGGCCGACTCGGTGAAGGGGGTGGTAGAGATGAAGGGGGATGCCATGCAGCCGGGCGACCTCTACCTCACCAACAACCCCTATAGGGGCGGCTCCCACCTCCCCGACATGACCGTCGTTTGCCCCGTCTTTTCCGACGATGGCGACATCCTCTTCTTCGTCGCCGCACGGGGCCACCACTCTGACATCGGCGGCACGACGCCCGGTTCCATGCCTCCCACATCAAAACATATCGACGAGGAAGGAGTCCTCTTCGACGGCATGCTCATCGCACGGAAGGGCCGGTTTTTGGAGGAAGAGGTGACAGCCGCCCTCTCCACTCACCGCTACCCGGCGAGAAACATCGCTGAACGGCTCTCCGATCTTCGTGCCGAGGCTGCCGCCTGCCGGAAAGGGGAGGAAGAAATCGAGCGAGTCATTAGCCGCTACGGGCAAAAGACGGTGGCAGCCTACATGAATTTCGTCCGGCAAAATGCCGAATTCCTGACACGCAAGGCGCTATCGCGCTTTCTATCCAGAGAGGACGCCTTCAGAAGCTCTTTTGAAGACAGTCTCGACGATGGGACTCTCATTCGTGTAGCCGTCAATATAGAACCCGGAAAAAGTCCGCCGCAAACGGTGAGTGCCACAATCAACTTTACCGGCACCGGACCGGAACACAGGGAAGACAACCTGAACGCCCCCGTCTCGGTGACACGCGCCGCCGTCCTCTACGTCCTTCGCTGCATCACCGGAGCCGACATCCCCCTGAACAGCGGCTGCCTCGCACCGGTAGAAATCGTCATCCCCGAAGAAACAATCTTAAGCCCAAGCTACCCCTCCCCCGTCGCATCGGGAAACGTGGAGACCTCACAGCGGGTGGTGGACGTCCTTCTCGGCGCACTCGGCGTGGCCGCCGCATCGCAGGGAACGATGAACAACCTCCTCTTCCAGGTGGAGGGGGACGCCCCCTACTACGAAACCATCGCGGGAGGAAGCGGCGCAACGGAAGGGCACGCAGGCGCATCGGGCGTGCAGGTCCACATGACCAACACACGAATGACCGACCCCGAAGTCCTCGAATTCCGCCATCCCCACGTACGGCTGGAGCGGTTCGACTTGCGGAAGGGATCGGGCGGCGAGGGACAATTCAGGGGCGGCGACGGCGTTGTCCGGCAGATAAAATTCCTGAAACCGGCCGAAGTCTCCCTCATCTCGGAACGGAGGGCGACCGCCCCCTACGGCATGGAAGGGGGAGAGGCGGGAAAGAGCGGCAAAAATAGCATCCTCCGAAAAAACGGCCAGACGGAAGAAATGGGACACCGTTTTGACATCCGGCTGAAAGCGGGCGATGCCATCGTCGTCGAGACACCGGGCGGTGGGGGTTGGGGGAAGAAGAAAGATCAATGACTTCTTCCTGTAATGCTCAAAAGCAAAACTCGCTGAACAGTAGCAGCTTTCAACCAGACACTTTCAACCAGAAAGTTGCAATTCCAACAAAAATATGGTTTAGTTTAAACTCATACATTTCGCAGTTGGTTAGCGTTATCGTTATCTGAAAAAAACACCATGAATATGAACGAACTAACCAAAATACTTCAAGAGAGTTGGAATTTCTTCAAAGCAAACATCGTTGGCATATGTTCGATCATAATGCCTTTTGTGGTACCTCTTGGAATATTCTATGCGCTAATTGAGTTTTTCAATAAAGATGGAATGGAAAGTGTAACCTGGCTCGCGTTTCTTGGCGGAATGGCGCTTTACCCTATTTACCAAGGTGCTCTAATTTTATATATGGCGTCAGTTGTAACAGGGGAGTATTTGGAAAAAATGCAGTATTATAAACTCGCATCTAGGTTTTGGCTCCCACTTGTGACCGTGTATTTTGTATCTTCGCTTGCCGTGATGGCAGGTTTTCTCTTATTAATAGTTCCAGGGCTTATAGTTTTAGGCAGAGTTGCTTTCTCCGAGTTCTATTGTGCCTTCCATAATAGAAGTGGAATGGAAGCGTATTCAGATAGCTGGAAAGCAACTAAAAAAGATCAATGGTTACTTGTTAGCGGTATAGTAATTATCCACGCTTGCACCTCTATTCCAATTTTGGGAATAGAATACGTACTCAAAGCCGCCGGACTTTTGAACCCTATTTTTACCTTTATAATAGGTACCTTGAGTTCTTTACTATCTGCTCTAATGACGATATTCGCTTTTCGAGTCTATACGCTTGATCCGGAGAGGCTTAATCGGGTAGCCGGGGGGAATGCGCGCCGGATGTCTAACAGGCTACGCGAGGCAGATACTCGACCCCTCTTTTATACAAATCCCCCTCAATCCCCCTTTGCAAAAGAGGGAAGCTAACAACAGAAAACACCGTTAAAAACCTCTCTCACTCTCCCTATTCAATTGACAATTAAGTCCACCTGCGCTACTTTTTCCCTATGTCTACTTTTCTCCTGATTTTCTTCGCCATCTACGGCGGGATGCACCTCTACACCTTCCTGAAGGCGCGGGCCGCCTTTCGCTTTAATAAGACAACAGGCATTGCTCTCTCAATAGCCATGCTCTGCATGGTCCTTTCCCCCATCCTCGTCCGCCTTATCGAAAGACACGGGTATGAGCTTGCCGCAAGGCTGCTCGCCTTCTCCGCCTATTCCTGGAAGGGGCTGCTCCTCCTTTTCGTCTCCGTCTCCCTCGTCATCGACATAGGCCGCCT
>CBDVDA010000163.1:0-6474 GCA_965372635.1 uncultured bacterium | reverse complement strand
AACCATAAATGAGGGAAAAAGCCAAAAACAACCTAATGTGACAAAGTAGAATTAAACATTCTTATTATTAGCAATCTGATTGCATAAATGGTTAGGAGTTCTCATCTGTCAGCCAAGGTCATCATCTTGTAAATTTCTAATGCTACTACTTTGTAATATGAATCCAAGGGAAAAGGCTCATCATCTTTATCCCACGCTCTAGAAAATTCCGAAAGAAACCCCGGGATGCCATTTCTTCTGTCTCCGTTATGTTGATAATCAATAGTAAACTGTTTTCTCGATTTAACGTTAGTTGCCACTAAGGATGTATTGTAATATGTTGTGCATCCAGTCGAAATAAGGCCTAGCGTCCCAATTGTCACAAAAAATGTATTGTCAAGTCCACAAGAGTATCCCTCCGTAATTTTTAATTGTTGTTTTGCTTCAATCATAAAATCAACATCAGTATCATTTGCTTCAACACATTTAACTCTTTTAAAGAGTTTTGAATCTTGCAGAATTTGAACAAAATCAACGTCAAATTGATCCGGCGTGAACCTTCTTTCTGATTGATCAATTTCAAGTTTGTTGCAATTTACAATTCCTATTGAAAACGTGGTTTTTCTATCAAAATCAGTTTGATTGATAACAGGGATTCTGTGTACCCCACACCCTATGATTGAAAGTGAAAATATCATCAAAATAGCTTTTTTCATTTATTTCCTTTACCTTAAACAGATCATTCTAAGAAAAGTAGCTTCTACTTCGCGCCTCTTTGTTTAGCGCTTTTCCGTCCCCTCTTCCCCCAATTTCGTCGTATCCTTGATTTCCTCTATCTTTTTCTCCTTACCCGTTCTCAATTTCATGCCGGGGAGCGCATTCTGCAAGCGGCTAACGATGAGCCGTTCCCCTTCTTTGATATGAGCCGAAAGGAGGAGTTCGCTTTTCCTTCGCCACTTAACCGTTGCCTCACGGATATCGAGGGTGCCGTCTTCTTTGAGGATGAGGAGGCGGTCTCCATCGGCCATCGCCTCACGGGGGATGGTGTAGACGTTGTCAATCGTCCCCGCCTCGATCTCGAGCCGGACAAAACTTCCGAGGAGCAGGGCGCCTCGTCCCTTCTTTCCGGCCAGATTCAAGGGGTCGTCAATCCGTATGAGGATGCGCGCCATCCTCCCTTTGGGGTCGAGGTCGGCAAGCAGTTTCTCCACCACGCCTCTGCGAACCGTCTCAGCCCCTCCGGAAAAGTCCAGTACGACCTTCACCTCCGAACCATTTCGTCCCTTGCCGGGGAAAGATATCCGGCTCAAATGAGCCGGAAGGATTGACGCCTGCACCCAGAATTGACCCGTCCCGGCGAGGGTGGCAATCTTTGTCTGCCTTCCGGCAAATTGTCCGATCTCTACAGCCTCTTCGATAATAACGCCGCTGAAGGGCGCTCTCATGGTCGTCTTCTTCAGCGCCGATTCGGCAATGGCGAGTCGGCTCCCGGCTGCGTCCACCGCCGCCTCAGCACTCCTCAGTTGAGGGCCTCTCAAGGCGAGGCTGTTGTCCCTGTTCCCTTTTGCATGGTCCTTTTCGAAAATCTGCCACTCTTTCCTGGCAATCACCTGCTGCCCTTTTTCTAACGCCAGCTTCGATTCCGCCTCGGAGAGAGCCGCCTTCTTTTCCGCCACTTGCAATAGATAGTCTTCAGGATCGATAGTGAGGAGCATTTCCCCTTTTTTCACCAAACCGCCGGGAACGAGGTTCCTGTTCAACGTGACAACCTTTCCTTCCACCTCCGTTGAAATAATCGCCTCCCTCGCCGGGATGACCGTGCCGGAGGCCTCGATATGGATCTTCTCGCTGCCGGGCGAAACGGTGACTGCGGCTACGATGGGAACGAGAGGCGTTGGCCGCCGTTTCTTCGTTTTCGGTTTGTTGGCGTAAAGACCGTAAACGATCCCACTTGTAACGAGCAGCGCCACTACAACTGCACCCAGTTTTATCAAAGCACTATGTTCCTTCATCTACTCTTTCCCTTTCTCCTTTAAAGCGACGGAAAAACTCTCCATAAAATCGGTCCCGCCGAGCGCCCGGTATAAAAGAATGCGGTTTGAGATCAACTCTCTTTCCCTTAGAATCACGTCCCTCTCCAGCCTCTGTTTTATCTGGAGCGCCGCAAGAACCGGCAGATAGTCGCTTAGCCCCTGCATATAGCGGTTTTGCGATTCCGCAAGGGTCTGTTCCGAAATTTCAAGCTGTTCGGCAAGGGCCGAGATGAGGAGCCGCTGCTCCTTTTCCTGCCTCAGTCCGTTTTCCACCTCACCAATCGCCACGATGTAGGCCTCAGAATATCTCGCCAGCTCTTCCCTGACCACCGCTTTTTGCCTCTCCACTTCCGCCTTCCGCCGTCCCCAGTCAATGATCGGCCCGGCAATCTCCCCGAAAAGGGAATAGAGACGGTTTTCGCCGGAGAAGGAAGTCCCCTGCATACCTGCACTGCCACCGAGGCGAATCTTCGGAAGACGGTCGGCCACCGCCGCCGCCACGCGGTAATCGGCCGCGACGAGACGTTTGTGGGCGCGCCGGAGATCAGGCCGCTTTATGAGGAGGTCGGCGGGGATGCCTGTTTCTGGCAGCCGGGGGAGACCGGGGAGAGCGAAAGCGCTCTCGATTTCCTCTCCGAGAGGGGCGCGCCCGAGCAGGACGTGAAAGCGGTTGCTCTCGGTAATAAGCCCCGACCGGACGAGGGGCATCTGCGCTTTTATGGCGGCAAGCTGCTGGCGCTGCTGATGAACGTCCACAAGAGTTGCCTCACCATAGGAAAAGCGAAGCTTTATCAGGTCGAGAAAGGTCTCGTTCGTTTTCAACTGGTCCGAGAGGAGGGCGAGCTGCGCCCTCAGTTCAATGATCCGGCAGTAGCTCTCCGCCACGCGGGAACTTAAGAGAAGGGCCGCCGCCGCCATATCGTCTACGCTCGCCCCGCCTTCGAGGGCCGCCGCCTTTTCGGCGGAAGAGAGCCGCCCGAAGAGGTCCGCCTCCCACGACAAGGTCATCTTCAGGCTGTCCACGTTGTCCTGCCTGCCGTCCTTGTCCCACCGGAGCGTGCGGGAGAGGTCGCCCGTCACTTGGAGGCCGAGGGTTGCGCCTGCCTTCTTCTGGAATGCTCTCGCCTGCTCGATCCGGGCGTAGGCCTGTTTCAGCGTGAAATTGCCCGCAAAGGCTTCTCCCATATATTTATCGAGAAGAGGATCATCGAACGACTCCCACCAGCGTTTCAACGCCGCCCCGTCTCCCTTCTCCACGGCAACGGAATAGGCGGACCCCACTTCCACAGGCGGGCCGGTCATCTCGTTTACCTGGTGGGCGCAGCCTGAAAGCAACATAAGCGTCGTCAACACCGCAGCTGCTCTCTTTATGAAATGATCTCTTTCCATAGACATACGATCATAAACGCCTTTAATCATCATAAATCAAATGACGAAGTTTACCACAAAACTGCCTACAGGAGGCAGCAGATTTTTTTGGGTAACCCTTTGATTATTAGCAAAGAATTCGTGCCCAGAGGACGTGACCTTGTTTTGGCCCTAGAAGGGTATGATTTTACTTCCCTTTAAAACACAGCCGAGTGAAGCTGTTGCCTGAGGGAGAAGGTCACAAACTGTCTGAGCGAAGCGAGTTTTTGTGACCGCCTCAGGTAGCTGCTGAGTGAGGGAAGCCAAAGGCCAAGTTTAGTAACTTAGAAATTTATTTCGTGAAGTTACTTATCCGGTTTATCCGGGCTTGGGCGGCCTTTCTTTTGCTTCTTATTCTTTGGCCGTCAAAGAAAAGAAGAATTCTCATGGCAAAGCCGATTAACTCTAACCCCGCCCAGAGGACGGGGGTTCCTATGGCTAAGTTAAAGATGAAAAAAGCGGCCTAAGAGGAGGAGTCTTTCGCCCCGGAAGCGATCTCCCCCGCCATGTTAACGCCGTTCATGACGCAATCGGCTACGGAAATCCCTTTCAGGTAGTTGCCGAGCAGATGAAGAGCGGGAAACGGTTCGAGCGCCCTCTTTATCCGCGCGATCCGCTCGGCGTGCCCCAGGGTGTACTGTGGAATCGCCCGGCGATGTCGAACGATTTTCTGAAATACAGGGGAACCGCTCACACCGAGGATGTCCTTTAAATCCCCGGTAACGGCGTCGGCCAGTTCGTCATCAGAAAGATCGACGGCGCTCCGGTTTCTCGCCCCACCGATAAAACAGGTGAGCGACACCTTCCCTTCCGGCGCACGGCCCGGAAAGAGGGATGAACTCCAGAGCGAACCGAGCAGCTTTTTCCCCTCCAGCTTTGGGACGAGACAGCCGAAACCGTCGAGGGGATGAGTCACATCAGCTCGTTCGAAACCGAGGTAGACCACGGCAATGGGGGCGTAATCAATCTCGCTCAACTCCTTCGCCGCCCCAGACGACAATTCCTCCAGGATTCCAGCGTTCACGTGGGCGGGGGAGGAGAGAATCACCCGGTCCGCCTGAACGGTCTCTCCGCCGGAGAGGAGAAGCTCGTACCCCTCCGAGCTCTTTTTCAGAGAAGTCACTTCAACCCCTCCCTTAAAACGCTCCCCAAGCGCTCCGCCCAATGCCTTCGGCAGGGTATCCATCCCTCCTTTGAAGGAGAATATCCCCTTCTTACGCTCACTTTTTGCCCCCCCTTTGAGCCCTTTCAGAATCGCCCCTTTGATGAGGCTGCCGTACTCGCTCTCCAGCGCATCCATCTTGGGAAAGGTGCTTTTTAATTCCAGCTTTTCGGGGTCTCCCGCATAGACGCCGGAGACGAAGGGGTCGAGGGCGTAGTTGAGGAGTTCCGGGCCGATTCTCCGGGCGACGAAACCGGCCACACTTTCCTGAGCATCTCTACTCTTACCGACAAAAGGTTCCTTCAGCAGGCGGAGTTTGCCGCCGAGAGACCAGAGGGGCGTCGTTAAAAAAGGGAGGATTCCCATCGGCAGAGGGATGGGGCGGCTGTCGCGGATGACGTAGCGCTTTTTCGAGGTTTCGCTTCCGAAGATCCGCTCTCCTTCGAGACCGAGTTCTTTGCAGAGACTGTCGATCTCGTCGTTGGAATTCATCGTCGAGTTGGGGCCGTATTCGAAGAGATACCCCGCTTCCGAGCCGGTATGAATACATCCGCCCGCCCGCTCATTCTTCTCATAGAGAGTGACATCGAGGCCTCTCTTCATGAGCGTATAGGCGAGACTAAGCCCCGATATTCCGCCACCAACAATGGCAATTTTCTTTGACATAAAAACTCCCCGTTTTAAGATGGAACACTGTAGCACATCTGCATCGGCAAGACAATTCCCCTTCCATGAAGAGGGGAAAGACCGTATACTACCCGTTTCTGAAGAACGCACCCCGGAGAGATAAGAATAATGAAAAAAGGGCTTTTCTGGTTTTTTCTCCTGCTGTTTTTATACCTTTTTCTTGAAGTCGCCTCTTTCCTCGGCCTCCAGCTACTGAAACAGTTCAGGAATATCGATTACCAGCCCTCACCCACCTATTCCCTATCGGAAAAACACCGTTCCATCCTGAAGCAGATGATGGAAGGCAAGGATTCCCACGTCGCCTTCAGCCCTACACTTGGCTGGGCCCTGAAAAAAGGGTATCAGTCGGAAATGAACAGGATCAACGCGGCGGGCTTCCGTTCCGACAGGGAATACTCGGCGACGCCACCCGACGGGAAGATACGGATCGCCACCTTCGGAGATTCCTTTACCTATGGCGATGAAGTGGCAAACGAAGACGCCTGGCAGGAACAGATGATGAAGGGGAAGTCGGACCTGGAGGCATTGAACTTCGGCGTCGGCGCTTATGGGCTCGACCAGGCCTTTCTCCGCTATCGGCAGGACGGCATCGGCTATCGGCCCCATATGGTGATGATCGGATTTATGAGTGAAAACATTGCCCGTAACGTGAACGTCTTCCGCCCTTTTTATTTCCCAAACACCGCATCTCCACTGACAAAGCCGCGTTTCAAGATAGAAAAAGACACCCTCACATTATTAGAAAACCCGGTTCAGGAGCTTGGCCGGTATGAAGATTTGCTCTCCTCTCCCGAAACTTTTTTACCTCTCATCGGGAATGAGGATTACTGGTTCAGAACAAAATATAAAAGAGGGCGCTTTGACATCCTCCCCTCGGTTCGTCTTTACAAAGTGGTCCGTTATGAACTTTTCACGGAGCGGCTCATAAAGAAAGGGGTCTACAATGACGGTTCGGAAGCCTTCAGGGTAACGGTAAAAATCTTCGACAGCTTTGTGAAAAAGGTGTTGCAGGAGAGATCGCTCCCGGTCATCCTTCTCTTCCCCACCAAGGGAGACGTGATGATTCATCGGGGTTCGGAAAAGAAGATGTATGCCCCGCTCGTCGATTATCTAAAGGAAAGAAACTACCCCTACCTCGACCTGATGGACGCCTTCCAGGGACAGGGACGATACAATAAGGTGGACGATTTATTCCTCACCTATCAC
>CBDVDA010000162.1:0-6534 GCA_965372635.1 uncultured bacterium | reverse complement strand
GAATCGGGAACGTTTTAACCTTAACAGGAGACAGGGTTTTAAAAAATGAATGGTAAAGAGAGGTCGTGCTGGACCTGCGATTATCAGGACCTTGCCTCTGGCTGGAAAGAGGGCCGCGTTGAGAAGCGCCCCTTCTTACTTCATCTTTGTCTGCTAAACCCCTTCCTGTGAATATCAAGCTCGATAAAAAAAGGCTGAAAGCCCTCCCCTCCCTCGTCGTCGGCGACGAAAAGGGGAACCTCTTCGACATCCCCGAATACGGAATGCTCGGACGGAGCGGCAACCGTTTTATCCCCCCGGAGAAAGAGACCCTCATCAACCTCCCTTACGGCAGTGACCTCCACCACCTTCCGAACCGCTATCCCGTTGGTGTCAACAGGAAAACAGGCAATATTGTTGTCTTAAAAAACTACCGGGGCATTGACGTTTACGCCGCCTCGGCCTTTCTCGCACCTGCCCATACAGCACTCTATCTCGCCGCCTTTGAGAAAAATATTCCGGCCGTTCCTTTGCCACTCTTTGCCTATACAGCGCTCGGTTTCAAGGGTGACGGCTTCGTCGTCACCGCCCTCCGGGTCGATGAGGACAGTCGGCAGGACTGTGAAAATTTCAACCAGGAGGGGATCATCCGGCGAGGGAAGTCTCTTCTTGAAAATTTCAAGGGGAATCGCCTCGCCACCCACCTCATCGAAAACTGCGCCTTTGACTACCTCTGCCCTGCGGCAAGAAACTGGGTGAATGGGCGCTTCGAAGCGCCCATTCCCGTTTCCATGGGGTGCAACTCGGAATGCGAGGGGTGCATCTCGAAGCAGCCTGATGCCTCGGATGTTCCCTCCACACAGGACCGCCTCACCTTTATCCCCACAGTGGAAGAGATCGTCGGCTATACGGTCCCCCACCTCGACAATGCGCTGCGCGGCATCGTCAGCTTTGGCCAGGGGTGCGAAGGGGAACCACTCACCCAGGCGGCACTCATAGAGGAGGCGATCAGGGAGATGCGGAATCGGACAAAAAGAGGGACGATCAACCTCAACACCAACGCCTCAATGCCTGCCGCCGTTGGTAAACTTTGCCGGGCCGGGCTCGACAGCATCAGGATATCGATGAACAGTTGCCGTGAGCCACTATATTATAGTTACTTCAAACCGAAGGGGTACGCCTTTTCGGATGTACTGGAGTCGATGCGAATTGCCAAAGAGGAAGGGGTCTTTGTTTCGCTCAACTACTTCATCTATCCCGGCCTGACAGACGGCGAGGAGGAAATAGCGACCCTTACGAAACTGCTCGAAGAAATTCCCGTCGATATGATCCAGATGAGGAACCTCAATATGGACCCCGACCTCTACACAGAGCTTCTGGGCAGGGAAAGTTTTGAAAGCGAAGCGAGCGGCATCCGGGCATGGATGAAGAGGGTGAAATCGGTCCGGCCTGCGCTCAAATTCGGTTATTTCAACCCTCCTTTACGGTAGAGAGTTTCACCCCCGGAATAATCGGTCTTTTTTTTTGCCAAAGGCGGTGATTTGAAGTTGACACCCCCGCCGACTCGCCCTATTATTAGTGGTTTCGATCCCCTGTTTAAGAGAGTGCCCATGGAAAACAAAAAGACCCCGCTTTACGATACGCATGTCCAACTCGGCGCAAGGATGGTCCCCTTTGCAGGGTGGCTCATGCCTGTCCAGTATTCGGGGGTGATTGACGAACACAGGGCCGTGAGAGAGGCGGCGGGGCTGTTCGATGTAAGCCATATGGGGGAGATCGAGATTACCGGTCCCGAAGCGCTCGACGCAGTGCAACTCGTTTCCACCAACGATGCGGCACAATTGTCAGAAAACCAGGCCCAGTACACGGTCTTTTGCACATCCGAGGGGGGTATCGTGGACGACGCCATCATCTACAAGATAAGCGGCGATCATTACTTCATCTGCGTCAATGCCTCCAATGTAGAGAAGGATTTCAACTGGATCAGGGAACAAGTCGGAAAGAAGAAGCTGAATGCTAAAGTAAAAGACGTGAGCAGCGACTACGCCCAACTCGCCATACAGGGACCCGAAGCGGTGGCCATCGTAAACGCCCTCTCCGAGTCGGATCTGAGGGGCATTGCCCCTTTCACTTTTAGGAATACAACGGTCAACGGTACGGACGTGATGGTCTCTGCCACAGGATATACGGGAGAACCTGGATTCGAACTCTATTTTCCAGCCGAAAAGGCGGTTGCCATGTTTGATGCAATCATGGAAGAAGGGAGGCCGAAAGGCCTCAAACCGGTTGGTCTCGGCGCGCGGGATACGCTCCGCCTGGAGATGAAATATTCCCTCTACGGCAACGACATCGATGCGAAAACGACGCCACTCGAAGCGAACCTCGGCTGGGTGGTCAAGTTTCACAAGACCGATTTTATCGGCAAGGAAGCGCTTGTTCGGCAAAAAGAAAAAAGCATCGACAAAAAGCTCGTCTGCATAAAGTCGCTGGAGCGGAGTATTCCGAGGCAGGGCTACGAAATCCATCATGACGGCAGACAGGTGGGGATAGTGACAAGTGGCACCCTCTCCCCCTCGCTCGGGTTCGGCATCGCCATGGGATACGTTGAAAGCTGCTTAGAGGAGACGGGTCAAAAATTGGATATCATCATCAGGGGGAAGCCTGTGAAAGCGGAAGTCGTTCCACCCCCTTTTTATAAAAAAATGCGCTAAAGGAGCAACGTTATGGAATTTCCGGAGGATCTGAAATACACGAAGGAACATGAATGGATCAGGGTAGAAGGGACCGACGCAACCATCGGCATATCCGATTATGCCCAGGAGTCGCTTGGCGACGTGGTCTTTCTCGAACTGCCCGAGGTGGGAAACGAATTCGGCGCAGGCGAGGCCTTCGGCGTAGTGGAATCGGTGAAGGCGGTATCGGACCTCTACTCCCCCCTGTCAGGCAAGATTGCCGAGGTAAACAACGACATCGTCGATACGCCGGAAGTGATGAATTCAGAGCCCTACGGAGTCGGCTGGCTAATCAAATTAACGATGAGCGACCCTTCGGAACTGAAAAACCTGATGGACGTAAAGGCCTATGAAAGTTACGTGAAGGAGATTGCCTGACCGTGAGATTCATCCCGGCGACGGACAAAGATCATGACGCCATGCTGGAAGCGGCGGGCGAATCGTTGGAGGGGATCCTCTCTTCCATCCCGAAGTCTGTCCGGGAGAAGGCAGCACTCGATCTCCCGCCCGCCCTCGATGAGTTTACACTTACAAAGCGGCTTAAAGAGTTAAGCAACAGGAATGCCGAAGCCGATTCAAGGCCTGTCTTTCTCGGCGCCGGAACATACCAGCACTTTATTCCCGCAGCCGTGGACCAGCTTTTGCTCCGGTCGGAATTCTTCACCGCCTACACCCCCTACCAGCCGGAGATCAGCCAGGGAACGCTCCAGTCGATCTTCGAATTCCAGACTTATGTGTCTATGCTCACCGGCTTAGACGTGGCGAACGCCTCCATGTACGACGGGGCGAGCGCACTCGCCGAGGCAGCACTCATGGCGAGGCGGATAAGAAAGAAGGCGAACAAGGTCTACCTGTCGAAGGCAATTCACCCCGAATACCGCGCCGTGGTGAAGACCTATACGAACGACGTCGATATCGAGATCATCGAAATCCCCTTCGACAGTAAAGGAAAGACCGATACAGCCTGGCTGGAAGAGAATCTTGGCGACGACGCGGCAGCCGTGGCGGTCCAGTACCCGAATTTTTTCGGTGTCGTGGAAGATATGGGAACGCTTTCGCGTATTACAAAAGAAAAAGAGGCGCTCTTTATTTCGGCCACGACGGAGATATTCGCCCTCGGCTTGCTTAAACCACCTGCCGACTTCGGCGTGGATATCGCCGTCGGCGAAGGGCAGTCGCTCGGCAACCCGGTCAATTTTGGCGGACCTCATCTCGGTCTCTTCGCCACGAAAAAGGAGCATATCCGGAATATGCCGGGACGGCTCGTGGGAGAGACAGTCGATGTAGACGGAAAAAAAGGGTATGTGCTCACCCTCTCCACCCGCGAGCAACATATCCGGCGGGAGAAGGCGACTTCCAACATCTGTTCCAACCAGTCGCTCTGCGCGCTCGCCTTTTCCATCCACCTGTCGCTCCTCGGGCGGCGCGGTTTTAGGGCACTGGCCGAAACAAACCTGACGCTTGCAAACTATGCCAGGCAAGAGATATCGAAGATATCCGGTTTTTCCCTTCTCTTCGACGCGCCCACCTTTAACGAATTTGTTGTAAAGAGTGAACACCCAGCAGAGGAGGTTAACGGCAAACTCCTTGTCGCAGGGATAATCGGCGGACTCCCTCTCGGTGGGTTTTACCCGGAATTTGAAGATACGCTGCTCTTTTGTGTTACCGAGAAGACCGGCAGGGACGAGATCGACCGGCTGGTGGAGGTGCTCCGTGGCTGCTGAAAGGGGGGGGGGGACCCTAAAAGAGGCGGAGCCTCTCATCTTCGAGCGTGGGTCCGTCGGGAGGGACGGCATGGCTCTTCCCGATGTGGGGATAGAAATTACTCCGGTGGAGAAAAGCCTTCCTGCCGAACTCCTTCGGGGTGAAATCGACGGCCTCCCCGAAGTGAGCGAGGTGGAGGTGGTGCGGCACTACACCCGGCTCTCGCAATTGAATTACGGCGTGGACGGCGGCTTCTACCCGCTCGGTTCCTGCACGATGAAATATAACCCCAAGCTGAACGAGGCGGTGGCGAGGTTCGGCGGTTTCACCGCTTCTCATCCCTACCAGCCGGAAGAGTTATCGCAGGGGAACCTTCAACTCATGTTTGAACTCCAGGAGATGCTCGCCGAAATCAGCGGTCTCCCCCATGTGACGCTCCAGCCTGCCGCCGGAGCGCACGGCGAGATGACGGGGATGATGATGATCCGGGCCTGTCACGAGGCGCGGGGAAACGCCCGCTCAAAGGTTCTCATTCCCGATACGGCCCACGGTACCAACCCCGCTACGTCGTCACTTTGCGGCTACGGCATCGTGCCGGTAAAATCGAACGAACGAGGGGTTATCGATCCCGCCGAGATCGACCGGCTCATGGACGAGGAGGTGGCAGCCCTCATGCTCACCAACCCGAACACACTCGGCCTCTTCGAGGAAAATATTCTCGAAGTCACGGAAATCGTCCACAAAAAGGGCGGCCTCGTCTACTGCGATGGCGCCAACATGAACGCCCTTATGGGGTTTGCAAAACCGGGCCATACCGGTGTGGATGTGCTCCACCTGAACCTGCACAAGACCTTTTCAACGCCCCACGGCGGAGGCGGGCCTGGGTCGGGCCCCGTCTGCGTGACGGAGGAGCTCGCCCCTTTCTTGCCTGTTCCGATGGTCCGGAAAGAAGGCGATGACTATCGCTTCGACTACGACCTGCCGAAAACCATCGGCAAGGTGAAGGCCTTCTACGGCAACTTCGGCATCCTCGTCAGAGCCTACGCCTACATAAAAACGCTCGGTGCAGAAGGGCTGGAGCGGGCGAGCCGGGCGGCGGTAATCAACGCCAACTATATCAAGTCGAGGCTGAAGGGGCATTTCGATCTCCCCTACGACACCCCCTGCATGCACGAGTGCGTTTTCAGCGATAAAATCCAGTCGGAATACGGCATCAAGACCCTCGACATCGCCAAGCGGCTTATCGACTACGGCTTTCATCCCCCCACCATATACTTCCCCCTTGTCGTTCAAGGGGCGATTATGATCGAACCGACGGAGACAGAGCCGAGAAAGGCGCTGGATGAATTCTCAGACGCCATGATCGCCATTGCAAAAGAGGCGAGAGAAAACCCGGAGCTATTGAAAGAAGCCCCCACCACTGCCGCTACACGGCGGCTGGATGAGGTGAAAGCGGCCCGCGAGCCGCGACTCAGGTGGACGAAAGAAGAGTTAAGTTGAGGAAGATACTGTGGTTATCGACGATAACGAGATGAACCGGAAGTTGGACGCGTATTTACCCCATTAGCCCCCCCCCCTTTTTTTCTAACAAAGAGACCCGTTTCTTTTATCTTTCAAACAGCAAGTTTAAAGACCTGACCCCTTGTTTTCGCAACCTTGTAATTGGCAATCAGCAATCCATTGACAGCCTTCTGCTCAGCTACGAAGGTGAGGGCAAAGAACCGGTAGAACTCAGGCTAAACAGTGTTCTTGTTGATTATGCTTTGTCTGATATTGTCCGATTCAGGGCGCATCCAAACGTATACCACGCCTATTACGAGGCGGGCGTTTCTCTTGATGCACAGGACCTTAATGATACACCATTCGGCGAGATGGGAAGCCTATGGAAAACCTTTATTGTAAGCGACTCCTTTTCTGAATTATCAGGCCAGGTGGTGATGGGCAATACATATCTTATTCAAGGCGAAATGGCACTGGATGAAAATGATGATTTTTTTATAAAGTCCGCCTATGATTACTTGATCCCTTTCAGCCGGGAAAAGTTCAGACCTAGCGGTACGCCTATAAACCTAAAAACGGCAGTTACAAGTAGTCTCTAATTTGATAAGCTTATAAAAGT
>CBDVDA010000161.1:0-7131 GCA_965372635.1 uncultured bacterium | reverse complement strand
CGATCAGGTCGCCGCTTGAATTATCTTGCTAAACACCAGACTTGACAATAACTCTTTCATCGTTGGGAAAATCATTAAATATCTCAAGGCGAATGAAACTTACGACAAATCACTAATTATATTATTGTCCGATCATTCATTTAAATATGATTATTATAATTTTGCCATGGGAAACTTTAGTGATATTGAAAGACATGTTCCTCTAATAATAAAGAAACCCTACCAAAAGAAAGGACATCTTGAAACTAAAAGAGTATTGGTTACAGAAGAAGTGTGGTCAGAATTGGAGAAAGTCATTAAAGACAACACCCCATAGCTACCGATATGACCAATCGCCTTTCATGTACGACTTGTTTCCTTTAAACAATAGAATGATAAGAGATTTTTTATCATCTTTTAATGTAGCACTTCTTTTTTGATTTACCTCTGCTCATAAGTCCAAAACAGCTTTAAATAGTTCATTCATAGTATGCTGAATTACAAGATTATTTTCCACTTCTGGTTCGGCGATAAAGAAGACGACTCCGAAGTCGCAGAAGAGCAGCGAAGCCTCTGGTGGTCTAAAAATCCTTTAGTTGACAAGGAGATAAAAGAGCGATTTGAGACCTCGATTGAGGCCTTCTCGCGGGGTGAACTGGATAAATGGAAGGAGACAACCCAAGGCGTACTGGCGCTCATCCTTATTACCGACCAGTTCCCGCGAAACATCTACCGTGGACTGGCGAAGTCCTTCGCCTTAGATAAGCATGCACTGAAACTGAGCAAAGAGTTGTTACGGTTGAAAGGAGATGAACATCTCCGGCCCGTAGAGCGTATCTTCGCCTACATGCCACTGGAGCACTCGGAATCGATGGCAGACCAGGAAGAGAACGTAAAACGTTTTAAAGACCTGATCGGCAGCCTGCCGGAAGAGAAAAGAACGACATTTGAGGGGTACCTGAACTTTGCTGTGAGACACAGAGAGATTATCGACAGATTCGGTCGATTCCCCCACCGGAATGAAATGCTCGGCAGGGAATCGACGCCTGAGGAAATGGCGTTCCTCAAAGAACCGGGGTCATCCTTCTAATAAGCCGAAGACTACTTGCTCCGCCTCTTCTGCCCGTAGCTCCCGTGACTCTTCTGGCTGTGCCGGGAACCGCCGGAGCCTCTCCCCTTGCCGCCCTGATAACCACCGCCGGGACGCCTCTGCTGCCAGCCCCCTTTGCTTCGGCCCCTGTCCATTCCCCTCGCTCGATGCAGAAGCTGGTCCGCCTCTTTTGGACCGAGACCGATTTTATCTGGTCCTGCGGTCTTTTTGTCCTCCATGAGGGCAGAGATGGCACGACACGCCACATCGATAAGAAGGTCGTTATCATGGACGATCTGCGCCACCAGTTCGGCTGCATCGTCGTAGACCTGCTGCTCTTCCAGTCTGCCGAGGAGGGAATCGAGATGCTCCTTCATCGCATCCCCGATACTCGGTATTTCCCGGAAGGTAATGGGCACGCCGGAGACCTTCATGATCCGGCTCAACTCTTTGAATTCAAGGGGCGTAACGAGCGTAATGGCAATCCCCTTTTTCCCCGCCCTACCCGTCCTGCCGATGCGGTGGACGTAGCTTTCGGGATCGAAAGGAACGTGGTAGTTGAATACGTGCGAAACATCGGAAATGTCGAGCCCTCGTGCAGCCACATCGGTAGCAATGAGGAGGTCAACCTTCCCCCTCCTGAAGTTGTCTATCGCCTCGTTTCTCGCCCTCTGGTCCATATCGCCGTGAAGCGCCTTTGCCGAATACCCTCGCGAGATGAGCGTAGTGGAAAGGGCATCGGCTTCCCTCTTCATACGGCAAAATATAATCGCCCGTGAGGGTGCTTCCGTGTCGATAAGGCGGACCAAGGCAGGTTCTCTCTCCCGCTCCTGCATGACGCAGTAGCGCTGCTCAATGTCGGTGTTCACTGCCCTCTCTTTTGGGGTCACATCAATAGAAACGGGCTCTTTCAGTATCCGGCTTGCAAGTTTCTTAATGGCTGGAGGCATGGTGGCCGAAAAAAGCAGCGTCTGCCGCTCTTTCGGAAGGAAGCCGAATATCTTCTCAATATCCTCCAGGAATCCCATGTCGAGCATCTCATCGGCTTCGTCTAGAACGACCATGGAGGGTTCGAAAGATCTGAATCTTTTGGATTTGAGGTGATCGAGGAGCCTGCCGGGCGTGGCCACCACGACTTGCACGCCCCGGTTTACCATCTGCACCTGCTGTCCGATGGACTGCCCGCCATAAACAGCGGCCGTCCTTACCTTGGCATAACGGCCAAGACGGAACAACTCTTCACTCACCTGCGAGGCAAGCTCACGCGTAGGGACGATAACGAGCAGTTCCACCACCCCTCTGTTACCGCAGTTATTCATCGTAGGCAGACCGAAAGCGGCCGTCTTTCCTGTTCCTGTTTGTGCCCTGGCAACCACGTCACGTCCCTTCATTACTACAGGGATCGCCTGCTGCTGAATGGGGCTGGGCGCGCGAAAACCGGCCTCCTTTACGCCTTTCAGAATTTCATCGCCGAACCCGAAGGCTTCGAAATTCAGGGTTGACCCTTCTTCACTCATCATTTTTGGAGATTCTTCGCTCATCTTTTTCACCTTTGGCAGACATAGATCTGCCTCTTCCTTAAGTTTTTTGCAAATTTGGGATGAAATACGCGCCTGTCACACCACCGAAGGTAACGCTAAAGCTCTGGACTGATTTTTTTAAGATTTCGTCCGTGCGGCTTTACGGCTTTCCTTTAATCGATGGTGCAGATTGCGTCTTCGGGCTCAAAAAGAGAGGAGGCAAAAGAGGGGGAAAAATAAAACCACTATTCGTCTGTCATTTCAAATTGCTGGAGGGCATTATAGTCTACAAAGGGCAGGAATAGCAAGGCAAATCAAGGGGCGGAGGGATGAAGAATAGGACCGGTCACTCTCTTTATCTCGATTTTTCGACGCCCACTCTGCCGCAAAAGTCATACAACCTGCACCGGCGGCAATAGGGCGAAATGGGCGTGCATAGGTTCTGGCCATAACTGACGAGGAGATCGTTTATCGATATCCAGTGCCGTTCAGGCAACTTCTTGCGGAGTGCGAACTCCGTCTTATCGGGCGTCTTCGTCTTTACGTAACCCCAGCGGTTGGTGATGCGGTGAACATGGGTATCGACACAGATGCCGGGTTTATTGTAGCCGAGGGTGACGACGAGGTTCGCCGTCTTCCGCCCTATCCCCTTGAAGTTAAGGAGTTCGTCGATATCATCGGGTACCTTTGAGCCGTATTCCTCGACGAGCCTTTTCGATATTTCCAGTATCTGCGCCGCCTTGTTCCGGTAGAAACCGGCCGGGTAGATGGCGTCGGCCACTTCTTCTTCCGTCAACCGGGTCATATCGGCCGGATTGTCCGCCAAGGCATAGAGACGACGCGACGCCTCACCCGTTACTTCATCTTTTGTCCGTAACGATATAATGCAACTTACTAAAACCTGATAGGGGCTCCGCCGCCTTGCCACTACGGTTACGGCAGGAGTTTTCCACCTAGCCGTCTCTTCATTCAGTATTTCAAAGATCCTGTCCATCTCTTTTGGCGTCACATTATCCTCCCTTCAATCAATAACGTCCCCTCTTCTTCTGGGGATATCATTTCCCCGGAGTTTACACTATCTTTCTCATCCGTCAAAATTATTTCATTTTTTTACACCTTTTCACATCAACCGGCATCGTAAAGATGAAATTTCAATTTGAGGGAGGAAAGAGAAATGAAGAAAGGCGTACTATTTTTTATTCTCAGTTTTATCTTGCTAGCAGGCGAGGCAGGAGCAGAAGATCTTAAGGCGAAGGCCCTCGACCACGGCCTGCAACCGATACCAGCCAGCAAAGCAGACCTGCAAAAAGTAACAGGCAAACTGGACAAAAAAAAGGTGGAACTGGGCAAGAAACTCTTCTTCGACCCAAGGCTCTCCAAAAGTGGAATCATTAGCTGCAATACCTGCCATAACCTCGCAACAGGCGGAACGGACGGTGTTTCCGCCGCTATCGGCCACGGATGGACTGCCAACCCGCACCACTTGAATTCCCCCACCGTCTACAACGCCGTATTCAACACCGTCCAGATGTGGGACGGTCGTTTTTCGAACCTGGAAGAGCAGGCCAAAAGCCCCATCCAGGCAGCACCAGAAATGGCTGCCGCCCCGGAGTTGGTAGTGAACAGGCTGAAATCGATCCCCGATTACGTGGCTGAATTCGGAGACGTCTTCGGGAGCAAGAAAGGCCCCGTTACATTTGACAACGTGGCAAAGGCAATCGCCGCCTTCGAGGCGACCCTGGTCACTCCTTCCCGCTTCGACGACTTCCTCAGCGGAAAGAAAAGGGCGTTGAACGCAATTGAACAAAGGGGACTCGATCTCTTCATCGAAAAAGGGTGCGTCTCCTGCCACACCGGCATGGGCGTCGGCGGAAGCATGATGCAGCCCTTCCCTGTAGTGAACGACTATAAATACGCCAATGTGGGTGATTTTAAGGGAAACAAGGACGGAGAAGTACGAGTACCGACCTTAAGAAACATCAACCGTACGGCCCCCTATCTCCATAACGGCGCCGTCTGGTCCCTCGACGAAGCGATCCGGATCATGGGCTGGAACCAGCTCGGCATCAAATTAACCAACGAAGAAACAAGCAAGATAGCCGCATTCCTGAGGGCCCTCGACGGGAGACTGCCTGAGATCATCTATCCCGTCCTTCCCCCCTCGACGGAATCGACGCCCCGCCCCGACGCCACTTGACTAGAACGGGGACAGTATTGCAGTATTGAAGAGGGGCTTTATGCCCCTCTTTTTTTGACCAAACCCCGGCGAGATTGAAGCATCTTTACCAAAGAAAGATGAATCGTGGACGGAGGCAGTCTCAAACTGCCCGTCGTTGACGAGGCTGATTGCCATAGGGGCCTGAAAACGTCCCGTCTCCACAGGGATGCCGTGAGACCGGATATTATCGGCCAGGGCATCAACCTAGGGACGCCGCCTTTTCTGGCCTTGGCCTTTCGGCGGCAATAAATGAGGGGAGCCTCCCCTTCCTTATGTTGCCCGCAAGGGTAACTTGGAAACGACGAGACGAACACCACCCCATTACCCTGCTCCCCACCAGCCACTCACCGACGCCTCAAAGACCCGTTGAACAAGAGCCCTCATTGCACCTCCTTCATAACATAACCTATGTTCTCTCACCCACCAGAACTGAGTAACCTTTCTTTCTCCAAGTAATTGAAGATAGCCTCTGCTGCAATTCGGTGGGCAACCCGATTGGGGTGCCCATCAACAGGACTTACTCTGAGTTTGCGTGGATTCCGACCATTAAAAGAGGAAAGAAGATCCACTACATGGGTAAGACCGCCTGATCGCGCTGCCTCGACTACCTGCCGGTGTATTGATCTATAGGGATAATTATCAAAATCGCTCACTTGAGGAAAGATAACAAGAACCACAGGGATGCCTGTCTTGTAACTAAAATAACCGAAGTTTAAAAGATATCCCTTTACAGTTTTCCAGCCAACGAAGTGTTCCTTGTAACGGCTTTCCATTGTATCTGCCCCGCCCTGCTCTTTTCTAACCCCCCAGTCTCTAAGGAGTCGATTGTATCGATCTATTATAAAAAGATAAAATTTTGAGTTCCTCGTTAGAAACCGATCCAGGACCTCCGGGAGCGGGATAGCATATTTCCCGTTGTTCAGTCTTATAGTCCACCTTTTTCCTAGCGTCATGTCCATACCCCTGATATCCTCAAGTGCCCGTGCATGCCTCGAAGAATCGTTCAGAGTATACTCGAGAATTACCAGATCCGGTTTGTATGATAACCCCTTATATGCGGGATCGGGGAGCCAGTTTCTCGGATTGATGCCTCGCTTAACAAGAATTTCAAATTCTCGTTCCGTATTGAGGCCGCAAAAGCCGAGGTTAATCACCTCAAATCGGCGTTCCCCCCTGGTATCGTTTAGGAAACCTTCCAATCTTTTTGAAAATGTCAGGTCTTTTTTTACTCCCTGCCCAAATGTGAAAGAATCTCCTAAAACAACGATTCGGAATGTATTCTCGGGTTTCTCCAAGGGATACTCGGCGTGTCTCGACGACCAGTCATAATCATCAAAAGGGATGATTTCTGGATAAAAACAACGAACCAGTAATTCGGAGAAGATAAAGACGAGGCAGATACTTAAAGCAGAAAGAAGAAGTCCTGTTGCCAAATATGAGATTGTTCGCTGCATCATTTCTCTTTGCTTATCAACTCAACAAGATTCATAACACCCAGAACCTTAACATCTAAATCAGCTTATTTTTCTTCTTTTTATCTCGGCAACCAAAACAATAATGATTGCACCAAGAGACGCAATCATAGCGAAGAGATCACCGTAATTCGTATAAAAGGTTTCATCTTCCCGAAGCCCTACCTTACCCGTTACATATCCCCGTTCAAAAAGCATCTTAGACTGTTCCACACGGCCGAAGGGATCGATGATGGCCGATATCCCCGTATTAGCGGCACGGAGCATGAATACGCCGTTTTCGACGGAACGGAAAAGGGCCGCCGAGAGGTGCTGATAGGGAGCTGAAGTCCGGCCGTACCATGCGTCGTTAGTGATGTTGACGAGTACGTTCGCGCCCTTATCGACGAATTGCCTGACGAGGTCCGGGAAAATCCCCTCGTAGCAGATGAGCGGGCCGAGGCGTACCGTATTCCCATCAGTAAGCCACGGCGGCAGATCGAGGGTCATCACCCCTTTACCTGGAGAAAAGTCGCCAATCCCCTCGGTAATCTTGTTCACGAAGAAGAGGAGTTTTCCTAAAGGCACGTATTCACCGAAGGGGACGAGATGGAGTTTGTCATACCGGCCAAACGTCTTTGCCGTGCCTCGCCCGGCAGGACCGGCCAGAAAGGCGCTGTTCAGGTAGCTCACCTTTTTCCCCTTTAGTTTGTAGCCGGGGCTGCCGAAAAGAAGGGTCGATTCCAGTTCGATGGTGAGATTGAGGAGTTCATTTCGGAGACGTCCCGGCTGCTGGAAATAAAAGGGGGCCGCCGTCTCTGGCCAGACGATTAGGTCGAGATCTCCCGCCAGGGCCCTCGCCTCCCGTGAAAG
>CBDVDA010000160.1:0-7145 GCA_965372635.1 uncultured bacterium | reverse complement strand
GTTAGGGGGCGTTATGAATAGTAAGGAGCAACTTTAAAAACAAAAAAGCCCGCACAGGTCAATCCTGTGCGGGCTTTGCGTCTCATCTAAAAAAAATCAGGGCAACTGTGTCTCACCCATCAAAAACTTGTCGATCCCACGTGCCGCTGCGCGTCCGGCGGCTATAGCCCAGACGATGAGTGACTGGCCGCGCTCCATGTCGCCTGCGGCGAAGACGCCGGGAGCGGAGGTCATTTTTTCGTCATCTACAGCCACGTTGCCCCGCCCGTTAATCTCCACGCCGAGGTCTTTCAGCATGCCGTCGTGCTCGGGGTGGACAAAGCCCATGGCGAGGAGAACGAGATCGACATCCTGCTCGAATTCCGAGCCGGGGATTTCCTTCATATGCCAGGCGCCTTTTTCGTCCTTTGTCCAGTCAACTTTAACACCGTGAAGTTTCTCCACCTTGCCGTCAGTACCGGAGAATGATTTCGTCAAAATGCAGTAGTCCCTAACGCCCCCCTCTTTGTGGGAGGTGGAGGTTCTTAAAATATTCGGCCATCTCGGCCAGGGGTTGTCGTCCTGCCTCTCTTCCGGTGGTTTGGGGAGGAGTTCGAACTGGTGGATCGATTTCGCTCCCTGTCTAACCGACGTACCGACGCAGTCGGACCCCGTATCGCCGCCACCGAGGACGACGACCCGCTTGCCTGTTGCCAGAATTTCTTCCGCCGCGTCAAGCGTGTCTCCCCAGTTCCGCTTGTTTTGCTGGGGGAGGAATTCCATAGCGAAGTGAACGCCGTCCAGATCGCGTCCATCAACAGGGAGGTCTCTCGGCTTGGTGGAGCCGCCCGCAAGGCAGACAGCGTCGAAATTCTTCTTCAGATCTTCCACGGGATAATTAACGCCCACGTGACTGTTCGGTTTTAGGATAACCCCTTCCTCCTCCATCTGGTCGATGCGGCGCTGAACGAGTTTTTTCTCTAATTTAAAATCGGGGATGCCGTACATGAGAAGGCCGCCAAAACGGTCGGCGCGTTCGAAGAGGGTCACCTCGTGGCCCGCCCTGCAAAGCTGCTGCGCAGCGGCGAGGCCAGCCGGGCCGGAACCGATGACAGCCACTTTTTTGCCCGTCTTGAAATCGGCAGGCTGCGGTTTTACCCACCCTTCATCGAAGGCACGGTCAATAATGGAGACTTCGTTCAGCTTGATGGCGACGGGGTCGACATTGATGCCGAGTGTGCAGGCCGCCTCGCAGGGGGCCGGGCAGACACGACCAGTGAAATCGGGGAAATTGTTGGTTGCATGGAGCGCCTCGATGGCGTCCTTCCAGCGGCCATTGAAGACCATGTCGTTCCAATCGGGAATGTTGTTGCCCAGCGGGCAGCCCCAGTGGCAGAAAGGAACGCCGCAGTCCATGCAGCGTGCGCCCTGCTGTTTCAGGTGCTCCTCCGAGAGCGGAACGTCGAACTCGCAGTGGTTTTTTGTCCTCTCTTCCACGGGAAGTTTTTTCTTTGTCTCGCGATCGAATTCCATGAAGCCGGTGATCTTACCCATACCTGACCACCTCTTCCCTCACCATTTTGTCGAGGACGCGCCTGTATTCGATAGGCATGACTTTGACGAATTTTGAAAGCGTGGCGTCCCAGTCGTCGAGGAGCGCCTTCGCCCTGTCACTTCCCGTATATTCATGATGGCGCTCAATCAACTCTTTAACAAAAACCTGTTCGTCTGCGTCATCGAGTCTTTCGAGATCGACCATACTCTTATTACAAAGGCTGTCGAAAACGCTTTCTTCATCCAGCACATAGGCAATTCCGCCACTCATCCCTGCGGCGAAATTCCTGCCCGTTTCGCCGAGGACGACCACCCGGCCGGCCGTCATATACTCGCATCCATGGTCGCCCACCCCTTCCACTACGGCATGGGCTCCGCTGTTTCTCACGCAGAAGCGTTCACCCACTACACCGTTTATGAAGACCTCGCCGCAGGTCGCGCCGTAAAGGATGACGTTCCCGGCAATAATATTGTCTTCGGCTGCATAGGTCGCTTTTTCCGGTTTGCGGAGAATCACCTTGCCGCCGGAGAGCCCCTTGCAGAAGTAGTCGTTTGCCTCCCCGTCGAGGATCATGGTGACCCCCTTCGGAACAAAGGCGCCGAAGCTCTGGCCTGCCGTTCCTGTAAATCGAAGAGTAATCGTGTCTTCGGGGAGCGCCTCTCCGCCGTAGCGCCGCGATATTTCCGCACCGAGCATAGTTCCAACCGTCCGGTTGGTATTTTTGATATCGAATTCAAGATCGACAGGCTCCCTCTCTTCAAGGGCAAGCTTTGCCTTCTTAATGATCTCGTTATCGAGGGCCTCTTCGAGGCCGTGGTCCTGGCCTCCTGTGTTGTGGATGGCAATGGATTCGGGCACGTCCGGTCTTTGAAGGATGGGCGAAAGGTCGAGGCCCTTCGCTTTCCAGTGATTTATAGCCTTTCGCGTATCGAGCCTGTCTGCACGGCCCACCATCTCTTCCACGGTCCTGAAACCGAGTTCGGCCATAATCTCGCGCAGTTCTTCGGCCACGAAGGTGAAGAAGTTGACCACATGTTCCGGCTTGCCGGTGAACCGCTTTCTCAGTTCCGGGTCCTGTGTGGCAACGCCAACGGAGCAGGTATTGAGGTGGCATTTTCTAAGCATAATGCACCCCATGGTGAGGAGCGCAATGGTGGCGAATCCGAATTCATCTGCACCGAGCATGGCGCCGATAGCCACGTCGCGGCCTGTCTTCAGTTGACCATCCACCTGTACACGAACGCGGCCCCTCAGATCATTCAGTACGAGGGTTTGCTGCGTTTCCGAAAGTCCCAGTTCCCACGGAAGCCCGGCATGCTTGATGGAACTGGCGGGCGACGCCCCCGTTCCGCCGTCGTAGCCGCTGATTAAAATCTTCTCGGCCTTCCCCTTGGAGACGCCTGCGGCGATGGTGCCAACGCCTACTTCGGAGACCAGCTTGACTGAGATGTCGGCTTTGCTGTTGCTGTTTTTAAGATCGTGAATGAGCTGCGCCATATCCTCGATGGAATAGATGTCGTGATGGGGCGGAGGCGATATGAGCCCCACGCCAGGCGTTGAATTTCTCACGCTTGCGATCTCGTCGTTCACCTTGTGGCCGGGCAACTGCCCTCCTTCGCCCGGCTTGGCCCCCTGCGCCATCTTGATCTGCAACTCGTCGGCATTAACGAGATAATGGCTCGTGACGCCGAAGCGGCCCGAAGCGACCTGTTTGATGGCGCTCCGCCTTAAATCTCCGTTTTCATCGGGGGTGAAACGGGCCGGGTCTTCTCCCCCTTCGCCGGAGTTACTCCGCCCGCCGATGCGGTTCATGGCAATGGCGAGTGTTTCGTGGGCCTCTCGGCTAATGGAACCAAAGGACATGGCCCCCGATGCGAAACGTTTCATGATCTCCGATGCCGGCTCCACTTCTTCGAGAGGAATCGATTTCCCTGAATCGGTCTTGAATTCCAAGAGCCCTCGCAGGGTGTAGAACTGTTTGCTCTGGTCGTTGATCAGCTTTGCGTATTCCTTGTATTCTTCATAGCTGCCCGACTTTGTGGCATATTGAAGACGGGCGATCATTTCGGGGTTGACGCTGTGAGCCTCGCCATCCTTCCTCCACTGGTAATGGCCACCGTGCTCCAGCATGAGAGGGACCACGTTATTGCCGGGGTACGCCTTTTTGTGGCGGCGGAGGACCTCCTCGGTCAACTCTCCCATACCGATCCCTTCGATACGTGACGGGGCGCCGGTAAAGTAGCGATCGATCACATCGCTATTCAGCCCTACCGCCTCGAAAATCTGCGCGCCGTTATAACTCTGAAGAGTGGAAATCCCCATTTTGGAGAATATCTTCATGAGGCCCTTCCCGATCGCCTTGATATAATTTTTCTCCGCCTTCCGCTCCCCCTCTGTGTCCCGCTCCTCCTCCATCTCTTCGGGGAGATAATCGTGAACGTAGAGATCTTCGATGGTCTCGAAGACCATGTAGGGGTTGATCGCGCCCGCACCGAAGCCGATGAGGAGAGCGAAGTGGTGAACCTCCCGAGCTTCGCCCGATTCGACGACGATACCCACCTTGCCGCGTGTGCCGTTTTTGATCAGGTGGTGGTGGACCGCGCCCGTGGCGAGAAGCGCCGGGATGGGCGCGCTCTTTTCCGATACGCCCCAGTCGCTTAGAATAATGATGTTCACTCCTTCGCCGATAGCCGTTCCCGCCTCCTTGCAGAGGTTGGCGATGGCGTCGGTGAGCCCTTTCTCCCCCCCATCACTATCGAAGAGAGTGGAGAGAGTCTTGGTCTTAAAATTCCCCGTATTCACGTCGCGAAGTTTGGCCAGCTCCAGGTTCGTCAGGATCGGCTGTGAGAGTTCCAGCCGGTGGCAGTCTTCCGGCCTCTCAACGAGGAGGTTTCCCTCAGCGCCGATGTAGCTTATGAGCGACATGACAAGTTCCTCCCGGATCGGATCGACGGGCGGGTTGGTCACCTGTGCAAAGAGTTGCTTGAAATAGTTGTAAAGGAGCTGAGGCTTGTCTGAAAGAACGGCCAGCGGCGCATCGTTCCCCATCGCGCCGAGCGGCTCTTGCCCCTTTGTTACCATGGGGAGGAGGATGTCGTGAATATCCTCTACCGTATATCCGAAGGCCTTCTGCCTTTTGAGGAGCGTTTCATGATCCATTTGGCGAATGGCAGGGCTTGCGGGAAGGTCCCCGATAAGCACCCTGTTTTTTTTGACCCATTCCCTGTAGGGCTTTTTGCTGACAATATCGCTCTTTACCTCTTCATCATCTATGATGCGGCCCTGTTCGAGATCGACGACGAGCATCTTGCCCGGCTGAAGACGCCAGTGTTTTTCCACATTCTCAGGGGCGACGGGCAGAACACCACATTCCGACGCCATAATAATGAGGCCGTCTTTGGTGACCGTATAGCGGGCGGGCCTGAGGCCGTTCCGGTCGAGGGTAGCGCCGATGACGGAGCCGTCGGTAAAGGCAATAGCCGCCGGGCCGTCCCAGGGCTCCATCTTTGCCGCATGAAATTCGTAAAAACCTTTTTTGTCCTCGTCCATCTGCTCGTTCCCGCTCCACGCCTCCGGGATGAGCATCATCGCCGCATGAGGGAGCGAACGGCCCGACATAACGAGCAGTTCGAGCGCGTTATCGAAGCCGAAGGAATCGCTCGAATAGGGGCGGATAATGGGGCATATCTTTTCCATATCCTCGCCAAAGAGGTCCGATTCGAACATCGCCTCCCGCGAAAACATCCAGTTGATGTTGCCCCTCAATGTATTGATTTCACCGTTGTGTGCCATATACCTGAAAGGATGCGCCAGATCCCAGGAGGGAAAAGTGTTTGTGCTGTAACGGGAATGGACAAGTGCCAAGGCGCTCGTGAGCGTCTCGTCGGAAAGGTCGCTAAAAAACTGCGGCACCTGCTCCGACATGAGCTGCCCCTTGTAGACGATGGTCCTACTCGAAAGGCTCGGGATATGAAAAAATTTGTCTTCCTTCAGCTTTAAAGGCCGGATGGCAAAGCCGATCTGCTTTCGTATGACGAAAAGCTTCCTCTCGAAGGCGAGGTTGTCGGCACAGGTGCTTTCGATAAAGACCTGCCGAATGGCGGGCATTACCTCACGAGCGCTATCACCCGCCGCTTCCGGGACGACAGGCACGTCGCGCCAGCCGAGCAGTTTCTGCCCTGCATCCGCTATCTTCTCTTCGATGATATCCTGGCAGGTCTTTTTTTCTCCCTCGTCCTGCGGGAGGAACATCATCCCCACGCCGTACCGGCCCGCATCGGGGAGGGTTATATTGATCTCACCGCAGGCATTGACGAAAAACTCGTGAGGAAGCTGGATGAGAATGCCCGCACCGTCGCCGGTCCTCGGATCGGCCCCGACAGCGCCCCGGTGGACGAGGTTGTTCAGCACCTCAAGCCCCTGCGCTACTATCTTATGAGACTTGTTCCCCTTTATGTTGGCAACAAACCCCATGCCGCAATTGTCTTTCTCGTTTGCCGGGTCGTACAGACCCTGCTTGGGGGGAAGTCCCTTAAATGTCATTTTTTTCTCTTTCATAACTTTTAAAAACAAATGCCCGACGGCAAGTCACCGGCACTTGCTGATTTGATTAAATTAACGATTGCAGAAGGATAACACCCTTTAAACACTGCCAAAGGGTTCAGGCGCTACCTGAAAAGTCGGCTGGCGAGACGATGGGAAAAAAACCCTTGAAAACACGCTCCATTCATTTCACGGGAGACAAACATTCTACCGTAAAAAAGTGCAGGTTGCCGCTGATTCTGCAACGAAATTCGAAGCTTGCTAGAGTACTATTTGATCCTTAATTTGTCAAGGCCAATTGTATACAGACGACCCGGAAGGTATGATTTTAAAACGAAAAAGAGATGTGACGAATGAAGCCTCAATTTCAGGAATACCTCTACAGTTACAGCATCGTTTTGCGTATGAATGGGCGGTTCTCAAAGCGCCCCGGACAAAACTAATTTGAATTGAAAAAAAGGAACGAATGTGGCAGAATTAGCGGCCCTAACCAAACCATCTTTTGATGGGGGATCGTCCAATGGCAGGACAGCGGACTCTGACTCCGCCAATCCAGGTTTGAATCCTAGTCCCCCAGCCAATTCCTATTAAATCTCCGGCATTACATTTTTAAGTGTTTCCCCCTTAAAACGTCAAACCCTCGATTGGCTCTTAAAGCAGCCCTGAAAAGGGAACGTGCGGGAGTTGGAAAACCTTCTTGAGTGCGCCATCGCTCTTTCCAGCGACAAGCCGGAGGTAACTCTGGAGGATATTCAAACCGCCATGTATGGTGCCCATATTGAAAAAGAAACCACAACGGGATAAACACTGGATGACCAGATTAGAGTCTTAGAAAAACGTCTCATTGTTGCCGCCCTTGAAGAGACGGGACATAATCATTCGCAGGTGGCAAAGTGTTTCGGTATTTCGAGGCCGGGGTTGTTGAAGAAGATGAGCCGGTTGGGGTTAGTGACAATAGGGGGGGGGATAGGGGGAAATAGGAACAGCGACCGTTTTCCCCCTTAACTCCAGACAGGGTAGATTCAAGTTCCAAGTGCACCACCTGAAGCTTGATAAAAGACTTCATGGG
>CBDVDA010000159.1:0-7223 GCA_965372635.1 uncultured bacterium | reverse complement strand
ATTTCTTTCACAAAACGCATGCTTTCAACCAACACTTCGTAGCTCAAGATTTTACTTTTGTACATATCAAGTTAGTATAAAGTTTTTCGGTCTTTTATCAGAAATTAATTCTACTCATTAATCTTGCACAATATTGATTTTAAAACAATAAATATTTTAAAAAGAATTTACAGGGCAATACACAGGTTTGCTTATTTTAAGAGGTTCTTGCAGAACTTTTTGTCATCCCCGAAATGTTCAATCGGGGATATGGTGTACTGTAACAAAACACCATATTCCCGCTTAAAGCCTGTGGGAATCCAATTAAATCAGACCCTTGGATACCGGATCAAGTCCGGTATGACAGATTAATAGAGATTCCCTTAAGTAAGAAAATAAAAAAGCCGGGAGCTTGCTAACCAAGCTCCCGGCCAAATAAACTGTGTGCTCGTTAACTACTGCCCGCCGCCGAATTGGTGAACCAGAAGGGCAAGTTTTTTGATTTGAGTTGCGTTCAGCTTCTCACCGAAGGCGGGCATTTGCGCCTTTCTCGTAAGGTCGCCTTCGTCATTGACGCCGTGGGTGATGGTCTGCCTGATGCCCGCCTCGCTGCCATCGAAACGCCAGATGGCGTCTGTCAGGTTCGCTCCGCCCATATCGGGTATTCCTTTGCCGTCCTCGCCGTGGCACATGGCGCAGGTCGCTTCGCCTGCCGTTTCCCCCATGAAGACCGCTCTCCCCGCCTCATGCACTTGACCCGAAGAAAGCCCGCCCACGTATTTCACAACGTCGTCCATCTCCTGTGCGCTGAGAAGTGCGCCATGAGCAGGCATCATCCCTTCCCTTCCGTCGGTAATGGTTTCCGTCATCGCTTCCAGCGATCCGCCGTAAAGCCAGTCGTCGTCTGCGAGTACGGGGAAGCCGGGGCCACCCTGTCCCCCCGCGCCGTGGCAGGCGGCGCAGAAGTCTCCGAAGAGCGCCCTGGCCGAATTCTGGGCAAAGTTGAGGAGTTCGGCGTCTTTCAGCACCTCTTCGAACGACATCCTGGCGATCTTATCGTTAAAGGGTTTTCGAAGCGTTTCCACCTCGGCCACCTGGGCATTGAGGCGTTTTACCTGCGTCCAGCCGAGGAGCCCTTTGGTAGCGCCGTTTATGAGCGGCAGGCCCGGGAAGAGGATGAGATAAATCACGGCCGATATCCAGCTAATGTGCATGCAGATAATCCACCAGCGGGGAGGCGGGTTTTCGAGTTCCCGGATTCCGTCCCACTCGTGCCCCGTATCTTTCGCCTCGTAAGGATTATGCTTATCAGCCATTTTTTTCATCCTCCCTCTTCGAAGAATCTTCGTTCATGATTATAAAGCGGTGGGACTCAAGCGTTTCCTTGTTTTTCCCTCTGAATACATAAAAATAGGCAACGGCCATGAGGAGGAAGATGATTACCGTTACGCTTGTGCCGATCCAGTCGTTGAGCGTCATGGAGGCCCAGTCGGTTGAAAAATGATTTGTAAAACTATTCACGGTAATCCCTCCCTTCCTTGAATTCGATCATCGTGCCGAGCACCTGGAGGTAGGCGACGAGCGCCTCCATTTCCGTTTTCCCCGTAACGGCCTCGGCTGCGCCGGAAATCTGCTCATCCGTGTAGGGAACGCCGATGGTCTTCAGTGCGCGCAAACCTTTTGCCGCCCGCTCGGGGTCCACCTTGGCATCGCTCAGCCAGGGGTAGCGCGGCATGACCGATTCGGGAACGAGCGACCTTGGGTCCATGAGGTGCGCCACATGCCATTCGTCGGAATATTTCCCGCCCACCCGTGCAAGGTCGGGTCCTGTTCTCTTGGAGCCCCACTGGAAGGGGTGGTCGTACTTCGATTCGACGGCGAGGGAGAAGTGTCCGTAGCGCTCCTTTTCATCCCGGAAAGGTCTGATCATCTGGGAGTGGCAGTTGTAGCACCCCTCGCGGATATAGATGTCGCGGCCCGCCTGTTCAAGGGCCGTATAGGGCCTGACGCCGCCGATCTCTTCAAACTGTTCCGCACTTTCGACCACGTTATTCAGGTAAAAAAGCGGCACAATTTCCACGATCCCGCCGATGGACAGGACGAATGCGATCATAAGAAGCAGGGCGCCTACATTCTTTTCAAGCTTCTGCTGTAAACCGGTTTCGTTGCTTTCAGCCATAAGTGAACTCCTCTCTCAGGGCGGGCTTAAGCCGCTGCCTCGGATTTAGTAGTGATGGTCATTATTATATTGTAGAGCATGATAATGGCGCCGAGGAGGACAAAAACGCCGCCCACGGTTCTCATGGCATAGTAGGGATGCATCGCTTCTACCGATTCGGCGAATGAGTAGACCAGGTTCCCGTATTCGTCGTATGCGCGCCACATAAGCGCCTGCATAATGCCCGATACCCACATGGCGCAGATATAAATGACGAGCCCTATGGTATGGAGCCAGAAGTGAACGTTAACGAGTGACGTTGAATAGATCTCCCTGTTCCAGAGTTTGCTTGTCATATGATAGATGGCGCCTGCTGAAACCATGACTACCCAGCCGAGTGCGCCGGAATGAACATGGCCGATGGTCCAGTCGGTGTAGTGTGAAAGAGAGTTGACCATCCTCATGGACATGACGGGGCCTTCGAAGGTACTCATGGCGTAGAAGGCGAGTGATACGATGAGGAACCTGAGGACATAGTCGGTACGGAGCTTATCCCATGCACCGCTGAGCGTCATCATGCCGTTAACGGCCCCACCCCAGGAAGGGATGATCATGGCCATGGAAATTGCAGCGCCGAGGGAGCCCGTCCAGTCGGGTAACGCCGTATAATGAAGATGGTGCGCACCGAGCCAGACGTACCCGAAGGTGAGCGCCCAGAAGTGGATGACTGAAAGCCTGTAGGAATAGATGGGGCGTCCCGCCTGCTTGGGGACAAAGTAATACATGATGCCGAGGAATCCGGCGGTGAGGAAAAAGCCGACGGCATTGTGTCCCCACCACCACTGTATCATGGCGTCATGAACGCCTGAAAAGATTGAGTAGGATTTAAAGAGATCGACAGGAATGACGAGGGAATTAACGACGTGAATATAGGTAATCATCACCATCATTACCATAAAAAACCAGTTGGCTACGTAGATATGGGGCGTCTTCCTCTTGACTATGGTCATTACGTAGTTGAGTGTAAAGGCGACCCAGACGACGGCAATGGCGATGTCGATAGGCCACTCCAGTTCGGCATATTCCTTCCCCTGCGTGAGGCCGAGGGGGAGCGTGATGACGGCGCTTATGATGACCAGGTTCCAGCCGACAAAGGTGAACCAGGCGAGGCCGTTGCTCCAGAGCTTCACCGAACAGGTGCGCTGAACAATATAATAGGCGGAGGCAAAGAGCGTGCACCCGCCGAAGGCGAAGATGACCGCATTGGTGTGCAAGGGCCTCAGCCGTCCGAAGGTGATGTAGGGGATGTCGAAATTGAGCGCCGGCCAGGTGAGCTGGCTCGCCAGTATGACTCCCACGAGCGTCCCTACCACCAGGTAGATGACGGCGGCAACGGAAAACCATTTTACTACGCCAAGGTCGTATTGTTCTGTTAGTGATTGAGTTTCACTCATGCAACTGCCTCCCTATTGCCTTTGTTAATTGCCAATATTTAAAGCTTACTACAACGGATCAGTTTGTCAACTTATCGGCCTGCATTTTTGCCATGTCGGCAATGGTGTATTTGTCGATCACCCCGAAGAGGGCGCGTTGAGCTTCTTCCCAGATGGGGTGGACGGCGCACAACTTGTCCCTGTCGCACTCGCCTTCCTGGATGAGGCATTTATTCAGATAGATGGGCCCTTCGATCGCCTCGATAACGTCCTTTAAGGACATCTTTTTTGGGTCTGCCGCCAGCGAGTAGCCGCCGAACTTGCCTCGGTAGACGCGGACCATGCTTGTCTTGCTGAGTGTTTGCATGATCTTTGAAAGAAAGCTGAGAGGAACCTCCTGTACCTTGGCGATCTCCCTGATGGGGGTGATGGAATCCTTTTTTTTCATGGCCAGGTATACGATGGCCCTTACTGCATAATCGGCTGTCATTGTCAGTCTCATTTGACGTCTCCTTTTTTAGTTGCTTAGTTGGACCAATATTATCCTCTTTGCGCGGTGGCTGTCAATGAAAAAATAGTTCTCTGTCCGGATTTATTTGAGCGCTGTTTAGATGTTAAATTGAAGAGATGAAAACATGGAAGAGTGGGGATATAAATGGAAGCAAGGAGAGACTAAAGGACGAGCGCAATCCACTTGTTTGATTTAGTGAAAGTAGCCGGTTTAGGATGCCGGGATGAGGGGCATGAAAAAATTTCACTTAAAAAGTGTGTCAAATGGCAGAAAGAGAGAAGGGTTCAAAAAAGTACGGGGACGTAGATTTTTAAAAATTCTTGTAAATCAGTAACTTGTGGTGTGCTCTTCGAGGGAGTCAAAATGGCCCGCAATTTGCAAAAGACTATAGATAGTTGTATACAGTATACTTTTATGGGGCGAGGCAGGAAACCGGAAGAAAACAGGAGGTGACCTATGGAGCTCAAGACAAACGTAACGATCAGGTACTGCCAGGCGATTGACCGGTTCGTCAAGGTCCGGGTTTTTTCGGAGGGTGAAATCCACCAGCTTTTCAGCAACGTCAGTCTCACAGACAAGCGTTCCTACCAGCATCTCGTTATCAATACGGCCATCGTAAACTATAACGACGACATATTGAAGGACATCATTTACTCGAAGGAGATGAAAGGGAACGATGTGGGGTGGCTGGAAGAGGAATTCTACCAACTCTGCATCAAGATCAATCCCGGCCTCGACATTAACCGCGTCTCCGTTACGGTAGAGGAGGATTCTCATCCGGAAAAACTCTTCCTCCTCGAAGGGAAGGAAGTACGGCCCTTTACCCGTATGGCCGATGACCTGGAGGCGAAGTTGAAGGAAACCCTCGTCGGTCAGGACGAGGCTGCCGCCAAGGTGGTGCAGGCGCTAAAGAGGGCCGCCGTCGGGATCAATCCTCCCGAGAGGCCGCTCGGCGTCTTTCTTTTTGCCGGGCAGACGGGGGTGGGGAAAACGGAACTGGCCAAGCGATTAAGTGAACTGGTCCTCGGCAATTCGGGTAAAATGCTTCGTATCGACTGCTCGGAATTTGCCCTTCCCCACGAATACGCCAAGCTCATAGGCGCCCCTCCGGGCTATGTGGGTTACGACGACGGGGGGATACTTGCCGGACCTATGCTGGAAAATCCCGAGAGGATTGTTCTCTTCGACGAGATTGAAAAGGCGCATCCCAAGGTGCATAACTTACTTCTTCAAGTGATGGACGAGGGGTTCGTTACCGACAACAAAGGGCAGCGGATCCATTTCAATAAATGCATCGTCATCATGACGACTAACGTGGGGGCCGGAGAAATCGCCGAACTGGAGGGGGCCATCGGGTTTGGCAACCGGAATGGGGAGGTGACCCATCATTATAAAGAGCGGGAGACTCTGCGCGCGTTAGAAAATATCTTCGCCCCTGAATTTTTAAACCGTGTAGACGACCTGATCGTATTCAGGGCCCTCGACCACGAGGACAACGTAAAAATCGTAGAACTTATGCTTGCCCAGGTGAAGACCCGGCTTTCAGCTATCGGGAAGGAGATCACTTTTCCGAAGGCGCTAACGGCCCACCTGGCGGAGAAGATAGAGCACTCCAGGTATGGCGCGCGCCCTCTAAAAAGGATCATCAGCCGCTGTATCGAGGCGCCGCTCAGCGACTGCCTGCTCAAATGCAGGTTTAAAGAGGCAAAAAAGATCAAGGCCCGGCTGAATCGCGGAAAGATCGCCTTCAGCCCGGCATAGACGAGCGCCCCACGGTCCCGCTTAAACGAGTGAGACCAAAACCTCCTTATTTGCCGCACCCTCATTACAAGGGGTGCGGCACTTTTTTTGAAACCTCCTGCTATGGAAAACATCCTAAGGGGAAATTTTGATAGCGAGGATAAAATGTCAAAAAAACAGCTCTTCTTTCTGATCTTCTTCTTTTGCAGTTCCGTTGTTCCGGCGGATGCGGAGGGTGTTCTCTTCGACCTTTCCCACCGGGTGATTTTTCACCCCCTTTCAGACGCGCCCCTCGGGCTGAAACGTTTTGCCGCACTCTTCGAAGAAAAAGAGGTGAAGGTAACTGTCTCCGACGGTTCTCTCACAGCGGAGATCCTGGGCAAGTACGACACGCTCGTCCTGCCCGGCTCCATGACCCCCTATTCGAAGGGGGAGATTGAAATGGTCAGAGATTTCGTGCAAAAGGGTGGGAACCTGCTCGTTCTTCTTCATATTGCTCCGCCGCTCTTTGAAATGACAAAACCTTTCGGCATCATCCTCTCCAGCGCCGTCATGTCTGAAGAGGAAAACCTCATTGAAAAAAGCAGCCAGGATTTTTATGCCAAAGCGATTACTCCCCATTCGCTGACGGCGGGAGTCAAGTCTATCGCTCTCTACGGCACCTGGGGCCTTCTTGCCGAGAGGGAGGCAAAGACCTTGGCCTTTACGTCGGAGAAGGCCTTTGGTGACTTCAACCGAAACCGCCGCTATGATTCCGGTGAACCGAGGACGCGTGCAGGCATTCTAACTGTGGCGGATTATGGAAAGGGGAAGGTGGTCGTATTGGCCGATGATGCCCCTTTTGCCAACCACTTCCTGGATATGGGGGATAATCTCCGGCTCGCCCGGAATCTGGTTGACTGGTTCTCAAAATAGCTTCCCGTCATTCTCATTTCGCCCCTCTTGTTTTTTCAAGGGGTCCTCTGAAAATCAGTTATTCTCAGTTCTTCAAAATTGGTATAATCCTGATTGGCGCGACAAAGCACATCTGATTTTGTGATTAACTGCTTACTGTAAAGATACAAGACGGAATGTTTTTGCCCGTACAAGAAGTAGCTATTTCGCACTGTTTCTCTTTTTTGCCTTTTGTGCTCGCCGCCTTTTCACAGCGGCGGAAGAAGATTGCCGATGCGCTGAAACCGCTTTTTGAGAATAAGTATAACTTGTTTGCCGAAACGGGAATCGATCCTGCGAGGAGGCCGGAGACCTTGTCGGTGGAGGAGTTTTGTCGCTTGGGGAATGCCATAAGCGTTGTTGAAAATTTTTGATGCCAGGACGACTAGCTAAGCTTAAAATAATCCTCTAATCTGTTACAAACTTCATCAAGCACTGCTTGGGACATGCCGTTATACAGGGGGAGCCG
>CBDVDA010000158.1:0-7489 GCA_965372635.1 uncultured bacterium | reverse complement strand
CCTTGCGGTGATGCTGGCCGGGACAATTGACTAAGCGATAGAAATTGCAAACGGCACCCCCTATGCGCTGACGGCAGGCATCTGTTCGAGAAGTCCTGAAAATATCAGGAAGGCGAGAATAGAGCTGAGGGCGGGGAACATCTACATCAACCGGAAGATCACCGGCGCGTTGGTGGGAAGACAGCCCTTCGGCGGTTTCGGCATGTCTGGACTCGGTTCCAAGGCGGGCGGGAGCGACTACCTGAAGCATTTTATCTTCCCTGTCTGCATATCGGAAAATACGCTAAGGAGAGGGTTTGCCCCGAAATAAGAGTGCGGCCCCCTCCCCTGCAAAACGAGGCAGCTAAATATGGGATACCTTAATCCTCCCTTGTTTTCAGGCCGACTCTGCAAATCAACCACCCCGCAGCAAGCTGACGGGGTATGATCTGGAATAATTTATTTTTAATCGTAAGCAAGCTACGGGGAATTGCACCCGCAAGGGATTAAACGTCTATTTGGGAATTGATTTGAAGCCCAACGATTTCTCCGCCAAGGAAGTCCTTCACCAAGGCATCATGGACTCGCATGCCAAGGCCGCTTCCTGCAAACTCGGCGAAGGCCCGCAAATACGCCGGAGGTTTGCCGTGGAGCGCAGGTTTCGGATCATGTCAATTGTCTTGGAGTGACGGTACACTTCCTTTGCAACAAACCCTCTGGCTATTGCTTTCCGCTCAAGAACCTTTCGCCCACGCCACTGGTTCGACGCCTTCCTGGGCAGATACTTCTCCACCGCTACAATCTCAAGGATGATGACCAACCGCTTTTCCTGCTCGGTAAGCGGAGTTTCAAAGCATTCGTCAAGATGGGCAAACAAACTTTTTTGGACACTGCACATCAACCATGATATTCTTTCCTTGAGCTTTATCGGCATTCTCCTGTGGTTTGTTTTGGTCGCAACAAAATAATACCACAAGATGTCATGAAGCTCAATTATTACAATAGGTTACAATGCTTCTCAACTCGAAAATGCTTTTACAAGAGGCTCTTCAGGAAGCAATGCATGAATATTGCTCTGATTCAATCCCAAGAAAAACCCCAAGAACCCTATTAACCAGTCCCCATAAAAAAGTCAGTCAAGCCAATCTAGCCCTGACAAAACCTCTGCGTCGAGAACGCTGCGGCTACTGCAAATTCCCTTGATTTCAGAGTGTATGGTATGCTAACTTACAACGAGTTTATTATAGAAAGAACAAGGGGTTTGATTTAGCAAATGGTCGTCGGTTTCAACCACAATATAAAACACAACGGCAAGGTCTACCACATCCAAACGGAAGACAGCGGTGTGGAGACCCCTCACATAATCACCCTCCTCTATGTGGGCGGCAACATCATGTCGCGTGAAAAAACGAGTTATGCCGACATCATCAAGGTGGACAATCTCGAAGCCGTCGTGAAAGAACTGATGGAAGAGCAGCACAAGATGATGCTCAAGAAGCTGGTCTCAGGCACTTTCGATAAAAAAGAGGCAGCCCCCCCGCCCCCAGCAGACGTAAAGCCACTTTCAAAGGAAGAAGAAGAAAAAAAATTCGGAGGAGAAGTGATCTCCGAGAAGGGGCTCGACGAAGTGATCCTCGATTTCCTCTCTTCAGGTTCGGACGACTGACCCCCGCTGCACCCCTCGTTCATCGACATTCTGAAACCAGATTTTTCAGCGTAGCAACAAGCGCCCCCAAAGAGAGGGACAATTTAGTTCACTTGACAGCCTGCTTAACGTTATAATAAAGTTTCATCTGAAGACTTGCTGAGTAAAAGGCAACTCGCCTTTCCCAAAACAAGGGGAACGCGAACATTAATTAATAAAATGATAGGCCCTGTAAGGGCTAAGGGAGCAAAAAACATGAAATCGATCCAGAAACAGATAAAACTTATTCTAATCATTACGGTGGCCGTCGTTTTCGCCCTCAACGTGGGCGCCTACCTGCCGGGGCCGATTGCCGCAAAGCCGTCGAGTACCTACGAGAACCTCAAGATTTTTGCAAACGCCCTTTCCATCATCCAGAAAAACTACGTGGAAGAGGTGGAAACGAAGGATCTCATCTACGGCGCCATAAACGGCATGCTCTCATCGCTCGACCCTCACTCCTCCTTCATGCCTCCCGAAAGTTTCCATGAAATGCAGGTTGAAACGAAAGGAAGCTTCGGCGGCGTCGGCATTGAGATCACAATGAAAGAAGGGATACTGACCGTCATATCGCCCATCGAAGATACGCCGGCCTTCAAAGCGGGAATCCAGTCGGAGGACATTATCATCAAGATTGACGGTGAATCGACGAGAGATATGACCATCATGGAGGCAGTTAAAATGATGCGGGGCGAGAAGGGGAAAAAGGTGATCCTCACCATCGTCCGGAAAGGTGAGCGTGAGCCGATCGACTTTCCCATCATCCGAGACATCATAAAAATAAAGAGCGTCAAACACGACATTCTGGAGGAAAAATACGGCTACGTGAGGATCACGCAGTTCCAGGAGAGGACGTCGAGAGACCTGAGCAAGGCGCTGAAAGAAATCACCAAAAAGACGGGCGGCATCAAGGGCCTCGTCCTCGACCTCAGGAACAACCCGGGCGGACTGCTGGATCAGGCCGTCAAGGTGTCGGACGCCTTCCTCTCTTCGGGACTCATCGTCTACACCGACGGCCGCCTCGAAGCGCAGAAGATGAAATTCCATGCATCGAAAATGGGAACAGAGCCCTCCTACCCCATCGTCGTCCTCGTCAATGCGGGGAGCGCCAGCGCCTCCGAGATCGTTGCAGGCGCATTGCAGGACACGGGCAAAGGGGTCGTCGTTGGGACAAAAACCTTCGGCAAGGGCTCGGTCCAGACCATCCTTCCAATGGAAGACGGGTCTGGAATAAGGATTACCACGGCACGCTACTACACACCGAGCGGTCGATCCATCCAGGCGGAGGGGATAACACCCGATATTATCGTTGAAAGAGAGGGCATCTCTTCATCGAAGAAACATTCCATTATCCGGGAAAAGGACTTAAAAAACCATATATCCAACGGAACGCACAAGGAAGAGAAAAAAGAAGAACCAAAGAAGGTGTTGCCGTCAGAGAATACCTCGAAAGAAAATGCTCCCGATGAGAAACAGGTTGGAGAAGAAACAACGGGCAAGAAATCGGACAAACTGGCGGACGACAATCAAGTGAAGGCGGCCCTCGACATACTTAAGAGCTGGAACATCTTCAGCCGGGGAGCAAAACAACCTTCCTGATGGGAAGCACGAAGAAGAAGAAAAGAGGCAACGACAATGCAAAGCTGATTTATATTTTTGCAGTCGCCTTTATTATCATCGGCATCGGGTTCTATCTTACGAAAGACAAACGGGGCGACCTGCCGCCCCCACCCGCCCCTCCCCCGGCGCCGACAGAGAGGCCAACGGCCCCATTTAAAAAAGAAACGAAATTTCAACCACCGGAGGAGACCGTCCCGGCCCCCCTTCTGCCCCCGCCCCCCTCACGCCCCAGGCTGGCGGTCATTATAGACGACATTGGGAACAATCACAGGTACAAGGAACTGGTTAACATCGGCGTCCCAATAACGCTCGCCGTCATGCCTTCAAGAACCTTCTCTAAAGAGGCTGCAACCTACGCCTACCGAAAGGGAGCCGAAATCATTCTTCACCTCCCCATGCAACCCAAAGGGTATCCCGAAACCGACCCGGGAAAGGGCGCGCTCCTTGTGCAGATGACCCGTGAGCAAATTCTGGGAATGCTCAAAAAAGACATCGAGACCGTCCCTCACATTACGGGCGTCAACAACCACATGGGTTCACAATTCACCGAGTTTCATACGGGTATGAAGGTCGTCCTTTCGGACCTCAAAGAGAGAGGCCTCTTTTTTATAGACAGCAAAACATCCCTCCACTCGAAGGCGTATACTCTGGCACGCTCCATGAAAGTGAGGAGCGCCGAGCGATCCGTCTTTCTCGACAACGTCCAGGAAGAGGCTGCCATTTCCCGCCAACTGACGGAGGCGGTCCGGGTGGCAAAAGAGATGGGAGAGGCGATTGCAATCGGCCACCCCTACCCATCGACGGTGGCCGTGCTCGAAAAAATGCTCCCCCGGTTAAATGATGAGGGGATCGAACTGGTACGAGCATCTGCCCTTGTACGGTAACATGAATGATGACTTCAGAGGGAAAACGGGCGGGGTAAATCAAGACGCGGCGGCATCTTTCTGGAAACCGGCCTTATTCATTGTCCTTTTCACCTTCCTCACCTACCTGCCGGCGCTGCAATGCGATTTCGTCAACTGGGATGACGGTCGCTATGTTTACGAAAACACGCATATCAAATCGCTCGATCTTGCTTTTTTCCGCTGGCTTCCTTCCGCCATCGTCGGCTCCAACTGGCACCCCCTGACCGTCTTTTCCCATGCACTCGACTACGCCTTCTTTGGGCCGAACCCCGCCGGGCACCACTTTTCAAGCATCGTCCTCCACACATTGAACACCTTTCTCGTCTTCTTGATTTCCTTAAAACTTCTTCGCCTGGCAGTGAAGCATCATACAAATCATGCCCGGAAAAATCATTTCATCCTCATGGCATCGGCATCGGCTGCCCTTCTCTTCGGACTCCATCCCATGCATGTGGAATCCGTCGTCTGGGTGTCGGAAAGAAAAGATGTTCTTTGCGCCTTCTTCTACCTGCTCGCCATCTCCCTCTACCTGAATCATGCACACTCAAACACCCCGCCGCAAGCAGCGGGACATGCACCCGCCAGGAATTCAATAACATCCTCGAGTTATCTTCTCTCCCTTACATTCTATGCTTTTTCCATTATGAGCAAACCGATGGCAGTTTCCCTCCCCGTCATCCTTTTGCTGCTCGACTATTATCCACTCAATCGGATTAAAACAGGAAACCCTGACCGCATGAAGCCGGTTTTCTTTGAAAAAATCCCTTTCTTCATTATCGCCTTCATCCTTTCGGCAGTCACCCTCTGGACACAGTATCAAAGCGGGGCGCTTAAGGTTTCCGAGGCGCCACCCCTCTTTGAACGCACCCTCGTCGCAGTAAAGGCAGTCATCCTTTATCCTGCAAAGATGGCACTACCTGTAAACCTCGCCCCCTACTATCCCTATCCGGAGAATATCAGTTTGTTTGACATGAGCTACATGCTTTCTTTTCTGCTCTTTGCCATCATCACCCTCATTTCTATAAAATGGATAAAAAGAAGGCCATGGCTTGCGATTATCTGGTTCTGCTACCTCATTACCTTGTTTCCCGTTTCCGGCATCCTTCAGGTGGGGAAGCAGGCAGCGGCCGACCGCTACATCTATCTCCCGGGAATCAGCCTCATTCTCCTGGCAGGGATCGGACTTTCGCAACTCATGCCGGTCACCGGCAGCGGCAAACGGCGCATCGTCCTGACGCTTTCCACACTTCTCCTACTTTTGATGTCTGGAAAAACGGTTATGCAAACAGGAATATGGAAGGATTCCCATACCCTCTGGTCCCATGAAATAGACCTCTTCCCGAATACGGCCGACATCGCCTACCTGAACCGGGGAACGATCTATGACAGCACGGGCAACTATGACGACGCCCTCATTGACTACGACAGAGCAATTGCGATAAATCCAACGTACGTAAAAGCCTATTTGAACCGTGGTCTCACCCATGGCAAGCTGAATAACCCCTCTCGCGCCACCAAGGACTTGTCAGAGGCGATCAGGCTCGACCCCAAAAACGTCAAAGCCCTTATTAACAGGGGAATTGCCTTCGGGAAGGTGGGCAACCATGGCAAAGGAATAGAAGACCTTACCCGGGCGATGGAAATCGATTCTGATTCCTATAATGCCTACCTAACCCGAGGCACCCTATTCTACCTCTCGGGCAGCCATGAAATGGCTAGAGAAGACTACATAAAAGCAACGGAGATAGACCCCAGCAGAGGCGACGCCTATTATAACCTCGGGCTGGTCAATACAAAACTGGGGCACCTCAATGAGGCTCGCCAGTTATTCCGGAAAGCAGCCGATGCCGGGCTGGTTGAAGCCGAAATGAAATTAACCGCTAATAAGCAGGGAACATGATGGAACTTCCTTTTAATGAAAGCCACGTTCTCACCGTCTCCGAATTAACCGACCTCATTAGCGGCCTCATTGAGAGAGAGTTCGCCTTCCTCTGGGTCGAGGGAGAGGTCTCCAACCTGAGAGTTCCCTCATCCGGGCACAGCTACTTCACCCTGAAGGATGAGATGAGCCAAATCAGGGCCGTCCTCTTCAAAGGACAGGGGAGGTTGCTCCCCTTCACGCTGGAAAATGGGCAGCGTCTGGTCTGTTTCGGCAGGCTTGACCTTTATAAGCAGAGGGGCGAATACCAGTTGATCGTGGAGCAGGTAGAGGCTGCCGGTCTCGGTTCCCTTCACCTCGCTTTCGAACAGTTAAAACTTCGCCTCGAAAAGGAGGGGCTCTTCGACGATGAGCGTAAAAAACCGCTACCCTCTTATCCGAAGCGGATCGGTGTCGTCACCTCCCCAACAGGCGACGCAATCCGGGATATACTAAAGGTTCTAAAAACGAGAGGCGCCGGGTTGGAGATCGTCATCGCACCCGCCAGGGTCCAGGGAGAGGAAGCCCCTGAAGAGATCACCTCCGCCATCGAAATCCTGGGGAAAGACGAAAATATGGACATCATCATTGCAGGGCGGGGCGGCGGTTCGACGGAAGACCTGATGGCCTTCAACAGTGAGAGAGTTGCACGGGCCATGTTTGAATCAAAGGTGCCAATTGTCTCCGCCGTCGGCCATGAGCGCGATTTCACTATCGCCGATTTTACAGCCGACATGAGGGCGCCCACCCCCTCTGCGGCAGCGGAGATAATCATACGGAGCAGCCTGGAAATTCACCGTGAAATGGAAGGACTGAGAGAGCGTTTAGGGGTGGCAGTTGCCTCCAAGCTGGAAATCCTCGCTGAGCGCCTGCAAAGAGGGTCGAAGACCCTTAAAGACCCCGGAAAGAAGATCGGCGAATTGAGAATGCGACTGGACGATCTTCTCTGGCGACTGGAAAAGCAGATATTATCGAACTTCTCCCGCCAGAGGTCGGAACTCGGGAGTGCAACTGTATGGCTGGACGCCCTCAGCCCACTCTCCATCCTCGGCCGCGGTTACGCTATGGTGACGACCCTGCCTGAAGGAAAAATAATTACCGAATCTGCAAAAGTTAATAATGGGGATGAAATCAACGTAAGGTTGAAAAAAGGGAGTCTTCGTTGTAGGGTGAAAAAAAACAGGTAATCCCTTTCAGCTGCCCTTCCATTATCCGTTTCACCAACTTTTAAAAAGCTTTCCCGATCTAAATATCCACGGGGAAAATAAGTCAAATAGCTTGACTTGTCGTCCCTAACTGCTATAATCAGAAATTCTTTATGGGGGCCTATAGCTCAGCTGGAAGAGCCACCGGCTCATAACCGGTAGGTCCCTGGTTCGAACC
>CBDVDA010000157.1:0-7498 GCA_965372635.1 uncultured bacterium | reverse complement strand
ATAGCTCAGCTGGAAGAGCCACCGGCTCATAACCGGTAGGTCCCTGGTTCGAACCCAGGTGGGCCCACCAAAATACCCCGCCATCTGCGTCTTTTAGAAAGGTAACGAGTGTCAGTGAAAGTGAAAGAACGGATCAAACAAGGTAAACAAACAAAAAATGCACCCTAAGGGTGCATTTTTTTTATCTCTGCACCTTACCTTACCGGGTTAACGAGGTATTCTCAGGCGATTTATGGCTGCGATAAAGACGGCATTCGACATAATCGAGGAAATAGCGCCTTCTGAACTGGCGGAAGAATGGGATAACATCGGCCTCCAGATCGGTGCGCCGGGGGATGAGCTTAAAGGCGTCATGGTGGCGCTCGATGCCACACCGGAAGTGGTCGGTAGCGCGGCCGAACGAGGTTTCAACCTGCTCGTTACGCATCACCCCCTTTTTTTTTCCGGGGTCAAGTCGATCGATACGAATGCAGGGATGGGCAAAACCGTCAAAGCAGCCATCCTCGGCGGCGTCACCATTTTCTCTGCTCACACCAACCTTGACAGCGCACGGGGAGGAATCAACGACATGCTGGCAGAAATGATCGGCTTAAAAAACACGGAACCCCTCATGCCTGCCGATTCGGATAAAACGGCAGGTCTTGGGCGTGTGGGAGAACTCGAAAAGACGATGCGCCTCGACGAAGTTGCCCAAAAGCTCAGAGAGAGATTGAACACTCCCTCGCTCAGGATGGCAGGCAACATGGAAGACAAGATAAAACGGGTTGCTCTTTGCAGCGGCAGCGGCGGCAGCATGATCGACGAGGCCGCTCGTCACAGGGCCGACCTTTTTATAACGGGGGATATTAAATACCACGATGCACGCCAGGCGGAAGAGACAGGGATGTCGCTCATCGACGCGGGCCATTTCGCAACCGAGCGGATCGTCGTCGAACAACTGTCCCACCTGCTCAAGAAGCGACTCAGCGAGAAGGGAATTGACATACCGGTGGAGGGTTTCCAGGGAGAACGGGAACCCTTTACTGTCATATAAACAGGAAAGGACAAGGAGCCAGTGAAAGATCAGTTGAAGCATTTGGAGGAACTCCAGGAGATAGACAAGGGGATAAGGAAGCTTGAAAAGGAGGCGGACTTTCCCCCCACAGAGATCGCTCGAATGGAGGAAGGTCTTCAGGAGACAGAGACTGTCGTCAATGAAGCGAAAGAGAAGCTTACCGCCAGCGAAGCGGAGAAACGGGATAAAGACGACGAACTGAGCGTCAACACGGAGAGGATGGAACTCTTCAAGGGACGACTCAGAAGTCTCAAGACCAATGCCGAATATCAGGCGTCTCTGAAAGAAATCGACCAGGCAAGCAAGCGGAATTCCGAGATAGAAGACGAGGTCCTCGAACTGATGGAACGCCTTGAAGAGGAGACAAAGACACTCTCCGATGCGGAAGCGGCCTACAATGAAAATAAGACCGACTTTGAAAAGGAAAAAGAGGATCTTCTGAAAAACCTGGAAGAGACTAAAAAAACGCTAAAAACAACGGTAAAAGAAAGAACAACCAAATTAAAGAACCTCGACCCGGAGATATCCAAACTCTACGAAGGCTTGAGTGCAAAGCTGAAAGGCGTTGTCCTCGCGACAGCAGAAAACGGTATCTGTACGGGATGTCATCTTCACCTCCCTCCGCAGCTTTTAAACGACGCCATGCGGCATGAAAAGCTCTACCAGTGTCCCAACTGTTACCGCATACTGGCCGTCGAAACCCCTTAAGCCGCCCAGGGACGATGCGCCCTTATAAGCCTGCGGTCATTGTGTTATTCGCTTAAGAGAGGTATACTGTATCCGGGTGAGAAGTTCGGGTGATCGCCGGTCTTCATTCGTGAAGGCGGGAGGAAAGTCCGGGCTCCATCGGGCAGGATGCTCCCTAACGGGGAGTGGGGGCGACCCTAAGGAAAGTGCCACAGAGAGAAGACTACCTTCCGGCAACGGGAGGCAAAGGTGAAAGGGCGAGGTAAGAGCTCACCAGTTACCCTGGTAACAGGGTAAGCTTGGTAAACCCCATCCGGAGCAAGACCAAATAGGAAGGCGTTTGAGGGCGGCCCGTCCGAGGCCTTCGGGTTGGTCGCTCGAGGCGCCGGGCAACCGGCGCCCTAGATGAATGATCACCGCCCCTGTTTCAGGGGAACAAAACCCGGCTTATGAACTTCTCACCCTCTTTTCAATTATTAAATAGGCCCACAACTTATATTCTAACGCCCCCTAACCCCCTCTTACCCTAAGAGGGGGAACTAGACGATAAGGGGAGGTTGGGAGGGGTTATGACAGACTGCAAAGCCTCTCTATTTAAGTGCCGGGTTAATAATTTTCCAGCAAATGCCCTATGAGAGGGCCGTCACCTCAAACAGCCCCGGGAAATCTTCCGTCTCCAGCAGTATCTTCCTCACCTTCCCCTGCCAGAGTGAAAAGAACTCCTCCCGTTCTTCAGACGAGGCAGCCCCGGAAATGGTGAGACCCGCTACGTCTCCCATCCTCGGGTCTTCCGGAAGGGCCTGAGGATTATAAACAATCTTTACGGCCTTCCCTGTATCGACGCGCTCAAAGATAAAAGTGTTGAACTCGAAGTTGTCCCTGTCAAACACCATCATATTGTGCCGCTTATAGCGACCGCCAAGCCCGTGAAAACCGGTTTCAGGTGCGGCGCCGGTAATAAAAGCGATCACCTGCGACATGGGACCGTAGGCGAGATCGGTCGGTTTCCCTTTGATGGTGACGCGTATATCTCCCCTCACAGGCGTCTCGCCTCCATATAACTCCTTGAGAGCGAGGAGCGTCATTTTGTAGGCTCCGGAAACGGCAGCACAAGAATGGCCCGCCAGCTTCACCGCATCGGCATATTTAAAGACCATCGCCTCGTCCTCATCCATGGCGCCTAGCACCACCGAGAGGGGGTCTTTCAGCCTGACCTCCTCTACATCGTCAAAAAAATCCTGTTTCCACTTGCTCTGGCCCTCCGGCATAATTCACTCCTTCATAAAATATTTACCCGCTCACTCCCCGGTTCAGGAGCTATTATAAAGGCTCCACGCCGGGCTGGCAAGAAGAGAAGAAAATAAATTGCAATGGATGCTTGACAGGCGGTGATTGCTCTGCTAGATTTTATAAAAAAAGAAAGAGGAGGTGTTTTATGAAAAAAGCAGTAATCACGATGGTAGTAGTAGCAGCGGTAGTGATGAGCAGTGCGGCATGGGCTCAGAACCGGAGCAACACCGGATGCGGTCTCGGCTCAATCGTCTTTGAAGGGGCTAGTTTCGGTGACACTTCACTGGGCCAGGGCTTCATCGCCACCACGAACGGAACGTCTGGCAACCAGACCTTCGGCATCACCTCTGGAACATCCAATTGCGAAAAGCCAAGCGCCTTTGTCAAGAACGAGAGACTGAGCGAGTTCGTTGTTGCCAACATGGACAACCTGGCGAAAGATATCGCAATGGGTCAGGGCGAGTCACTCGACACGCTGGCTGAGTTGATGGAAGTACCTTCCGACAGCAGGCCTCAACTCTTCGCGAAGCTCCAAACGAACTTCAGCGACATCTACACTTCTGACGCTATCGATGCGGCAGGCGTTGTGGACAACATCCATAGCGTTATCCAGTAGTTGACAAACAGCTGCTACTAAAGTAACTTTAGGGGGATATGACGATCCGAACGATCCATATCCCCCTTTTTCTATTCTTTTTTTTCACACTCTTCCCCGGATCCGCATTTTCTGCCGCTCCAGACTACCTGGAAGCCCTCATCACTAAAGCGCATGAAAAAAAGCTAGAGACTCACCGCTACTGGAATATACTTCTCTCCTATAAAAAATCAGGCAGTGGGGTAGAAAGCATGATCGACGATCCCGCCTTCTTTCTTGCCCCCAATGGAAAAATAGATTCAAAAGCTGAAATCGAGGCGACCCTCACCACATTCTTTCAGGAAAACACCGAACCGGACAAACATCCGAGATGCCGTTTCGTTGCACGCTATGCGTGGTTAAAAGAACAACTCCATATCGACGAGGCTAAGCTTCCTGAAGCGAAGTGTCCCGACTTTACCGAGTCCTTCAAAAAGGTGAATCCCAAAAGGGCGGTACTCGTCTTCCCCGCCTCTTTCATGAACAGTCCCGCTTCCATGTTCGGCCACACCCTCATCCGGCTAGACGGCGACTACGACAGCGCACTCCTCTCTTACGCCATCAGCTACGCCGCCCACACCGACGAATCGAACGGCTTTGTCTTCGCCTTCAAGGGGATATTCGGCGGTTACCCCGGCCTTTATTCCATCCTCCCCTACTACACGAAAGTGAAGGACTACAGCGACCTCGACCAGCGGGACATCTGGGAATACGAACTGGACCTCACCGAGGAAGAAACGAAGAAACTTTTTCTCCATGTTTGGGAGCTGCGCGAAATCTATTCCGACTACTTCTTCTTCGACGAGAACTGCGCCTCCGTCCTTCTCTACCTGCTGGAAGCGGCAAGGCCCTCTCTTAATATAGGCGAGAAAATGAGGGGTTGGGCCATCCCGGTAGATACCATCAAGGTAGTCCGCGACGCCGGTATCGTCCGCAACGTGACCTACCGGCCCGCCAAGGCGACGCGCATCCGGCACATCATTTCCCTCCTCGACGATGATGGGCAGACGAAGGCGCTCAGTGTGATCAATGGCGATCTTGCGCCGGAGCAAATCGTCGAGAACAAAACGCTTCCCATTAAAACAAAAAGGCGGGTGCTCGACCTCGCCGCCGAATTCACCCAGCACCAATACAGCAAAGGAAAAAAAGAGGGGGATTACAATAAAGAGATTCTTGCCATCCTCGGCGCACGCAGCAAACTCGGCACGCCCGAGGGGGATGGTGACGTGCCGCCACGCCCCACCGGGCCGGAGACGGGCCACGAGTCGGGACGCTTCAGTCTCGGTATCGGCCTGCGCGACCGGGAGACCTTCAGCGAACTCCGCTACCGCCCCGCCTACCACGATCTGCTCGACCCCGGCGAAGGATTCCTCCCCGGCTCGCAGATTATCTTCGGCGAGGTAACGCTCCGCTACTATGAAGCGCCGGGGCGTCTCCGGCTGAAACATCTCGACGTGATCAACATCGTCTCCATCACCCGGCGCGACCGTTTTTTCCAGCACCTCTCGTGGAAAGTCAACACGGGGCTTCTTGAAAGCCAGTTCCCCGACGGCAGGTCCCACCTCCACGGTGTGCTCAACCCGGCGGGGGGTGTCGCCTTCAAGGCGGGAGAGACAGGCACGTCCTACCTCTTCATCGAAACGGACCTGCGTGCCAGCGGTCGTTTCAAACATGACTACGCCTTCGGTGGTGGCGGTTCGGCAGGCATCTTTGGAGATATCTCAACCAACTGGAAGGCCCACCTCCGGGGAGGCGCTATCGCCTATCGCGCAGGCGACCGGCATGACCGCTATTTCGCCCGTCTCGACCAGACCTACCGTTTCAGGAAAAACATGACCATCAGCCTCGGCCTCGGGTGGGAGAAGAGCTTTGGCGAATCGGAGCGGGAGGCGAAGCTGAACTGGAATCTTTATCTGTAAAATTTATAGTCCCCCCTTTTTCTAAGGGGGAGGCCCCCTAACAGGCGTCACGATATGTTGAACTATTCACCAAATTTTGTAAAAAGACTACTTACCATCTTTCTCGCCACCCTTCTTTCCGGCTGCGGAGCATTCATCTTCCAACCGGAGAAGGAGCACTACCCGAACAGAAACCTCGAAAAGGTAAACCGCGAGGAGATATTTTTTCAATCCGCCGACGGGACGAAGCTCCACGGCTGGATACTTACCCCAAAAAGCGATGTAACCTACAAGGGAACCATTCTCCACCTTCACGGCAATGCGCAGAACATCAGCACCCATTCTGGCTTTGTCCTATGGCTTGTGGAGGAGGGTTACCACGCAGTCGTTTTCGACTACCGTGGCTACGGCAAATCGGACGGCAGCCCGTCCCTTAAGGGCGTCCATCTCGATGCCGAGGCGGCTATTGAAAAGGCGTTCACCCTCTCCGGCGTAGCAGAGGACGGGTTGATTGTTTTCGGCCAGAGCCTCGGCGGCGCCATCGCCATCCGCACCATTGCCGACTCCCCCCACAAGCCAAAAATCAAGGCGCTCATTTTAGAGAGCGTCTTTTCCGACTACCGCGCCATCGTCCGCGAAAAAGCAGCGACTTGCTTCCTCTCCTGGCCGCTGCAATACCCCATCGCCCTCACCTACAGCAACCGCTACAGCCCGCTCAAATGGATCAAACGCGTCTCACCCGTGCCGATCCTTATCCTCCACGGCACGAACGACCCCGTCGTCCCCTGGCACCACGGAGAGGCCCTCTTCAAGGCCGCCGCCGAACCGAAGGGCTTCTGGACCACCGCCCCCACCGGCCACACCCGCTCCTTCGCCGATCCGGCTGTCAAACAGAAGTTGCTTCAGTTCATGGAAGAGCTTTGAATATTTTCTTTAACAAATATCTTCATTTGCTTTAGGCTAGAATAATGGAAGAAATTGAGCACAAACTTAACGCTGTATTAAGTCGCCTTGGCATGGATACAAATGCACGGTCTGATACTATTTCATTTTTTCGGAAAAAGCTTGAACTCCTTTCTGAAACAAAAAAATACAATGGCTTACTGAAGTCACTTTTTGCTTCTAATAATTTAAGTGAATTTAACAGTTATGTTTTTGAGGCCCTTTTCGCATATGATTTCCAATCAAAGAAGCAATCACTTACATATGAAGTAACGCCTCTGACAGACAGCAATTCTTCTGTTGATTTTTATTATGAACTAGATGACTTTAATATATATTTTGAACTCAGATTAGTTCAGCAAAAAAATGAAATATCCAAATCGATAGAGACACAATTAGCCACCAACAATTCTTATGAAATTCAATTAAATGGAGAGGATGAAGCACGTGAAACAATAAGGCTTCAAAATCTAATCTTAAGTAAATGCCAACGGACGGACGGAACACCAATTAAATTTAAAACCCCAGAAGAGGGCACATTAAATTTCATAGTAATAAACTTATCAGAACTTCACCTTGGAATGATAGACAAGCTTGATTGTTTATTAACCATGTATGGAGATAAGAGTGTCCCTTCATTTTGTCGTCTAGGAATATTCGGTATGTGGCAAGACCTAATCGAAATTTCGACAAAGGAGGAGAAAGCTTTACATGAAAAATTTCAATATTTTCGTGAGACAATCGCCGCGTATTTGAATCAATGACCCCAATCGTGGTTTAATTACACTACAGGCGACCGCCTGATTGGTTTTTTATTATCTGTTTATTTTCTTGTGTTGTCAAATCCCGTTGCCGGTTCCGGTTCACCTCCTTTCGCATCCGACGCTGCTTTTTGAGATTGTTTCTTCTTTCAGTAACGATCTGATTCCACAATCCCGTGTGCGCCTGATTGGGGGTCACGTAATCTATCCCTGAATGATAATGGTCTTCATT
>CBDVDA010000156.1:0-7561 GCA_965372635.1 uncultured bacterium | reverse complement strand
TTTTACCACCGCCGTGGGCCCCTTTTCTCCCCATTTTTATCCGGCTTCTACAACCCGCCCCCCCCCCCCTCTTTGTTTTTACGATTTAAGAGTAAAGACCTTTCGTTAACCGTTGTAGGGAAATTCCTACAATGGTAATAAGATATCCTATGGGAAAAAATATACTCTCCTATCAATTAATTAGCATTCGTCTGATAGCGCCTGCTTTATATCTCTGTTAGTTTATCTCCAATATTTTCAGATAATCCCTGAATTAATTAAAGGAGGCAATATGGGAGAAGCGGGAGAAGTAAATGTGCGAGAGGACGGTTTCCAGCCTTCCATGGCAGGAGGCAAGTTTCTCACCTTTCAACTTCAGAAAGAGGAGTACGGACTGGAGATACTGAAGGTGAGGGAGATAATGGGGCTCATGGATATCACCACCGTACCGCAGACCCCTGGATACGTGAGGGGTGTTATCAATCTTCGTGGCCAGGTGATACCGGTGGTGGACCTTCGCCTCAAATTCGGCATGAATGAGGGAGAGGATGATAAAAGGACCTGCATCATCGTCGTCGATGTAAACGGTTTGATGATGGGTATTGTTGTAGATACCGTCTCCGAGGTGATGGATATAGATGGGGGAAGCATCGAAGAGACCCCCTCCTTCGGGACGAAGCTCGATACCGATTACATCCTCGGCATGGGGAAGGTGCAGGGGAAGGTGAAAATACTCCTCGACATAGACAGGGTCCTTACATCGGAAGAACTTGTCATGCTTGGGGAGGTGCAGCCTGAAGAGAGCGACTCTGAAGAAACAGTCAATTAATGGAATTTAATTAAATTTTAAAAGGAGATTGTATTATGTTTGAAAATATGGGTTTAGGCCAGAAGCTAATATCAGGCTTCATCGGTGTTGCCATGATGGTTTTGATAGTAGGCGTCGTAGGCTATCGTTCAGCGTCCAATATGGAAGTGGAGACAACCAACATTCTTGAGGCTTCGCCTCTAACTGATGCTGCAATGGAAATGAAGCTCGCCGTGCAAACAGATATCGGGCTGATTATGGAGTTCCTGGCTACGACAGATGCGAAGGCACTGGATATACGCTGGGAGGAGCACGAGGCGCAGATAAAATGGTTCGATATGTTTGCTGATGGCATTTTAAGAGGGGCCGAGACCTCCGAGGGGATGATTTATGCCGCCAAAGATCAAAAACTTAAGACCATTGTAAAAGAGGCCGATGACTTTCATAATGACGATTTTCAGCCGGCCCTTAAGGAAATCTACGACCTGAAACTGGAGGAATTCGTCCTTATGGCAGAGGCGGAATCGGCTATGAAGGGCATGGAAAAAGCGTATGATAACATCATAGAAATGACGGAGGCTTTTGAAAGTCGCATCAAGGAGAGGATCACGTCACGCATGGCATCCGGGGCGTCGGCTGACAGCATAATGCGTAAAGAAAACACATGGGCCGACCTGTCGATGGAAATTAAAAGCACCATAGCGGAATCGAGGATAATTATCGAGGAGGCGGGGCAGAGTTTTGAGGCAGGCAACCTTAATGCGTTTGTGACGGAATATCAAGAAGAATCGGATATCTTCGACGGCTGGGTCAATGCATTGTTGAAAGGGGCAAATACGTCCGAGGGACTGATAGCGGCAATTGACGTTGCATCTCTCAGGAATGCTATCCTTGAGATTGACAAGATACACAACGAGAGATTTAATATGTTATCGAAAAAATTTATGGCTGACCAGAAAAGACTGGCCGAAATAAAGGTAGCATTGGGAAAGGCCGATGAGTTGGGTGACTCCATAGGTAATAAGATGACAAGTATGCTGGGTGGTGTTGAAGATGGCGCAAAAGCAGCAATCGATGCAGCGGCCAACTCGTCGAAAGCAATTACCGAATCGGCCCTGACCCAGATAATGTCCGGTGTGGTGGTCGGGTTTTTAATTGCAATCGGTCTTGGCATTCTTATCACCCGCAGCATTACACGGCCTATTAATGAAGTTATTGAGGGCGTGGGTGACGGCGCCGAGCAGGTTGCCTCGGCTTCCAGCGAAATCTCTGCTTCAAGCCAGGCGTTAGCGGAGGGCGCCACAGAACAAGCGTCATCGTTGGAGGAGACCTCATCGTCGCTCGAGGAGATGACCTCTACGGTACAGCAGAACGCCGACAATGCAGGACAGGCGCAACAGCTCTCCACCGTGGCCAAGGAAACAGCCGAGAAGGGGGCAAGTGCAGTCGGTAAAATGATCGAATCGGTGAACGAGATAAATAAGAGCAGCGAAGAGGTTTCGAAGATTATCAAGGTTATCGACGAAATTGCCTTCCAGACGAACCTTCTGGCGCTGAACGCTGCCGTCGAGGCGGCAAGGGCGGGTGAGCACGGCAAGGGCTTCGCCGTCGTTGCCGAAGAGGTGAGAAACCTTGCCGGAAGGAGTGCAGAGGCGGCCAAGTCGACGGCAGGACTCATTGAGAGCAGCATGGTCAAAGCGAAGCAGGGAAGCGACCTGGCCGTCGAATCGGGCGAAGTGTTAAATGAGATCGTGAGAAACACCACTAAGGCGGAGGACCTGATTTCCGAGATCGCAGCGGCCTCAAGGGAACAAGCGGAAGGGATCAACCAGGTGACGCAGGCGGTGACCCAGATGGACCAGGTGACGCAACAGAATTCCGCCTTTTCCGAGGAAACGGCGTCATCGAGTGAAGAACTCTCCTCGCAGGCGGAAAGTCTTAAGGGGCTTGTGGACAGGTTGAGCGAGATCATCGGAGGCCGGGGCGGTGGTGCAAAGCAAACGATCCATCATACCGCTCCGGTTGCTGCGAAGAAACAAGCCGCAGCCACAACCTACCAGGCAGCTTTCAAGGGCGTTGCCAAAGCTCAATCTCAACCGGTGCAGGCGAAGAAACGGGTGCTCACACCGAACGAAGTGATTCCAATGAACGAGGACGAGTTCAGGGAGTTTTAGGAAACGTTTGTAACTGATTGAATGTTGTTGTTTTGATTAATGGCTCTTCCTCCGATTTCCGGCTCTTTGATCTGCCGGGAATCGCGGGGGAGAAACATTTTTATACCCAAATCAGAGGAGAAGTGACGGATGAAAAAAATGGTTGTAGCCTTGGCGTTGTTTGTGTTTATTCCGGCGGGTGTTTTTGCGGATGACGATGATCTCAACGCGAGGATCAAGGCATTGGAGGCGAAGCAGGCGGAACTATACCATTCCCTTGAAGAGCGTAGGTCCGGTGAGGGGACAATGTCGAAGATCAGCGAGAAGGTCTCCATGCATGGGACCATTGAAGTGGAATCGTCTTTTGTAAGTGACGACCGCGACGGGAACAGTTCCGACATCGTTCTCGCCACGGTGGAACTCGGCTTTGAAGCGAAGTTAAGTGACAAGGTGGAGGGCCATGTCCTCTTTTTGTACGAAGAGGATGATACTCCTTTCGATGTTGACGAGGGAACGATTACCCTGACGGCGCCCTATGGCTTTTCTCTCACAGTGGGTAAAATGTATGTTCCCTTCGGCATGTTCAATTCTCACTTCATCTCCGACCCGATGACGCTGGAGATCGGCGAGACGAACGAGACGGCGCTCCTCTTCACCTACGGTAACGACACATACGACATCTCTTTCGGAACCTTCAACGGTGATACGCGCGAGGCAGGTGACGACAACAGGATCGATGACTACGTGGCGAGCCTGAACGTGAACGCCGCCGAAGGGGTCAGCTTCGGCGTTTCTTATATCTCAGACATTGCCGATTCCGATGCCGACTGGGCCGGAGCCGGACTGATAGATAGCGATCCCGCAGACAGTGACCTCATTATTTCCGATACGGTGGCAGGTTATCACGCTTATCTCAGTGCTGCAAAAGGTCCCATATCTATCGAAGCGGAATATCTCGCCGCAGCCGACGATTTCAAGGCGGCTGACGTTCTCGGTGGATCGGCCCTCGATACGGACCGCAAGCTTTCCGCCTTCAACCTGGAAGTCGCTTTTTCTGTGAATGAGGCCCTCGAAGTGGCTGTCAAGCTCGAAGGGAGCGAAGACATTGACGACCTTCCTGAGGACAAGTACGGTGTGACTGTTTCTTACGGTCTTTATGAGGGGACAACAGTGGCGGCGGAATATATGAATAGCGAATATAGAGGAGGTCAGAAGGGAGACGCCTTCACTCTGCAACTGGCGCTGGAGTTCTGACGGCTCAGTCTCAATCGGCGCAGGAGAGAAAAAATGCACAACCTGGATGAAATTATTCCAATTGAAGGCGGAGGAGTTTAAAGAGTTCTGATCTCGATTCATTGACAGGCTGCGGTGTCGGGTTAGATGGATAGTGTCGTTGCTGCCCAGTTTCAGCGCTATACTGATTGCCCGGCATCGCTTATTAAAAGATAGAAACAATAAGCCATTTATTTCTCAGACAAAGGAGTAATATGCTTAGCACCTAAAAAGCAAGTTTGCAGCACTCTTTTTTTAGCCTTTATCAATCTAATCGGTATTCCAGTGAGCAACACCTTTTCCGTTCATGAGCCGGGTGGACTGAATGAGATCGTAACCATTCTAAAAGCAATTGTCGGCGGCGAGGGCAATGGAACGCTGTAGACGAGCATGAGGCAGACAGTAAGACTACTAGCAGCGGCACAGGGTAATGCCTACCTACCACTCCGCAAGCGAGACTGGTTGAGAAAAGAAAGCGAGTGATGAGACCAAACGAGGTAATCCCCATGAACGAGGACGAGTTCAGGGAGTTTTGATCTTAGCCACTTAGAGATAGAAGGCCGCCCCTGTATATACGGGCGGCCTTTTTACTTTGTGTGCGACTTCCCAAAGACCCCTCCTGACCTCCCCTTAGCAAGGGGAGGAACCCTGTCATCCCCTCCTTTCCAAGGAGAGGACAGAGAGGAGGTAAAAACTGACCATCCTCTGCGCCTCTGCGGTTAACATCCCTTTTTCAGGACTGCATTATTTTGCGTATTTATCTATTATGCTGAAGAGTTCATCTCTCTTCATAGGCTTTAAAAGATGGGCATCGAAGCCAATCTTTTTACATTCGGCGAAATTATCGTCATAAGAATTCCCCGTAAGCGCAATGATAGGCACAGGTTGTCTTCTTTTTGCTTTCTCCCATTTTCTTATTTCCTCACATGCAGAGAAGCCGTTCATAAGAGGCATTTCGATATCCATCAAAACCATATCATAACTGTTGGATTTAAAAGCCTCCACACCGCTGACGCCATTTTCTTCCACAACCAAATGAACAGTTGTCTTTTCAAAAAACAGCCTCACAAGCATCTGGATGTCGATTGAATCTTCAACGAGCAGGATATTCAGCGCTCGGGAAGCTACAGCCCCGGTAATATCAACAACCCTCTTATTTTCAGCCTTTTTAGTGGCGCTCCCTTTCTTGAATGAAATTGCACAGGTAAAGGTACTCCCCTTCCCTTCCCTGCTTTTTGCCCATATCCTGCCTCCCATCATTTCCACAAGTTGTTTGGATATGGTGGTGCCGAGACCCGTTCCGCCGAAAAGTCTGGAGATCGATTTATCGGACTGGACATAACTCTCAAAGATAAAGGGGAGCTTTTCCGGTGAGACACCGATCCCTGTATCTGTAACGGAAAGCTCAAGATCGATCGTCTTCCGTGTTCCCCCCTTTTTTATAACCTTGAGGGTAACGTTCCCCTCTTTCGTAAACTTGACGGCATTGACGAGGAGATTGTTCAAGACCTGCTGCAAGCGCACAGGATCCCCCTTTAAATTTGACGAAAAATCATCCATTTTACAATCGAGTTTCAACCCTTTTTTCCTCGCCTGAAAGGAAACCATGTTCATCGATTGTTTAACAACTTGAGACAGATCGAAATCGATCTCCTCTAACTCGAACCCGCCCGACTCGATCTTTGAAAAATCAAGCACATTGTTGACAAGCCGTAAGACGTTGTCGCTTGCCGTTGAAATCGTATCTATATAATCGGCCTGTTCCTCATCCATCTCAGTCTCTTTCAGCATCTCCGTCATGCCGATAACGGCCTGCATGGGCGATCTTATTTCATGATTGATATTCGCCATAAACCTGCTCTTTGCACAGTTCGCCTCTTCCGCCACTTTCGTCGCTTTTTGCAATGATTTTTCCACCTTCTTTTTTTCCGTGATGTCAAAAATAACGCCCTGAACTTTCACCGGCTTCCCATCGTCATCACAGATATTACAGACCATCTCCTCCACCCACTTAACGTCCCCTCCTTTTGTGATGATCCTATATTCTCTTTCAACCGAAAAATTCGGAACTGAGCGGAGTCCCTTAAATCCATCATAGAAGGCCTCTTTGTCTTCGGGGTGATACATCTGGTCCCATCGCGGCTTTCCGGCAAAAAGATCTCTTGCTTCATAACCGGTAATTAACTTGATATCCCCGTGCAGGAAGAGCATGGCCCCACCGAGTTGCCCCTGGAAGGCAATCCCTTGAAAGTTCTCGGCAAAAAGCCTGTACCGCTCTTCAGACTCTTTAAGGGCAGCACCTGCAACCACCCGTTCGCTGATGTCTCTTGCATCGGAGAGGATGATGAACTTATCATCGCTGACCCGAAGTTTCGACAGGTTGATCTCAACAGGAAATGTCTTTCCACTCTTCTTTCGGTAGAGTGTTTCTATTTTCTTTGAAAACGATCTTTCTTGCCTAAAGCTGTCATACAGCTTTTTAATCTCATCCCGGCTATGGGCGATGTTGATATCCTGAGGTCCCATGGACAAGAGATCACCTTTTGAATATCCCAATTTCCTAATAGCCCGTTTATTGAAATCAACAAATCGCATTTTTTCAGGATCGATAAGAAAAGTGCAATCTTCAGAGTTATCAACGGCCGCCTTGAAGGTTTTCAGCTCAACTTCGAACTTCTTAATTTCGGTTATGTCCTGCACCACACCGGACAAAATAGTTCTATCGTCCTTCTGGCTCCGAATCAATTTTGCATGTGAATGGATTGTCCTTTCCTCCCCATCGGGCAGAATAATCCGGTATTCCACATTAAAATGCTTCTTCCTTTGTTTGCATTTTTCAATGGCTTGTTCAACCCGCCCCCTGTCATCAGAGTGAATGCGGCTTACAAAATCTGCGTATGTAATATTTTCAGACTCATCAGGCTTAAAACCGAAGATCCTATAATTCTCCGGAGAGCGGCAAACAATGTCCCTGTCTATATCCCACTCCCAACTCCCCAGTTTTCCCGTTTTCTGTGCGTCCATCAACCTCGCTTCACTCATTCTCAGCTCTTCTTCCACCTGTTTTTGGCGGGTGTTTTCCAGTATTATGCCGTCTATAAAGCAAACTTTATCGCCGTCGAATACGGGACGGCCCCTCTCTACGAGGCTCCTGATCTCATTTCGCTTACACCGGATGCGGTACTCAACTTCATAAGGCTCTTTATCATCCAATGCCTTCTTTATCGTTTCCGCAACAGCGCTTCTGTCATCCAGAATGATGAGTGAATGAACGGCATTACACCGGTATCCTTTTAATTCATCACCATCAAAGCCTGTCAACTCTTTCACCATGTCGTTAAAGAAGTTC
>CBDVDA010000155.1:0-7594 GCA_965372635.1 uncultured bacterium | reverse complement strand
GTGTGGAGGTAAAAGCCCAGGCGTAGGTGATCGTATCACTGTCGGCGTCGCTGCTCCCGCTTCCGTCGAGCGTCACCAAATCCCCCGTTGCCACGTTCTGGTTCGCGGCCGCGTTCGCCACGGGAGCTGAGTTGGCCGTCGCCGCTGTTACGGTTATCGAATCGACTGTACTGTTGATCGTACCGTCGTTGACGGAAAGGCTCAGCACATAAGCGCCGTCCATATCTGCTGTAAAGGTGGGATTAACGACTGCTGAATTCGACAAAGAAGTGTTGCTTCCCGTGGGAACTGAAGTAAAGGTCCAACTGTAGGTAATTGTATCGTTGTTGGCGTCGCTGCTTCTGCTGCCGACGAGGGTCACCAGGCTGCCCGTTGCCACGTTCTGGTCGGCCCCCGCATTTGCCGTTGGCGTTAAGTTGACAACAGTGCCTGTTGTCCCGGTAGAGTTATCGGGAGATGCCACGAACGTATCGACCGCCGTGACCAGGTCATTTCCCGTTTGATCGAGTGTGCCATCGGCAATGTCGTTAGAGATGTTTGTCATTGCATCGGCAATTGTAGGCGCGGTCCCATCTGCGACCATCTGCGATAACCCTGCCAGGATGAGGCCGTACTTCTTTTCATCTTCCGTCGCCGAGGATGAAGACGGGTCCAGAACGTCTGCCGGAAGCGTAGAAACGATATCGATATCGCCGATCATGTCCGTTACGAAAGCATTGGCTTCGCTAATATTCCCCGTAATCAAACCACCTGACCCTTCCGCCCTTCGCGCCGCAATCTCAGTCAGGGCGGTGACGGCAACCTGGTTGCTCTCTTTTACATTGTCAAGCGCCGTTCTCAGTCCCGGATTATCTTTTGTCACACCTGTGGCTTCGTCCGTATACTGTCCCCCGCTCGACACAACAAGTACGTTCCCGGTATAGCTGCCTATGTTAACGGTAAAGTTTCCATCAGCGTCAGTGATTGTAGTTCCCAGCACCTCGCCCGTCGTCCCGTCGCTATTAAGGGCATAGACCTTTACCGTTGCGCCAGCCATTGGCCCCTTCGAAACCATGCCGGAAATAACACCGGAACCGGCAGCAGGGATTTTGGTGACGTCAACACTGCAGGCAGGCAAAAGATAAAGGGCTAGAATGATGAACAGAAGTTGAAAAGAAGGGTGCCTTACGATAAGATGAATTGCATTACTTAATGAGATTTTTTGCATACTCTGACCCCTTTCTGCTAAAGAAGATTTTACAACAGACGTTAGTTTACCAAAAAAGAAATGTAAGTCAAAAGATTTACTTCTAAAAAGTAAATAGATTTTTAATTGTTGAGCCCTTGCAGAGCCATAGCTTTCAGTTTCTTTGTCACCCTGCTTCATGGTGACAAAGACGGCCATAATCGTAGAACTAGGATCCCAGCCGTAGCGGCCCCCTACCGGGTGCCGATTGCAAGGCTCGCGGCGGCCCAGGCGGTGTTGAAGGAAAAGCAGTAAGTTCAGGTTGATATGAGATGATTAAAAAAGCCACGCTCGTTGAATGAGCGGGGCTTTTTTGTATCAATTTCTATTTATCTCTATCTTGTCATTCTCAGCTTGACTGGGAATCCAGGGTTTATCTTCCCTCTTTTATAAAGGGGGCGTGAGGGGGATTTCTTCAATTTTCATTCCCCTTCCATTTGCCGGAAACCTTCCAGTTTTTTAAACTTCCAACAATCCTATTATAAATTTCAGGGGGACTTTTCATCAAAGACTTTGAGTGCTTCCCCGTAGGCAACCTCGGCTTTCCGGCAGCTTCCCCCCTTATCCTCCTCTTCTGCAAGGGTTATATAGGCATTGCCCAAATTGCTATACATTATACCGTATAGTATGGGAAACCGGTCGATGGTGATTACTTTAAAGGCCTCTTCAAATACCGTAATTGCCTTTTGGCAGTTTGCCCTCTTCTCCTCCACCCCGGCAAGGGTTCCATAGGTATTTCCCAAGTTGTTCAGCGTCCCGCCGTAATCCATGGGAAACTGGTCGGGGGTGTAGACCTTCAATGCTTCTTTAAATGCAGCAATCGCCTTCCGGCAATTTTCCCCCGTATCTTCCACCTCGGCAAGGGTTCTATAGGTGGTTCCCAGGTTGTTCTGCGTCATGCCATAATCCATGGGAAAGCGGTCGAGAGTGCGGACCCTCAACGCCCCTTCAAGTGCAGCAATCGCCTTTCGGCAGTTCCCCCCCTTTTCCGCCACCCCGGCAAGGGTTTTATAGGCGGTCCCCAAGTTGTTCTGCGTTATGCCATATTGCAGGGGAAATCGGTCAAGGGTGTAGACCTTCAATGCCTCTTCACAGGCAGCAATCGCCTTTCGGCAGTTTTCCCCCATATCTTCCACCTCGGCAAGGGTTTTATAGGTGATCCCCAAGTTATTCTGCATCTTGCTGTACTCCACAGGAAACCGGTCGGGGGTGTAGACCTTCAAAGCCTCTTCATATGCAGCAATCGCCTGACCGCAGTTTGCCGCCTTATCCACCACCTCGGCAAGAGTTTTGTAGGCGACCCCCAGGTTGTTCTGCGTTATGCCGTATTGCAGGGGTACCCGGCCGAGGGTATAGATCTTCAAAGCCGCTCCATATGCCGCAATGGAAAACCTCATTTGTTCGGCTATTTTTAGGCTGTTTAGGCCTAAACTATAGGCTCTGTGTCCAAGGCTGAACAGAGCCTCTGGATCGCTTTTAAAGATTTCCATCATTTTTTTAAAAAGCGGGAGGCCCCTCTCTTCACCGTCAAAAACCTCTTCAATATAGACCTGTTCCGCCGTCACTTTCCCGGCATCGACTTCGAGAAAGGCGTCTTTTTTCAAACCTTCCAGTAGCGTTGCCCATCCCTTCGGTTCCTTATCAGCCCCTTCCATTGCGCAGTAGACTTTCTTTATCCGCTCTATGGAAAATTCTTCTTTCCCTTCATAGATGCCGGAGAGGTAGAGCCTTTTTATAGACCGCAGAAATGCCTTGCTGTCTTCCGTGCAGGTGGCATATCTCTGGCGCATCTTTTGGATATCGAAGAAGATGGAGCCGATGTTGCCGTCGAAACTTTCTGGCATCGGTTCAGCCGTATCTTCAGCGACCTTTTCCGCTTCCTGCCGTTCGATTTTCGGTATTTCTATTTCATTGAAAAAATTGGATGAGAATTCCCGTTCCAGCTTGGACTTTACAAAATCGAGTTCCCGGCCCGCCCGGCATGTGGCAAGCAGGATAATGTCGCTTCTCCGGGAAAGCTGCGCCATTAGGTAGGGGAATCCCTCTTTTTCGACGTATTTGTCGAGGTCGTCGAGAACAAGAACCTTCTTCCGCCAAAAGAGTGTGCTAATGCAACGGGGCACCCGGAAATTATCAGTGCTGATTTTCATTTCCAACTCAGGGATGAGCACAAAGGCTTTGGGGCTAAAACCCTTGAGGGCTTCCAGCAAGGCCCTCGACTTTCCCGCCAGCGGGTTGCCAGTAATCAGTATATTTTTGCCTTGTTTTATGTCTTCTGCAATCTGGCTGTCCGGCGTTCTTTCATAGTAGTATTTTTTGAACTTGTTGTCCGGTCTCCCGCGAATGCCCATTATGCTTACGGGATTGATGGAGGACGAGGGCTGCCAGATGACGGAGTAATATTTCCTCAGTTTTGTAAATTGCTTGTAGAAAAAGCCGACAAGGGGAATCAAAAGAGCAATGGCAATTCCAGCCAGAGCGAGAAAAAGAGTCAGCTTGGTTCCGAAATCTAATGAGTTGAAAGCATCCATGAAAGACAAATAGATGAAGTTGATTTGTTAATCTTATGTTCTCGCGGGCGGGGAAAAGACACCACCCCATGACATATTATTTCTTATAACATACTTCCCTTTTATTCCAAACAAAAAAGCCCTGTTTCCATTAGATATTAGATGCACAAAGATAGAGGCTTCTGCATGAAGATCGATATCGCAATAATATTTATGTTGCTTCGTATCAAATTTCATTTTACCTTCCTTTGTCTTTTTGTTTTTCTGATATACTTATTAGCAATTAGCCGGATGGATACAGCTAGCGTAGGATGGGTAAAGCCGGGTAGGGTGGGCTCCGCCCACCCTACGATTGAATTTTAATGAATGCTCTAATGAAATCACATATACGCAGACAACTAACATCGGCACTCATCACCCTCGCCCTCTTCCTCTGCACCGCAACCGCCTTCGCCGGGACGGGGCCAAAAAACATTATCCTTTTAATCGGTGACGGGATGGGCGTGGCGCAGATAACGGCGGGTCGGGTCGCGAAGGGGACGCCATCGGGTTAGTGACAGGCAGTTTTAAGCTGGAAAAGAGGAAGCGGCAGGAGAGGTGCGCCTAAAATGAGCTAAAATCACGTTAAGAGGCTGTCAAAAGGCTCTGCCGCAGACCAGGCGGTGGATTTGAGAATGCCTTCCCCGTTTATACCTGCTCCTTTTTGTGTTAAAATATCCGGCTTGCAATAAAATAATAGAAGGAAATATCTATTAATGATAACCATACAGGAATTGAGTAAACAGTACGGCGAGCAGATCCTCTTCCGAAACGCCTCCTTCAGTATCGGTGACCGCGAACGGGTGGGGCTTGTGGGGCGAAACGGTCACGGAAAATCGACCCTTTTCAAAATCCTCACGGGCCAGGAACCGAGCGACAGCGGGAAGATCATCACCCCCAGTAACTACAAGATTGGCTATCTGAGCCAGCATATCGACTTCACCAAAGAGACGGTGCTCGAAGAGGGATGCCTCGGTCTCCCGGAAGAGCAGATTCACGACGAGTGGCGCGTCGAGAAGATCCTTTCGGGCCTCGGCTTTTCGGAGGACGATTTCCTGCGTCCCCCCTCGGAGTTCTCGGGCGGTTTCCAGATCAGGATCAACCTGGCCAAGGTGCTCGTTTCCGAGCCGAACCTGCTTCTCCTCGACGAACCGACCAACTTCCTCGACATCCTTTCCATCCGCTGGCTCACCGGCTTTCTGAAGTCATGGCCGAACGAACTGGTCATCATCTGCCACGACCGGGGCTTCATGGACGCCGTCACCACTCATGTCCTCGCCATTCATCGCGGAGGGATGAGGAAGCTGAAGGGGAGCACGGGACATTATTATGGCAAGGTGGCTGATGAGGAGGAACTGCACGAAAAACAGCGCGTCAACGAAGAGAAAAAACGGAGCGAGGCGAAGCAGTTCATCAACCGTTTCCGGGCGAAGGCGACGAAGGCGAAGCAGGTTCAATCTCGCATCAAGGCGCTCGACAGGATGGGCGAAATGGAAAAACTTCAAAATATAGCGAACCTCGCCTTCTCCTTCAAGCCCGCTCCTTTCCTGGGCAAAAGCATTATGGAGGCGAAGGGGATCGGCTTTAACTACGGCCCCGGTCAGCCGGACCTGATGAAAGACTTGAGCTTCGCCATCAGGAAGAAGGACAAAATAGGCATTGTGGGGAAAAACGGGAAGGGGAAAACGACGCTGCTGAAAATACTCGCCGGAGAGTTGACGCCCGTTGAGGGGGAGTTGCGGGAACACAGCGAAACGAAAAAGGCCTATTTCGAGCAGAGTCACACAGCCACCCTTCATAATGATAAGACTATTGAAGAGGAGATTATGTCCAACCATCCGGACGGCGACAGGGGCGCATCCCGGAGCATCTGCGGCGCCATGATGTTTTCCGGCGATCTCGCGCTGAAAAAGATCAGCGTCCTTTCGGGTGGTGAGAAGTGCAGGGTCCTGCTCGGCAACCTGCTCGTTAGGCCCTCCAACCTCCTCCTTCTCGACGAACCGAGTAACCACCTCGATATGGAATCTACGGACTCCCTCATGAAGGCGACCGCCGTTTTCGACGGCGCCGTGGTGATGATTACCCATAACGAGGCGATCCTCCACCGCCTCGCCACCAAGTTGATCGTTTTTCATAATGACGAGGTATTCCCCTTTGATGGCACCTATGCCGAATTCTTAAGCCAGATCGGGTGGGGCGATGACGACTCACGGAAAGAAAAGGCGGCGAAAACCGCCGAAAAGAGGCCGAAGCTGAACAAAAAGGAGCTTAGAAAGGCGAGAGCTGATTTGGCATTAAAGCGCTCTTCGCTTCTCACCCCACTGAAAAAGAAGAAGGAAGAGTTGGAAAAGAGAGTGCTCGAATTGGAAGAAGCGCTCGAAGGTGATGACACGGCGCTGGCCGAGGCTTCCGGACGGGCCGACGGGGAAGAGATCGCCCGATTATCGAAAACAGCGGCGGAGAGCCGAAGCCGGGTTGCGGAACTCTACGGAGAGTTGGAAACAGTGACGGACGAATTCGAAAAGGAGAATGCCTCCTTCGAGGAGGAAGAGGCGGCGCTTAAGAGATAGTTTTTTTCTGCTGCCTGCCAAGGATGAAGAGCCCGGCAAAAACGCCGAACGTTATGGCGATGAGCGCCTTCACGTAAGAGTTGGCGTACTTGAAGCTGATGAGACTGGTAAAATGACTTGCACCGACGAGGAGAGCCATAAGAACTGAAATGAGCAGGACGGCGGCAATCAGGTTCCCCACCGGGGAGGAGAATCCTCTCGACTTCCCTTTTCCTTCCATGATTCCCAAAAAGGCGAAGAAAAGGGGAACACCGCCGAAGGCGGTGGCGATGACGCCGTTTTTAACGAAGTAGATGACGAACATGCGTCCAAGTCCGATGAATAGCTTTGCCCCCGCCTGCGACCATTTTACCCCTTTAAGCACGGGGTAAAGCACTTCCTGGAATGCGGCTGAAAAGGCCCAGATGGTGATGGTGAGAACCGTTGCGATAAGGGCTACCTTGATTCTGTTTTTTGAGAAAAGTGAGCTCATTTTTTAGGGATGTTTTCGCATTATAAGGGCCGAAGGCCCCTAGTGTGTTACCAATTGCTCGTAATACTTGTGGAAGGTCTCCGTTCGCTTAAGCGCTTTTTTGAGGTTGAAACGGTACTTTTCACCGATCTCAGGCTGGTAGGGACTGTCCTTGTGTCCGTGGCACTTTTTGCAGACTTTTGCGTCCAGTGAGCCGTAAACGGCGCCCGCCTCGATGGCCTCCTCGTTTGAGAAGAGGAGGCCGTTTTCCCGGTGCAGGTCAGCGTATTCACTCCCCGGACCGTGGCAGGATTCGCACCCTACCCCCGCCATGCTCGGGTTCAGCCTCATTTCCTTGAAACCGCCTTCCTCCTTGTACCCCGTTACGTGGCAGTTGATGCACTTTTCGTCCGTCGTGTAATCCTTCTCCGGATCGAGTTTTGCCTTGATCTTTTCTTCCCTTTTTTTGCCCGGCCTCAAGGATTCGAAGGCCCTGCCGTGGGCGCTGCTACGCCAGTCTGAAATTTCCGGTTTGTGGCAGTCGCACCCCTTGGTTCCTGTATATTTGAATTTGGCCGCAGACAGGGCGGTCTCTGTTCCGGCAGTGAGGTGCCATAAGAGAAGGAGGGAAAAGAGTGTGCTTAGTTTTTTCATTTTTAGGTTCTTTTGTGCTGAAAAGTTTATTCTTTACTTAATCTTTGAAAACTCCGTCCTGTGGACGGGGTGAGAGTTAAAAAAACTTGCCCTAAGTTCTCATACTTTTCTTTGACGGTCAAAGAAAAAGTACGCAAAAGAAAGG
>CBDVDA010000154.1:0-7636 GCA_965372635.1 uncultured bacterium | reverse complement strand
GCTCCCGAAATGCCTAAGAAGTGCCTTCTTCTTCGCCGGGCCGATGCCGGGGATAGCATCGAGGGGGGAGGCGAGCCCCTTTTTCGACCGGAGCTTTTTGTGATAGGTGACGGCAAAACGGTGCGCCTCGTCACGTATCCTCTGGAAGAGATAGAGCATACCGCTTTTTTCCTTCAGTTTCACCGGGTTTTTCCGCCCCGGCATATAGACCCTCTCGTCACGCCTTTCCAGTCCTTTCCCTGTCTTAAAATCCTTCTCTTTGGCCAGCGCAAGGAGGTCAACCTCCCCCGCAAGTCCGCTATCTTCGACGGCCTTCATCGCCATACCGAGCTGTCCCCGCCCGCCATCGACGACGATGAGATCAGGGAGGCTGTCTTCCTCCATCCCTCTTTTCAGTCGCCTCATGAGGATCTCGTACATCATGGCAAAATCATCGGAACCGATCACGCTTTTTATTTTAAAGGTACGATAGTACTTTTTATCAGCCTTCCCGTCGATGAACGTCACCATGGAGCCTACGGCGTTCGTCCCCTGGATATTGGAAATATCGAAACACTCCATCTGTTTCGGAAAGTGTATAAGGCCGAAGGCCTCTTTTATCTCCCGAAGGAGCGCCTCATGGCCCCTCTTTTCTTCCCCCTCGGCGAGAAAGGCCTGCCTCGCATTCTTCCCGGACATCTCCAGGAGCCGTCTCTTCTCCCCCCGTTTAGGGACGGTGATGGCCACCTTCTTCCCTTTCAGTTCGGCGAGCCATTCCGTTAGCAGGTCTCTGTCTTCCAGTGCTTCGGGGATAACCAATTCGGACGGCACGTACCGCCCGCCGCTGTAGTAGCGCCGGATAAAAGAGGAGAGGAGATCCTCGTCGGAAACCGCCTGCCGGGAGAAGAGGAAAGAACGCCCCTTTTCCACCTTCCCTCGCCGGATGAAGAGGATGTAAACGGCCACATTTGTCCCTTCCCGGAAAAGAGCGATCAGGTCCCGGTCGTTCCCCGCCGAGGCAAAGACCTTCTGCCGCTCCACCGTTTTCTCCATACTGGCGATGCAGTCTCTCAGCCTCGCCGCCTCCTCGAAATCGAGCCTTGCCGCCAACCCCTTCATCCGCTCTTTCATCCGGCTAAGAAGACGCCCCCGCTTCCCTTCGAGAAAAAAGATCACCTCATCCATCATTGCCCCGTACTCTTGGCGGGTAATAAAACCGGAGCAAGGAGCTTTGCACCGTTTGATCTGGTAGCTGAGGCAGGGGCGCATCCGGTTCCTGAAATTACTCTCCCGGCAAGTACGGAGGGGAAAGAGCCGTTGCAGGAGCGCCAGTGTTTCTCTAAGCGCCTGCGCCGAGGCGTAGGGGCCGAAGTAGCGGACCCCCTTCTTCTTCGCCTTCTCCTTCACCCTCACCACCTCCACCCTCGGAAAATCGAGATTGAGATCGACTCTGAGGCTGAGGTAGGTCTTGTCATCCTTCAGGAGTATATTATAGCGGGGACGATGCCTTTTTATGAGGATGTCTTCGAGGAGGAGGGCCTCTTTCTCCGTATCGGTGACCATTACCTCGATGCTCTCCACCCGCTTCATGAGGAAAGGGATCTGGTAGCGCTCCTCCCGGCCCCCGAGATAGGCCCGCACCCGGTTTTTCAGGCTGGCCGCCTTACCGATATAGACCGGCTCACCTTTGCCGTTTTTCATCAGGTAGACGCCGGGCGAGGCGGGGAATTTCGAAACGGCCTCTTTCAGCCGTTCCGTCTTATCATCGTTCATCGCCTCCATTATAGCCTATCTCCCTGGCCTAAAGAGGCATTTTTTTCTTAATTCCTGAGGAAGAATGTGTTAGATTTATAACATTTATGACTGCAATCGAAGGAGATAAACCATGCCACTGATCGACTGGGACGAAAACTTTAGTGTCGGCGTCGGCGAGATGGACGAGCAGCACAAGAAATGGATCGCCATCATCAACGAACTTCACGAATCCCTCATGCAAGCGAAAGACGTGAGCAGTCTCGAAGAGATTGTTAAAGAGATGGAAGACTATACGGGCTACCACTTTTCAGCAGAGGAGGAGATGCTGGAGAAGGCGGGATATCCCGATCTGGGACGGCACCGGCGGATGCACTTCGGCTTCAGGCAGGAGATTTTGCGGATCAAAAAGGACATCCTCGGCGGTGAAATTGTCCTGCAAACACAGGTAATGGGGATTATGAAAAACTGGCTTATCGATCATATCCAGAAGGCCGACAAGGAATACGGCGAGTTTATCAACAAAGCAAATTAAAGCCTCTCAGTCGCCCCCCTGCCGACTGTTATAGATCAGCCCCCCGCTATCCCGGTAGTGCTCCAAAACCTTCACCGCCTCGTCGCGGCAGACGTCACGTTTCACCTCGATCCCCCTATCTTCCAACGCACCGGCCCAACTTGACAGCTTCGGTCCCTCGTCGAAACCGATCCCCCGTGCATCGCCGTCCCTAGCCCCGCAGACGAGCCGCCTCACCCCGGACCAGGGGATGGCGCCGAAGCACATGGCGCAGGGCTCGGTGCTCGCCACCAACTCCATAGCCGCCCCCCCCTGCCCGTCGATCCCACTTAAATCAAAACGCCCCGCCGCCTGCTGCGCCAGCATAATGGCCACCACCTCGGCATGCATGATCGAGCAGTTGAGACTCTCCACGAGGTTTACTCCCACCGCGACAAGCCGGTCCGTCTCCATATCGAAGATGGCCGCGCCGAAGGGGCCGCCCGTGCCATGCTCCACGTTCAGCCGCGAAAGCTCGACGGCAAGCGCCATCCGCTCCCGTAGCGTGGGGTAGACCTTCTCCGCAGGCGGGAGAAATTCCGCCACCCAGCTGGGGAGATTCAGGTTAAGTTCAGGTGATATCATCATCTTGGCTCTCTTTCCAAGTCTTCCTTAAAAAATCATTTAACCACGGATATACACAGATTCACACTGATGTTTCAAAAACTTATAAGGAAGAAAGGCTCACCTTTCGGGTAAAATCTTTTTCCCTCAGGAATATATCTTTTATCTGTGTTTATCCGTGTTCATCCGTGGCCAACTGAGGTTTCAGGTTATTTCGATTCGATCCTCGCTGTCAAGACATTACTTCCCACGATCATGAGTGTGCCGAGAAAAAAGACAAGGTTGAAGGGAATAAAAAAAGCCCCATGCAATCGCATGGGGCTTTGATATTTCGATTTGACTTGAATTATCTCTTACAGGCTCCCGATATAATCGACCAGCCCCCCGATATAGGCAGCCAGGGCATCCCTCGTTGCCGCGTCGATCCTGCCGCTGGTAAAGAGAGCGTTCACCTCGTTCAAAAGCGCTTCCAGCTTGTTCACAGCCGCGCCTTCATTGCCCTTGTCGAGTGACGCCAGGGCGTTATCCGCCTTCTGGGTCAGGCTGTTGACGCTGTTGGCCGGGATGCCCGGCATATCGCCTATCACGTCGCCAAGTACCTCCAGGTTGTTCACAGACTGCCCTTCGGCAATAGTCGATGAGGGCGATTCCAAACTACAGACGCTGTCGGCAGCCTTCAGGAAGTAGAAGTAGGTATCTGTATCGAGGGTGGTATTATCGACATAACCCGTACTCCCCGGAGTGAGGGAAGTAAGAGAGACAATGGTCCCGTTCGATGCAGAATAGCGGTAGACATTATACCCGGCCACGTTGTTCAGCCCGCCACCGTCATCGGGCGATGTTGCCCATGAGAGATCGATACTGCCGCCGAGATCGTAGGGTGTATCCGCTGCAGCCACTCCGGCCGGAGGAAGTGGGAGGTTCCTTGCGGATGACGCCGATGACTCGTTGGAGTCTTCCGACTCTTTCGTCCCGTCCGTCGCTCGGACGATGTATGAATAGCTGTTCCCGTCGGTTAATGGGAAATCTTCATAAGTGGCTATCCCTGCCGGAACAGTCCCGAGAAGCGCATACGCCCCCCCTGCCATGTCCGCCCTGTAGAGGTTGTAACCGGTCACCGTATCCCTGCCGCCGCCCACTGCGGGATCGTCGGGCGAAAGCGTCCACGTTACCGTCAGACTCCCCCCATTGTCGCAACCCGTATCGGCAGCCGCCACATTCTCAGGCGGAAGCATGGTGATCAACGGGGTGGCTACGGAAAAATACATGCGTGAAGCAAGATACCGCTGCCATTTCGCCGTCCAGATATAAACGTTCCCCGTCCCGTCCAGGGCTATCCTCGGGAACAGGCCCGGTATAGTGCCAACGGGGTCGCCGAAGGTTGCTCCATCGTCCGTGCTTCGGGCAAAGAATGATTCGGCGTTCAAATGTCCGGCATATTGAGCCCAGGCGACATAGATGTCCCCCTTGCCGTCAATTTCCATGGTTGGGAAGGTCTGTGCAGGCTGAGAACATTTGCGTGCATCACAGCCCGACACCATGGGGACGCCCTGAACGACCGTCGCCGGTGCGGAGAAGGTCTGGCCGAAATCACCACTCTTTGAGAGAACGATATCGGCGCCGGAAGCGCCCAGCCTGTTCCAAAGTAGGTAAAGCGACCCGTCTTCTTTCTTTTTCAGGTAGACATCCACCAAACGAGACGGATAACTTTCCATTATTTTTGTGGAAAAGGTATTTCCCTCGTCTTCTGACTTGGCGAAAATGACCTTATGGACACTTGAACCTGAAAACGTGGATACCCAGGCAAAATACATCTTCCCGCCATTGTTATCGATCTCGAAATTCATATTTCTCTTATAACCAGAAAAGGCCGGATAATTATAACCAATGATTTTTTTTGTCGTAAAACTAGCTCCCCCATTGGTGCTCTTTGCATACCATACATTTGTTAAAAGAGAATAGAAACTATCGGCATAAACAACGTGAATATGACCATTATCATCGAGACGGATGATGGGAGAAAGCTTTTCTCCACCAATCCGTATTGCCGGAGAAAAGCTTTCTCCCCCATCGGTGCTTTTCGTGAAGTAGATCCCACTGCCACGGTTAAAAACGACGTAAATAGTACCGTCCGCCCCGACAGCCATACTGGGATACCTACCAAACCATGGATGAACTCTTGTCTTTTTAGAAAAGGTCGTTCCGCCATTTATACTTTTATACAGATAAATGTATTGACTAGAAGAATACCGGCCCGTCCCTCTTTCTCCGGCAACAACATACACAATATCCTGATTGTTGGACGCATCATAATAATGAGCGACTCTCTGCTGACCGTCGGAAGCATAACCAGAATAGGCCGACATGTAGCCGGGGCTCCCCCCGATACCCATGTCAAGAGTCGAGATGTCGTATTCTTCTGCACTTGCCTTTTGGGCAGGCGCAAAAGCAAATGAAAAACATAAAATTGCTAAAACGATAAACCTAAAAACACTTGTCCTTACCATTGTGAACTACCTCCTGATGAAATTTTTGGACTTTGATTAACCTACTAAAGAGAAAAATTAGTATGATTCTATCAGAATGACAAATACTATACTAGTAAGAAAACTGACATTTTCAACTTTTTTGGATAGCTGAAAGGTGAAGAGAAATATCAGGCAGATTCGATTTTGGAAACAAAAACGTTGCTTGAAACGATCAGCACGGTGCCGAGGAAGAGGATGAGATTGACGGGGTCGTTGAAAAAGACGACGCCGAGGAGCGAGGCGATGTAGACCCGCGAGGCGGAGACGATGCTGCCACCCACAGCGGAGATGAATTTATAGCCGTGGGTGAGAAAATACTGGGCCGCCACGCCGCATATCGAGCAGAGGAAGAGGAGGGTCAACTCCCAAAGATCAGGCATCACGAAGAGGGGAATGGTGGGGATGAGAAGCATGACCGTCCCCACGGCAAAGAGGTAAAAGAGGATGACAAACGTGTCGTCCGTCTTCCGAAGTTCCCTAAGATAGATAATCGCAAGCGCCGCCACGATGCCCGAGGCGAGCCCGATAAGGTCGCCCGGAACAATCCGGCTGAAATCGGGCTGAATCACCATCCAGACGCCGATGGCCGTCATGAGGAGCGGCAGGAAGACGGAGGAGTGAAACCGCTCGCCAATAAGGGCGTGGGAGAAGAGGGCCACGAAGATGGGATAGGTCATGTTGAGAACGTTGGCGTTGGTGATGGTGGTCTGTTCCACGGCGAAAAAGAGGATGAGCACCGCCGTTGCATTGAGAAAGCCCCGGAGGTAGAGCACCTTTTTATTGATGGGCCGGAAGGCCACGTCGGAGAGGCGGATGTAGGCGGCCACAATGAGCAGACCGAGGAAGAAGCGGGCGAAGGTGATCTCCACCACGGGGATGGCCGTGGAAGTGCGGAGAATCTTAACAAGCAGGATATTGACGCTGAAGAGGATGGCGGAAAGGAAGATGAGAAAAGCGCCGTAACGGGCAGTTGGACGCTTTACGTCGTTATGTGAATTCACAAATGAACGGCTTTATAAATGGCCGGATTAGCTAAGGCCAAGCTGCCTGCTGATGACCAGCTTGGTCACGGAGAGGACCTCTCCCGTCTCCACCCTCAGCAGCTTCAGGAAAAGTTCAAAATTCTTCTCTCCCGCGTAGAGAGTCCCCGTCATGACCATCTTCGCCCCCGCCAGTCCGCCCGCCTGCACCGCCTCGTCTTCGGGAACGTACCCGGAAAGCTGGAAGTTGATCTCGTCAACAACGGCCTGAATGTCTTTCCGTTCCAGCACTTTGAAGGATTTATTGGCGGAAAGTGAAAGCATAAGCTGCTCGCCGAAATACTCGCCGTTTGAGGCAAGTTCCTTGCCCTTCACCTTAAAGGGAAAGAGCGACACCGGCGTGTCTGGCGTAATGGAGATAGAGGCGTAGTCGATCAGTTGCGACACCGCCTTGCCGAAGAGTTTTTTCAGCGTTTCGCCCTTCTCTTCGTCGTCGATTTTAGAGGCGGTGAAATACTCCTCTTCTGCCTCCTGCTCCCTGCCCGTGGCGTTCCTCATCTCTTCTTTTGCAAAGCGGATGATAATCGCCTCCAGCTTGCCCGTTTCGAAGTTGCTTCCCGTATGGTGGCTCACGCTGCCCGGCTTTCCCCCTTCGCTCTCCCCCTTTTCGCCGTAGGTGAGAAAGATATACCGGCCCGAGGTATACTGTGAAATCTGCCGAAGGATATATTCCCCCATAATATTCAGGCCGCCCGTGCCGACGCTGAAGACCTTGATCCCCTGCTTCCTCGCATCCTGCATGGCGTCCAGATAACTGTATTTCTGGCCGTAATCAATATGGGGCGGGGCGTCGGTAATAATGAAGGAAAGCCGGATGCCCTCTTCGTTCCATGCCGTCGTCTTCATCGTCTCATGAAGCGCCGACTGGAGGTCTTCGGGATGGTCGCCGCCGCCACCGGCCTTGACCTTGGCCAATTGCTTCCTGAACTCCTGAAGCGACGCTGTAAGCGGCACCCTTTTCGTCACATAGCTGTCTCCCCTGTCTTTGTAGAGCACCATGCCGAAACGGACCTTCGGGCGAGAGGGGAGTTCGGTCAGGTTGAGGTTTATGATTTCAATGGTGTTCTTCAGGCGATTGATCTCCTCGCTCATGCTCCCCGTCGTATCGAGGACAAAGAGGATGTCGAGAGGAATTTGCTGCGGAACCTGGCGCTTGGAATCGAGTTTGATTTCGATCTCTCTTTCCCCCTGCCTGTCGATTGTCAGTTTTTTCTTCGACT